>CAKJZO010000072.1 GCA_918298275.1 Spirochaetota bacterium | reverse complement strand
CTCAAGACCGTCGGCGATCCGGCGCGCTCTTGTGGTCAGAGTCAGCAGATTGGAGGCCAGAATCACCTCGAACATGCGCAGTGTCAGGAGAATCGAGATGCGGATTCCGTCATCCAAGAAGATGATGTTGATTACATCCACAATCAGAACCACAACCACTATGGTCCTGAAGCCCTTGAACATGAACCTAAGCGGGACCCTTGAAAGTGCAATCAGGGCAACAAGCGTGCAGAGGACAACTGCACACTGGATTACAGTTTCGGCAAGAAATGCGCAGACAATGAAAATCAGCAGAAACGCAAGCTTGGTGCGCGGGTCCAGGCGGTGCAGGAAAGAGGAGCTGTCATAATAGCGTCCGAGATTCAGGTCCTTCAGCATCTTATCCCCAGAGATCTAAGCTCATCCTTGCGTTCAAGTATCGCCTCTGCCTTACCCTGCATGGCAAGATGCCCGTGGTCAAGTACAAAGACAGTGTCTGCATAAATGCAGTCCCTGATGTCATGGGAAATCATGATAATCCCCAGCTTCTTTTCTTCATTGAGGTTTTTAAGCGGTTCCAGAACCTCTGATTTTGTCTGGGCATCCAGCATGCTCAGGCTCTCGTCCAGCACTATGTACCTGCAGTCCATGGCAAGTACCCCGGCAATGGCCAGCTTCTGAAGCTGTCCTCCGGAAAGCTGTCTCGGATTTCTTTTTTTCAGATTCTCAAGGCCCATCAGGCAGAGGGCTTTCTCCGTTCTTTCCCTGATTTCGGCATTGCTTAGGCCGAGGTTCTCCGGCCCGAAGGCCACATCCTGCTCGACGGTATCGGCAACAATCTGGTTTTCCGGGTTCTGGAAAACCATGCCTACCGAGCATCTTATCTTTCTTATTGCTTCCGGTTCGTCTATCTGCGTACCGTCCACGCTCAGACTCCCCTGACAGGGAAGCAGAAGAGCATTGAGGATCCTGGCCAGGGTGGACTTGCCAGACCCGTTGGCCCCGAGGACGGCACAAAAGGAGCCGTCTGCGATTTCCATGTCTATCGAGTGCAGAGCATAGTCGTCTTCTGCACTGTCCGGATAGGAAAAGCCAAGGCCCCTGAGAGTAATCATTTTTTCCTGTGCATCAGATACTTTCTGACTGCAAACAGTCCTGCGATGACTGCAACACCCAGCATGATCTCCCACATCTCCCAGTTGCGGATTATCAGCTCACGGGTGAATGCGATCATCAGGATCTCGACGATGGATTCGAGGTTCTGTGCGATTATGACATAGATGAGCTCGACAGCGATTATTATCTCGGCAGCATACTCAAGCAGCGCAAGCAGCGAGCCCGGCTGCCCCTTTATCAGGTCCTCGAAATAGGAAGGAATCCGGATGAAGCTCACCAGAATACCTGCGATGATTACGACACAGATGAAAACCATGATGGCAGAGGTCACCCAGTGGATGCCCTTCTCCAGCTTGCCCATCTTGCCGCCGATTTCGAAGAAAATCGGTGAGAATCTCTTTTCTTCATCCTTGATCACTTCTTCACTTCTCTGCTCGTCGTCCATATTCGTCTCCTCCAAGGCGTTCAACCAGAACGGCTGCGATTATTCCAATCACTATACCGGCTACGACTGCGCTCAGAATCAGAAACGGCAGGTAGTAGACCAGTGCCTGAGTTCTCAGTATAAAGCATGCAATGCCTATCTGTCCAAGGTTATGTAAAACAGCTCCGCTGACACTTACGCCGACGGTGCCGAAGAAGCCGCTTTTCTTCAGAAGAGCCATGCCCAGAAGCGACAGGATGGCCCCGGCTGCCGAGTAAAGGCCGGACAGGACCGACCCGAATAGTATTGCGCTGAAAAGTACCCTGATCAGCGAGACTCCCAGAGCTTCCCTGAAGCCCAGGCTGTAGAGGGCAAAGACCACGGCTATGTTTGCAAGACCCAGCTTGATTCCCGGCACGGCTATGAAGGCCGGGATCTGGCTCTCGATGAAGGACAGCACCATGGCAAGGGCAATCAGCATTCCCATATGAACGACTTTCCTGGTCTCCACGGCGCACCTCACAAGACGTAGTCATAGCTGTCATCCGTCCCCCGGACGATGACGCTCAGGCGGTTGGGCAGACACACGATGCTCTGGTTCTCGAAGCGTATCCAGCCCTGGCGGATGCACAGATGATTCGGGCAGGCTGCCTCGATCATGCGCACCCTGCCGTCCTTGATTTCGATTTTATTAGTACCGCCATTGATGTCATAAACGCCATCAACAGCTAAAGAATATCTTGCTATTTCCCGATTTTGGACCATTACGACGGCATAGGCGCCCGTGCGGTTGTGACTTCTGAGAACCACCAGAAGTCCGATGCCCAGACATAGAAGGACCGCAATCAGGACCAGGTCCCTGACAAGCGTTGTCCTTCTTTTCCTGCTGTCCATAATCCTCAGACCAGACTGATGACGGAATCCAGACCCATGGTGTAGCGGATGCTGCTGTCGATCCAGATCCATACGGCATCTACGCCTTCAAGGGAGGAGATCAGGGCAAAGCCGTCTTCAAAGTTCATGCAGAAGAGCGCTGTTGTAAGCGCATCTGCCAGACCGCTGTCCTTGCAGATTACGGAAACCGATGTGAAGTAGCTTGCGGGCATCAGGGTGTCCTTGTCGATGATGTGGCAGTACCTTCTTCCGTCCACGGTGAAGTAGCGCTCGTAGTCTCCGCTGGTGACGCAGCTGCAGTCGGCCAGATTGAGCGTAAGCGCAAGTTCCTCGGGATTCAGGGGATCGCGGATTCCGACCGTAAACGGGCTTTCGTCCGCCTTGGAACCAAGGAACCTGATGTTTCCGCCCAGATTCAGGCCATAGCCGGTCACTCCCTTCTTTGAAAGAAGCTCTGCCGCCCTTTCTGCAGCATAACCCTTGCCCAAAGCTCCGGCATCCAGGCTTGCAAGCTCATCAGTCAGGCGCAGAGTGCCTGCGCTCTCGTCGATCTCCACCAGGTCAAAGCCCGTATGCTTTGCAGCTTCCCTGAGGTCTTCCTCGGCCGGCACATAGGGCTTTTCTGCAATGCTTGCCTCATGCCAGAGCCTGAGAACGGCTCCGAGAGAGATGTCCATCTCCCCTTTTGTGAGAATGCACATGTCCTTTGCGTACTTGACGAAGGCAATCAGATCCGGATCCACCTTCACGGCCTGGCCTGCAAGCCTGTTGACGGTGCAGAGGTTGCTCATTCCCTCGTACTCGTTGTAGATATCCAGAAGCCTGTGCCAGTGCTCCAGGACGGTGTTAACTTCTGCGGCGTTCTGATTGAACTCCTCTTCCTTGTCCAGAGCATAGCTGCTTAGGGTCCCAACCGTATCGAAGTAAGGATAGAAGGTATGAGTATGCACCTTTATCAGACCCGAAGTGAGCTTTGAACAGGAGCAGAGAACAACAAGCATCAGAAGGAGGACTGCCGAAGCGGCAGCCCTCCGGATAATGTTTTTCATTACAGGACTTCCAGTTTTCCGATGGAGACCCTGCTTGTGGTCTCCTTGTCGAATACGCAGATCTGGTTTCCGATGATGTCGCAGCAGATCGGCTGGTCGACCGCATAGTCGATTGCGCCGAACACCACGGAGGAAACCAGCTCGTCAGCGAGCTTGACCTTTACGGTAGTCTCCATTCCCGAAGGCAGCGTGGAATAGGCCGTGGCCTTGATCTTTCCGCCCTCGCAGATGGTGAAGAACTCAGGCCTGATTCCCAGAACCACTTCCGATGCCTTGATGGCCTCGGAGGCATCGTTCGGTGTGAATCTGGCCTTGATGCCCAGGAATTCCATCACACAGCCGTCCGTGACCCTGGCGTCGATGAAGTTCATGGTCGGGTTTCCGACGAAGTCAGCGACGAAGCGGTTGGCCGGCTGGGAGTAGACCGTAAGCGGCGGATCGTACTGCTGCAGGACGCCCTTCTCCATCAGACAGATCTTGGTTGCCAATGTCATGGCCTCCAGCTGGTCGTGCGTGACGTACACGAAGGTGGAGTTGGAGTCGGAGTGAAGCCTCTTGAGCTCGGTTCTCATCTCGCTGCGGAGCTTTGCATCCAGGTTCGAAAGCGGCTCGTCCATGAAGAGGACCTGAGGCTTGGGTGCCAGGGTCCTTGCGATGGCAACGCGCTGCTGCTGACCGCCTGAGAGCTCTGCAGGATAGCGGCCTACGAACTCCTCTATGCGGAGCATCTCGAGCATCTCCTGCACGCGGGCCTTGATGTCCTCTTTCTTCCACTTGAGGTTCTCAAGTCCGAAGGCTATGTTCTGATAGACCGTCATATGAGGCCACAGGGCATAGTTCTGGAACAAAAATCCGATGTCTCTCTTGGCCGGCGAGACGTTGATTCCCGTCTGGGCATCGAAGACGACCTTGTCCCCTATGGTGATCCTTCCCTCGGTGGGTGTCTCAAGACCCGCGATCATTCTCAGGGTTGTGGTCTTTCCACAGCCTGACGGGCCGAGCAGTGTTATGAAGTCATGCTCGTCGATGTGAAGGTTCAAGTCATCGACGGCGACGAATTTCTCAAAACGTTTGGTAACGTGTTCCAGTCTGATTTCCGGCATATTAACCTCCTACGCCCTTGTCTATGCTTGCTCCCGTGAGCTTGTTGACCAGCAGATTGATTGCCAGAACCGTCACGACGATGAGAAGGTTCAGGGCATTCGCGCTCTGGTAGCACCAGATCTGCCAGTATTCCAGCAATGTGGTCATGAGGTAGATCGATCCCGACGAGAGCAGCGTGAAGAGGCTCAGCTCTCTCATGCAGGAGGTGAACGGAAGAAGATAGCCAGATATGAATGTGGATTTCTGGATGGGGAAGATGATCTTGAGCATGCGCTTGTACCAAGGCACGTTCACTATAAGGGCGGCTTCCTCGATCTCACCCGAAAGCTGAAGCATTGCATTGATTCCGCTTCTGGATGCAAACGGAAGGTACTTGATGGCTCCTACAAGGACCAGCAGCGCCATTGTCTTGCTCAGTCCCATTGCAGAACCGATTGCCAAAAACGCAGCGCCCATGGCCATCGAAGGCATCAGGTAAGGCAGGAACGCCAGGTTGTCGGCAAGCTTTGCAAGCCTTGATCCGCGTCTCTTGGAAACGGCATAGCCGATCAGGATTCCGACGGTTCCGGCAATCAGTGCACAGGAGAGCGACAGAACCAGGCTGTTGCGGAAGGCAGACCAGACCTGGGTCTCGTGGAACAGGCCGTGCAGGCCGTTCTGAAGCGGATAGCCGGGATCGATCCAGAACTTCAGCGTAAGCGTGCTGTAGTCTCCCGGAATCATCGTACATGACTCGAGTGCGAAGCTTACCAGCGGCATGAAGGAGCAGAAGGAGCAGACAATGATCAGTATCACTGCCGCAATCCACTTCCAGACGCCCAGCTTGATATAGGAGATCTGTCCGCTCTTGCCGGTGACGGTGGTGAAGTTCTTCCTGCTTCCGGTGACCCTCTGGTTGATTCCCAGAATGGCCAGACCGAAGATGATCATGAAGATGGCCATGATGTAGCCCTGTCCGTACCAGCCGTTGGTGATGAACTGCTTGAGCGTCGTGGTAAGGACCCTGAAGCCGCCCGTACCGCCGAGGAACTGAGGTACGGCGTAGGCGCTCATGCTGCTGGAGAAGACCAGCAGGAACGTGGACATTAGAGCCGGAAGTACGATAGGCAGCGTGATTTTTCTGATTATCTTGGCTCTGGAGGCCTTCAGGATGGTTGCAGCCTCTTCGAGGTTGGCATCCATGTTCCTCAGGATTCCTCCGATGAGGATGTAGGCGAACGGTGCATAGTGCAATCCCAGGACTATGGCGCACGGGACAAGTCCGTACACGAATTTCTCGGGCAGCGTTATGCCGGTCAGATAGTATAGCATTCCGCTCTGGTAGTTACCTATCTTGGGGTTCTGGAAGAAGTTGATCCAGAACGTGGCGATGGTCCAGGACGGCATGATGTACGGGAAGATGAAGACAGTCGAGAAGAACTTCTTGAACTTCAGGTCCGTCCTAGTTATCAGGAAGGCCACGACACCGCCGAAGATTATGGCGATGATGCTGGCCAGCAGTGACATGACCACGGCATTCTTCAGAGGCACCCAGAAATAGGTTGCGCTCATATCGGAGAACAGCATTCTCCTCCAGTGGAAGGTTGTAAGCGAGCCTACCTTCTTGCCAAACAGCTCGGGATAGAAGAGGTCCGCGATGTTGACCTTCAGCGTGTTGGAAACAAGCAGCACCACCGGATAGATAGTGAAGAAGCCGAGAACCACCACTGTGACAAGCAGGATGATGTTCTCGGGCTTGGTCACAAAGTCCCTAACCCGGTAAATCAGCTTCCGCTTGGGTCTGGTGTTGATTACCATTTCGGCCATTATTACTCCTTGAGGCGATATCTTGCGCTATCGCCATACGAAAACGGGGCGGGATAACCTGCCCGCCCCTGCGAGATCATTCAGATTCCGGACTCACTTCTTTGCAATCTCTGCATTGATGAAGTCGGAGACTGTAGTTCTGTTCTGCATGATGTATGCTGCATCCTCGGCAACGAGGCAGTTCTTCCAGAAGTCGATTGCCTGGTCACCCTCTGCAGCGCCGATTGCCGGGTTGGTGGAGTATGCGCCGAGGATGTTGGTGCCTGCTCCGCCCCACGGTGCGAAACCTTCGCTTGTCATCAGGTAGTTGATGAAGAGCATTGCGGTGTAAGGTCTGTTTGCAGCCTTTGTCATCTGGACATACAGCGGATACATGAAGCCTGAGAACGGATCGATCTGAGCCTCTGTGAAGGCACCGACCTGGAGGTTGGCCTTGAGGCTTGCATCGAGGTCTCTTGTCTTGGAAAGAACGAACAGACCCATGGAACCTGCGCTCTCAGCTGATGCGATCGTGTTGCAGATGGTGGTATCGGAGCTGACCGAGAAGTTGACGTTGGCCAGGAACTCTGCCACCCACTTGTAACCTGCGTTCTTGTAGGAACCGAGCTCGATGTCCTTGCCGTAGTAGCTCTTGTATGCTGCTGCGATCTTCTGTGCCCATGCATCGCTTGTACACATGATGAGGAAGTTGTTGTTGACCTGCTCTGTCGTCGGGTTCTTGAAGAAGATCCTGTCCTTGAGGGCGGGCTCCGTCAGCTGCCATACGTTGGTGATGACGGGAGCATTGTCGCCGAGGACGTTCCAGATGAAGAGCTTGTTGATGTACTGGTGTACCAGCGGAAGAGCGTCAGCCTGCTCGATGACACCTGCTACGGCTCCGGGGATGTAGTTCACGAAGACATCGGAAGCGGATCTGTACATAACCAGCTGTGCACCGTCCTGGATCATGACGACCGATGCAACCTTGGAAGCACCGGATGCCTCCTGTGCGATGTTGGTATAGATATCGGCGTCATTCATCTTTGTGCCGACAGCGTTGGACTCTGTAAGTCCGAGCTCTGCGCCGTACTTGGCAACGAAGTTCTTCATTGCGTTTGCGACACGGGAAGAGTTTCCGTAGGCATAGAAATCGCCTGTCTCTGCCTTTGCCAGCTCGAGAAGCTGGGCGTCCGTCATCTTCTGGCCCTGTTCGACCTTGGACTCGATTGTGT
>CAKJZO010000071.1 GCA_918298275.1 Spirochaetota bacterium | reverse complement strand
ATCGGTTATGTCCTCGGTGGTGTACCAGCGCACCTCGATGTTGTCCAGAGCCAGGCCAGACTGCAGGACGCCCTCGGAGAAACCTGCGTACCTCAGAAGACCCTGACGGTCATCGGACTTGAATATACCCAGCATCCTCTTGCATCCGGCTTCGATGAGCTTCTTGGCGGCAATCATTCCGCCGGAGCGGTCATCCATGCCTACCACGACCGAATCGGGAAGCTCCTGATAGGAGCAATGGAGGAACACAAGCGGAATACCCATTTCCTCGATCTTGCTGTAGAGATTGATGTTCGGGTTCGGGAAACCCGTCTTGGAACCTTCCACGATGATTCCGTCGCATTCCTTGAGGTTTATGACATCGTTCAGTATCTTTCTTTCGAGTTCGACCTTGTTTCCGGTTGCCGCTATATGGATTCTGTAGCCCGTACCGTTGAGAGTGCTCTCTATGCCGCGTACGATGCTCGGGAAAATGTATTCGCTTATATAGGTGCAGATGACGAAGATGTTCTTGAACGCACTTTCCGGTACTTTGCGTTCGGGTGCATCCTTTGAGATGAAGGTTCCGCTTCCCTGAATCTGGTATACGACACCCTCGGCCTTCAGGCTGGAGATAGCCTGTCTGACAGTCTGCCTGCTGACCTTGAATCTTGATACGAGTTCATACTCCGTGGGCAGTTTTCCGCTCTTGGCGTAAGCGCCTGCCTTGATCTCTTCCCTGAGTTTGTCTGCTATTGCGGAATACTTCGACATAAAATTTCCAAAACCTCTTTGTGAGCAATCCTAGACAACTTTACTTCCGAGTACAATACAAATCGGAAAAAACACATACAACTTCATACATACATCTTCAGGACAATCTGAAGAAATCCGGCTGCCGCACAGCGCGACAGCCGTCTTTACCATTTAACCTTCAGGGTTGAGGACGATCTTGATGGACTCCTCTCCCACCGTCGCCATTTCGAAGGCTTCCTTCCACTGACTGAGCGGGAACTCGTGGGTTACGATCTTCTCGGCCTTGAAAATTCCCTTCTCCAGCATGCTGATCGCGACGTCATAGCCGTGCTGGCCTCCGATGTGGGATCCCTTGATATCGAGCTCCTTGCGGTCTCCGATGACCGACCAGTTGACGGTTGTGTCGGAACCGAAGACTCCGAATTCAACGAACGTACCCAGCTTGCGGATCATGTCCAGACCCTGCACGCATCCGGAAGGATGGCCTGTAACGTTGATATACACATCACATCCGTAGCCATCCGAGAGTTTCCGGACCTCTTCCGCCGCATCACACTTGGCCGGGTTAAGGACGATGTCCGCTCCCAGTTCCTTGGCAGCCTGCAGTCTCTTCTCCTTTGTATCGACTGCAATCAGAAGCTTCGGATTCTTCAGCTTTGCCAGCTGCAGGTCACACAGTCCGATGGGTCCCATTCCGGCAACTACGACTATATCGTTGAACTTGATGCCTGCCCTCTCGATGGTATGGACGGCACATGAGAGCGGCTCGATCAGTGCCGCATACTTTGCCGGAACATCCTTCGAGACCTTGTGCACGATATCCTGGACGGTATACTTCATGTACTCAGCCATTCCGCCGTCGGCGACTATCTTCTGATGACCGTGGATATGCTGATACTGGCACATCCACCAGTGACCTTCCTTGCAGAACTTGCACTCGCCGCAGGGAACTATCTGCTCTGCAACCGCCCTGTCTCCGAGCTTGAGGTTCCACCTCTTTGCGGCATTGTCGCCGATTGCGGCAACGGTGCCGATGAACTCGTGTCCGGCTACGACAGGCCCGTCCATGAACGGCTTGACCGTGGGGCTTCCCCAATAGACCTCGGCGCCATGATAGGCCTTGATGTCTCCCGCACAGATTCCGCAGTCTTCGACCTTAATCAGAATCTCATCCTCATTGATCTGCGGTACCGGAATATCCTCGTACCTGTAATCATACCCTCCGTGGGCAACCAAGGCCTTCATGGTCTTGGGAATGTTAGGCAAACTCTTCATATTTCCCTCCACTCGAATCGACGCGACCCCATATTTCTCCATTTTAAAGTTGTTCATACAACTTACCTAAATTCTACCACGGCATAATTATTTGTAAAGTTATTTGTATTGTTTTCTCGCGAATCGGTGCTATACTATATTTAGTAACAATGCGCACAAAAGAGGTATATCGATATGGATCTTAAGAAAACCGTCATTGGTATCGAGCTGGGATCCACCAGAATCAAGGCAGTCATGGTGGATCAGAACTTCAAGAGCATCGCCTCCGGCGACTTCGAGTGGGAGAACAGACTCGAGAACGGAATCTGGACCTACCACTACGATGAGGTCGAGACAGGTCTCAGGACCTGCTTCGTGCGTCTCTGTTCAGATGTAAAGGCCAAGTTCGGAGTCGAACTTACCACAACGGGCGCAATCGGAATCTCGGCCATGATGCATGGCTACATCCCCACGGACAAGAACTGGAAGCCACTTGTGGGATTCAGGACCTGGAGAAACACGATTACCGGAGAAGCTGCAGAGAAGCTTACCAAGCTCTTCGGTTTCAATATACCTCAGAGATGGTGCATCTCCCACCTCTATCAGGCGATCCTCAACAAGGAGGAGCACGTCAAGGACATCGCCCATGTCGAGACGCTTGCAGCCTACGTCAACCGCCTGCTCACCGGCCAGAACAACATCGGCGTGGATGATGCCTCGGGCATGTTCCCGATCGACAGCGACACAAGGGACTTCAATGCCGACATGGCAGACAAGTTCCTCACCCTCACGGGTCTGGACATCAGAAAGGTCTTCCCGAAGGTCCTGGTGGCCGGTCAGGAAGCCGGAAAGCTCACAGAAGCCGGAGCAAGGTTCCTCGATCCGAGCGGAATACTGCAGGCAGGCATCCCGATCGCACCGCCTGAGGGAGATGCGGGAACGGGAATGGTCGCAACAGACTCCGTGCGCCTCAACACCGGAAACGTCAGTGCCGGAACCAGCGACTTTGCAATGATAGTCACAGACAAGAAGCTCGGAGTCCATAGGGAAATCGATATGGTAACCACCCCGTCCGGTGCCGCCGTTGCAATGGTACACTGCAACAACTGCACCACGGACATCAACAGCTGGGTCAACCTCTTCGGGGAATTCGCAGAGAAGGCGGGCCTTGCAATAGACCGCAACAGGCTGTTCTCCCTGCTCTACTCCATCTCGCTTGAAGGAAAGCCGGACTGCAGCGGACTGTTGAGCTGCAACTACTACTCGGGCGAAGGCGTGACGGACTTCGACAGCGGACTTCCGCTCTTTTTGCACAAGCCGGATTCGCAGGTACATCTTGCCGACTTCATGAGAACGCACATGATGAGCGCAATGGCAACCCTCAAAATCGGAATGGATATCCTGAGGTCCGAGAACGTGAAGATCGACAAGATCTTCGGCCACGGCGGCTACTTCAAGACCCCGATTGCAGGCCAGAGGATACTCAGCGCGGCAATCGGAGCTCCCGTCTCCGTCATGGAGACTGCCGGAGAAGGCGGCCCCTACGGCATGGCCCTTCTTGCAGCCTACATGATCTGGGGCAAGGGCAGCACGCTGGAAGACTATCTGGACCAGCAGGTCTTTGCCGGCAGCAAGACCATGACCATCATGGCAGACGATGCAGAGGTCAAGGGCTTCGACGCCTACATAGAGAATTACAAAAAGCTTCTTGATGTGGAAAAGAAGGCATTGGAGGCATTCAATGCTTGAGAAACTCAAAGAAGAAGTACTGAAAGCCAACCTATTGCTTCCGAAACACAACCTGGTGACCTTCACCTGGGGCAATGTCTCGGCAATCGACCGCAAGTCCGGACTGATAGTGATCAAGCCGTCCGGAGTCGAATATGACGAGATGAAGGCCTCCGACATGGTGGTCGTGGATCTCGAGGGCAACGTCGTGGAAGGAAAACTCAGACCCTCCAGCGACACGCCCACACACATCGAGCTCTACAAGGCATTTCCCGATATCGGCGGCGTGGTCCATACCCACAGCCGCTGGGCAACCAGCTTCGCACAGGCCGGACTGGAAATCCGACCGATGGGAACGACCCATGCAGACTACTTCTACGGCTCCATCCCCTGCACCAGGTCGCTTACAGACGAGGAGATCAAGGGCCAGTACGAGAAGAACACCGGAACGGTGATAATCGAGACCTTCAGGGGAATCGATCCGAATGCCGTGCCGGGAGTGCTGGTCCGCAACCACGGTCCCTTTGCATGGGGAACAAGCGCCGCCAACGCCGTGCACAATGCAGTGGTGATGGAGGAAGTCGCATTCATGAACTATCACGCGATGACGCTGAGGCCCGAGGCCCCATGCGTCAGCCAGACTCTTCTGGACAAGCACTACTATAGGAAACACGGAAAGAACGCCTACTACGGGCAGGAGGTTAGAAATTGAAAAAGGAATTCTGGTTCATAGTCGGAAGTCAGGACCTGTATGGGGATGAAGTCCTCAAAACAGTCGCAAAGAGAGCACAGGAAATGGCTACGGAGCTTTCCAAGGCACTTCCCTATCCTCTGATCTACAAAGTCACCGCAATGAGCAACAGCCAGATTACGGATGTCATCAAGGAAGCCAACTACGATGACAGCTGCTACGGAATCATTACCTGGTGCCATACATTCAGCCCCTCGAAGATGTGGATCAACGGCTTCGCAAATCTGCAGAAGCCCTACTGCCACCTTGCCACGCAGTACAACCTGGAGATCCCCAACGAGGAGATCGACATGGATTTCATGAACCTCAACCAGGCAGCCCACGGCGACCGTGAACACGGTTTCATCGGAACCAGGATGCGCATGCCGCGCAAGGTCATCGCCGGCTACTGGAAGGATCCTGAGGTCCAGAAGCGCATTGCCAAGTGGATGCGCGTCTGTATCGGAGTCCGTGTTTCCAATACCATGAAGGTCATGCGCTACGGCGACAACATGAGAGAAGTCGCGGTCACCGAAGGCGACAAGGTCGAAGCCCAGATCAAGCTCGGCTGGCAGGTCAACACCTGGGCGGTCGGAGACCTGGTCAAGGAGATGGCCGCAGTCACCGAGGCCGAAGTGGACGAGCTCTTTGCTGAATACAAGAAGAACTACGACATCAACACCAAGGATATCGCCGCCATCCGCTATCAGGCCCGCGAAGAGATAGCAATGAAGAAGATGATGGACAGAAACGGCTGCAAGGCCTTCGCCAACACCTTCCAGGACCTCTACGGCATGGAGCAGCTGCCCGGCCTTGCATCCCAGCACCTGATGGCCCAGGGCTACGGCTACGGCGCAGAGGGAGACTGGAAGGTCAGCGCAATGACGGCAATCATCAAGGCAATGGGTGAGAACGGAAACGGAGCCTCGGCCTTCATGGAGGACTACACCTACCATCTGGTCAAGGGCAAGGAATGCTCTCTCGGAGCCCATATGCTTGAGGTCTGCCCCTCCGTTGCAGCAGGAAGACCCAGGATCGAGACACACCATCTGGGAATCGGAATGAACGAGAAGGATCCTGCCCGCCTGGTATTCGAGGGCAAGGCAGGAAAGGCAATCGTAGCCTCGCTGATCGACATGGGCGGCAGGATGCGCCTGATCGTACAGGACATCGAGGCGATCAAGCCCATCATGGAAATGCCGAACCTGCCGGTTGCCAGAGTCATGTGGAAGGGACTGCCGGATCTTGCCACGGGAATCGAATGCTGGATCATGGCAGGCGGAGCACACCACACGGTGCTCTCCTATGACGTAGATGCGGAGATGCTTGCAGACTGGGCGCGCATCATGGAAATCGAGTTCGTCCACATCGGAAAGGACACCACGGCAGAGAAGTTCGAGAAGGAGCTCTTCTTCAACGATATCGCCTGGAAGCTCAGATAAGACCGATAATAATCAAACACGGGTGTTCAGAATCTCTGGACACCCTATTTTTATGCTGTTTTATATACCAACTATCATAATAATAGACGGTTTTGGTATACTTTATACTTATTCATCTATTTTTCCTTGAGAATAGTATAGTTCTGATTCATGCTTGTAGTATGCAGAGAACAAATCCTACAAAAGAAACAATTCGCACTCAGATGGAATCGTTGCTGGACTACCTGAAGAAACTGGTAAACAGCCTTGAGGAAGATAATCTGGACGGATATCTGACAGTAAAGAAGGTCCAGGGCAAAACAAGGTTTTTTCTGAGGGGTACAGACGGAAAGTGCACATATCTCGGAAATGCAAAACGAGAGGAAATATCGCGCTATGCTCGAAAGCGATATCTCAGGGAATTGAGGAAGACTTCACGGAAAGAGATTGCCCAGATTGAAGAATGCCTGAGAATACTCGATGCTGAGAATTCGGATATCAATGAGGTATACTCTGCACTACCGGACGCACTTAAGCCTTTTGTTGAACCTCTATCGATGTCTGACGACGATTATGCTGCGCAGTGGCAGGAAGGAAACCTTGTCGTCAAGAGGAAAAGAATCCATGCAGAGGATGATTATCACAAGTTCAAGACCATACGAGGAGACTATGTAGGTTCAAAGAGTGAGGCCATCATAGCCGACAGATTACTTGCAAACAACATCCCCTATCACTATGAAGTTGCCTTTACTCCTGAGGCAGAACCTGATAGTTCCCGTCCTGTATTCGATGCATACGGAAGGCTTGTGGGCTTTGAAGCCATAGGATTCGATCCATTTGACAGGGATACGCTTCATCCTGATTTCTATGTACTCAACAAGCGAACCAGAAAGGCTTACTTCTGGGAGCACCTCGGCAGACTCAGCGATCCGAGATACTGTACTGATAATCTCAACAGACTGATCAGAGTCTTGGATGCGGGATACACAATCGGGGAAGAAATTCTTATTACACATGAGGACGCCCATAGCCCGCTGAGATTGGAAAGCATCGATGAAATCATAGAGAAATACCTGAAATAGACAGCTGGGCACTCATGTGCATAAGCCGGTCACAGCCTGGGCAGAGCCTGATCTGCTCCATACGGGTGTGCCCGCATCGGTTATGGCCAGCGGGCCCACCTATTGCGCAGAGCCACCGCACAGGCTGAGAACAGCTTCTGCACAATCATGCAAAGGCTGAAGTGCAAAGAAAAGGCCGCCACTTTCGTGACGGCCAAGTAAAGCTGTTGATGACTGATGATCAGCCGAGATTTTTCTCAACTCTCACCATGCTGGTGTGATATCCACCGACCTTGTCCGTAGGTGACTTGTTCGGGTTATTACAGCTGATGGCTGTTGCAAGAACAAGAGCGACGATCATCAAAGCAGCGATAATTCTTTTCTTCATACTTGAACCTCCAAGTTAATTATACCACACATCAAATGAACGGGATACCCCAGAATGCTGCGATCTCGTTGTTTCCGTAGAGCATGAATCTCTGGCAGAGGTAACCAGCACATCTCCATGCCATGAACAGGGCTACGAGAGCACCGCCGACATAGACGTTTCCGGTTGCCTTGTACATCTTGACATACAGGAAGTTCATTGCCGGGATAAGGAAGATTGTTGCCAGCATTGCGTGGATGTGGAAGATCTCCTTGTGACCAGGTGCGCTGTAGGTTACGAGGAATCCGATACCCATGAAGAGGATCATACCAAGTGTCAGTACGAAGAC
This sequence comes from Spirochaetota bacterium, assembly GCA_918298275.1. Lineage (GTDB taxonomy): Bacteria > Spirochaetota > Spirochaetia > Sphaerochaetales > Sphaerochaetaceae > UBA9732. The sequence goes on along the minus strand of CAKJZO010000071.1, from coordinate 10,715 downwards.
TCTGATAGCTGTATCGGCACCTTCGCTGACGCCCTTGAGCTTGACCATGTTGTTCAATGTGCTGATAACCAGTGTGAACGGCAGACAAATCAGGAAGTATCTGAACATTCTTCCGAAGTTGTACCACTGCATCAGCTCGTAAGAACCGTCGACATGGAGGAATCTGGTCTCGAAGAACTTATCGATGAATGCTGCGAACAGGTATGCACATGCCCAGAGGATTCCGGCAAGGAGCATTGCCTTGAAGAAGTTCTTGACACCGCACTTGATGTTCAGTTCCTTGAGGCTTGCAAGGACAGGTTCCTGATCCTTGTTGATCTTCTTGGAAACGAATCCGAGGAGGAAGTAGAGGGCAACACCGACGACGGCTGTTGCGATTACTGACCACCAGAGTTTGACCTGACCGGGCTCCCATGGGATGAATCTGGTCATGGTGTTGATTGAGAATGAGAATCCGGCATCGTTCTGAGAACATGCCCACTCACCTGCGAATCCAGCTGCTGCTGTTGCAACAAACCAGAACCAGAACGGGATGCCCTTGATCGGCATTCTTGCTGCAACTCTCTCATACTCGATAGGAGCAAAGAACTCGGTCTTGATGATGATGGATGCGATGCAGACCAGGACCATCATGAGTGTGTAGAATGCAGCTGTCGTGCAGCAGAGTGTGAGATAGCTGAGCCAGCAGTTTCTTCCGCTGATAGGAACGGTTGCGGGATCCGACAGCTCGCCGCAGTTGTACTGGCAGCACTGTGTCACGAACTCAACTGTTGTTGAAACACACTTGTAGGACCACAGCCAGCCGTTGTGGATTGTCTGCGGGACGTTGTAGAACGAACAGGCTCTTTCCTCGACAGCTTTCTTGAATGTCGGGTTGGTTCTGACATCGATCTCGAAGATCTGTCCGAGGTAGATGGACTCTGTGTTGCCGTCCATTGAGTTATCCGGCAGATAGTAGATACCGCCGACCTTGAGGGAATCGCCCTTAGCCGGATCAAGTCTGAAGCCGGACATATAGGGGCTGCATGCTCGGGATCTGGGAGACCCTTATCCTCGTGTGCACCGATTGAAGGCATTCTGTTGAGCTGTGCATCTCTCTGGACTGTAATTCCAGCAACGACTGCTCTTCCGCCACCGCCGCCTCTGTTGAAGAAGACTGTCTGGTTGTACTTCTCTACAGCAGCCTGCTTCTTGACCATGTATTCACCCAGCTGATAATCGGTGAGCTTTTCCTTGGCGATGTCATCAGCATTCTGTCTGATCATCTCCTCGGTGAACTCTACGCCGTAGTCATCATGAAGGATGTTGCAGCACATATCGTTGACTGTGAGGGAAGTTCCGTCGAGTCTGAGAGCTGCACCCTGTGTTCCACCACCCTGTGAGTGACCCCAAACACAGATCCTGGATTTGTCGACATACTTGATTGACCTGACATAGTTCAGGATGTCCAGGTGTCCGGCATCACCGGCTCTTGAGTAGCTGCCGAAGGTGTTTCCCATAGCATCAACGTTCGGCTGTCCGTTCATACCGGCACCGTTCATGTTCTCGTTGATGACGACGAAACCTCTGCGTGCGAACTCCCAAGCATACAGGCTGGTACAGCCGAGCATTTCGGAGCCTCCGTGGCTGATCATGATTGCAGGAAGCTGCTCATTGCCATTGATTCCTGCCGGGCGCCACAGTTCGAATCCGATATCAGCACCTCTGACATCGAAACTGACCTTTGTGTGGGTCACTCTGTAGAAGTTTGTTGACAACATGTTCGAAAGGAAAGCAAAGAAGAGCATGATGCCCACAAAGAGCCACAACAGATGCCAGCTTCCTTTCTTCGTTTTGAGAGTAAACACTTTTTCCACGATTCTGTACCTCCAGATAAAAAAGTGAAACGGGCTTTCGTCCGTACTATTCTTTCTATATTTTATCACTGCGTTTCGACATTTGTAAAAACAATTTTTAGACTTTTTTATCTGATTTGTATGGTTTTTGGCTGTTTTTTCACGTTTTTAGGGCATACAACTTGTAGTTTTTTTGACAAATAGCAATCTTAAAACTGAAAAATCTTAAAACGACTCAAAAAGCATACAAATTGCATACAACTGCATCAGAAGTGCCCATTTGTAACGTTATTTTTCAGTTGTTACATTTGACAACTTAATGTAACATATATAATAAGAACGAAGAAAATCTTTCTTCTGCTGATTTACCCTGGTCGGCAGCGGGCTCTGTGGCAGTTCGGTCACAGAGCCTTTTTTGTATTTCCTTGATTTGTAATATGACATGATATATTATTTGATTGGGCATCACTTATAGGAGGAATCATGAATACAGCTGTCTATACAACAAAACCTTTCATGTCGGGAAGAAGTCAGGCAATCAGAATACCTGTTCAATACCACATCGATGCAACGGAAGTGGTAATCAACAAGGTCGGAGACTCCATCGTCATAACTCCGAAAGATGACCTTCAGATATCTTTTCTAAAAGGTCTGCTGATGCTGAGCGATGATTTTCTGGCAGATGGCCGTCCGGAAGAAATACAGAACCCTAGGATTGAATTATGACTTTCATGTTGGATACCAACATCCTGATTTTCGCGATGCGACACCCGGACTCCACCTGTGCGGGAAAAATAGCGCTTCATACCGGAAAAGATCTATGCATTTCCGTCATAACTTATGCAGAACTTGAGTATGGAATAATGAACAGCAAATATCCGGAGAAGAACAGGGATGCAATCAGGCGTATCCTTGCCGGAATCCGCATCATGGATTTCGATCTGCTCGCTTCAATTCATTTCGGCGATATATTGGCAGAGTTGAAAAAGAAAGGATCAACCGACGCATGTGTGGACAGAGACAAGATGATAGCCGCACATGCCCGTTCATTGAAATGCATTTTAGTCACGGATAATCTCAAACACTTCACTCAGATTGATGGTCTGAAACTCGAAAACTGGAGAGAACCCAGAGACCTTTATCCGATCAAAAATATATGATTCCTACCTTTTTCTGTTTGATGCGAAACAACCCGGCAGATAGAAGAGCGCCATCGTGATGATTATGTTCCAGTTCTGCTGGAAGAAGATGTTGCCGGCAATCAGCTTGAGGATGGCAAGCAGCAGGATCAGGCCGAAGAGAATCTTGTGTGAGATCGAGACAACCCTGCCCCACTTGTCCGTTTTTTTGCCGCAGGCCATGAATGAGAAGACGGCAAGAACAATCAGCAGCGGGTTGATGAAGATGATGTTTTCGTTGAACCAGGTCACGTCATGGTTGGTGAAAGTCATCATGAAGAACAGCACCGATCCCAGTATGCCGAAGATGATTTCCATTATTCCACTATATATATAATGTGCCTTTCTCCAGCCCACTAATAATAGTGCAAAAGAGATTCCGCCAAGTACAAGACCGAAGATCAGGGAGAACAGGATGTTGTTATCGGGCTCGGCGGAAGTCTGAGCATAATGGCCCGTACTGTCCAGAACAGTCTCTTTTTCCAAGCCATAGAAAGCAAGGACGCCCTTCTCCAGCATATCGGGGAGGAACATCTCGTCCCAAAGGGTTGCGCTCTTATCTATGTTTCCGCTCTGTAGGAAATCCAGGGCCCAAAGCACAAACGGATTTCTGGACAGGGCGCGGGAGGCCTGCTGTCTGAATGTAAGACCCGGGACCGACTGCGCCCAGGCTTTGAATGCTCCGCCTGTGGTCCGGTCGATTATATCCCTTAGCCTTGTTGCGCAGTTGTCTTCGTAGTGATGGTAGAGGTAGGTGCGGTTCTCCGCCTTGATATTGGCATTCATGAAACCTATGACGGCTTTCTTCTGCGATGCGGTAAGAGGCAGCACGACCTTGGTCACGCCCCTGCCCTCATCCTCGATCTCCATCATCTGGTATGTGGCACTGGAAGAAAGGCACAGGAACCAGAGCCGACCGAAGGCGAAGTTGACGAAGAAGTCCTCGTCATTGAAGGAGAACGTACCGTAGTCAAAGACAATATCACGCCCGTCGGGAGTGCTGATCAGGAATGCAGAATGCCCGAACCAGGAATAAAGCGGCCCGCCGGATGAAATGGTAAGCAGCGATATCTCGCAGTTGTCCCAGAAGGAAGAGTATCCGTCATCCGACTCGTCATAGTAAGTCTCAAGCATCGGGATGGAATCGAACGGATGGACTTCATCGGAGCTTCTGACGCTCAGACAGAACAGAGCGGAGACTGCAATGAGGCTCAGGATAGCTACGGTGAAGGCTTTCTTCATGCCTGAATAATAACATCAGAAGGCTATATGTAAAAGACACGGATTTAAAGAAAAAGAGAGTGGATCCTGATCTGATGGATTATCTTCTGGACAGATAGAAAGAGGAGTCCTCGCGGACTCCCTCATTACATGATTCGGACTCGGTTTCAGGCTGCAGCCTTCTTTGCTGTGATCTTCTTGATCACGAAAAGCGTAGCGATCATAAGAACTACTGAAATCGGAAGGACGATGCCCCACTTGGGAACAAAGCCTGCGATTATGTAGCTTACGAACGAAACAAGGGCTACCGTGATGGCATAAGGCAGCTGGGTGTTGACGTGGTTGATATGGTCACAGTCGGCACCTGCGCTGGCCATGATGGTTGTATCCGAAATCGGTGAGCAGTGGTCACCGCAGACGGCACCTGCCATACAGGCGGAGACACAGACGACTCCGATCGAAGTTGTGATCGGGAAGACGCTGATCGTAATCGGAATAAGGATTCCGAAGGTACCCCAGGATGTTCCGGTCGAGAACGAGAGGAAGCAGGCAATCAGGAAGATGATTGCGGGAAGCATGATCTGGAAGCCTGCTGCAGAGCCCTCGACAAGAACCTCGACGAATTCCTTTGCTCCGAGGCTGTCGGTCATGGACTTGAGCGTCCATGCGAATACCAGGATCAGGATTGCCGGAACCATGGCCTTGAAGCCTTCGGGCAGGCAGCTCATGATGTCCTGGAACTTCAGTACGCGTCTGATCAGGTAGTAGATGATCACGATGATGAAGGTACATGCGCTTCCGAGAAGAAGGCCGACAGAAGCATCGGAATCGGAGAAGGCCTGGATCACCCCAGCGCCCTCGAAGAATCCGCCGCTGTAGAGCATGCCGATAACACAGGCAATGATGAGAACCACAATCGGGAACACGAGGTCGATAACCTTGCCGTTCTTGCGGCTCTTATCCTTGATTGTCTCCTCTTCCATGACATCGATTTTTTCCGAGAAGGAACCGCTTCTGCTGATCATGTTGTCGATCTTCTGCTTTGCGGACTCGACCGTGTAGGGCTCGAACTTGAGCATCGGACCGTAGTCAAATTTCATCAGGGCCAGGCAGAGCATCATGACGATGGTCAGGATGGCGTAGAAGTTGAACGGAATTGCCTTTACGAAAAGGCCGAATCCGCTGACACCCGAATCCTTGACGAAGCCCGAAACTGCAGCTGCCCATGAAGAAACAGGAGCTATGATACAAACCGGGGCTGCCGTTGCATCGATGAGGTAGCTCAGCTTCTCCTTGGAGATGTTGTGCTTTTCTGCTACCGGACGCATGACCGATCCGACTGTCAGACAGTTGAAATAGTCATCGATGAAGATCAGGACTCCCAGGGCCGTGGTAGCCAGCATGGCTCCGGTCTTGGTCTTGATGTGCTCGGATGCCCAGCGTCCGAAAGCCTCCGAACCGCCGGCCTTGTTCATCAGGGCTACGATTGCACCGAGCAGGACCAGGAAGATCAGGATTCCGACATTGTAGGCATCGGCAACCGATGCGACGAATCCGTCCTGGAACACATGGACCAGCGTGCCCTCGAAGCTGAAGCCCGAATAGAGAAGACCTCCGATGAGGATTCCGATGAACAGCGATGAATAGACTTCCTTGGTGGAAAGCGCAAGTCCGATTGCAACCACAGGCGGCAACAGTGCCCAGATGGTATAGGAGAAATCCTTGCCCGAGCAGGCTGCGATGATCATCAAAGTCAGTACGAGCAGTACGAAGATGCCCTTGACGATTGTGGCTTTCTTGATTTTTGCCATAAAAAAACCTCCACTTCTCCATGCCATGATATCTACCACGACACGGACTATGGAGGTCTGTGACCGATAGCTCTCCGCCATTGCTGGCGACAGTACGCAGGATATTGTCCCGCATCCCGGATGAAAGCCTTCCCAGGCAGAAGACCATCTCCTCGGCGATTGACCCTTTTCCCGTCCGGCATTTCCTGAAGACCGATCGGATACTCTTTTCAACCGCACCTCTATCATGATCTAGAGTTTCTTGCCACCGATGTTACTATATATAGTTGCACAGAGTCAACCTCGCGTTATAAAATTGCATGATATGGAAGTCAAACTGCCCGAAATCCGCAAAACAGAGGTCCTCAAATACCTGGGATACAATGGCCAGGAACTCGGCAGTGCGCTTGAAGAGCAACTCCGGCGATGCATCGATGCGGTAGCCTCCTTTGCCCGCCCGAGGCTTACATACAGGATTTTCGATGTCAAAAACTTCGAAATAGAAGGTCTGAAACTAGAAGGAAACGACATAAGGGAGCTTCTGAAATCCTCGAAACAGGCGATCATCATGGCCGCCACGCTCGGAGCGGAGGCAGAGGCCCTTCTGAGAAGGACCGAGGTCTCGAACATGTCGGATGCGGTTATTACCGACAGCGCGCAGAGCGTAGCCATCGAAAGCGTATGCGATGCCTTCGAGGCAAAGATGAGGATCTTCTACAGGGAAGAGAACCTATACCTCACCGACCGTTTCAGCCCCGGCTACGGGGATCTGCCCCTGGACAGCCAGAGACTTCTGATGGATGCCCTTCAGACGGAAAAGCGCATAGGTCTTGCAGTAACGCCCAGCGGAATGATGGTGCCAAGAAAGTCCGTAACCTGTATAATCGGAATATCGGACAGAGCACAGAAGCTAGAGCGCAGCGGCTGCGGCACCTGTATGATGGCGGAAAAGTGCGTCTACAGAAAACAAGGGAGAGTCTGCAATGGCCAGAACCATACTTGACGGTGCAATGGGCACCATGCTCCAGAGCCTCGGGCTCGGAATCGGCGAGAAGCCGGAGCTTTTTGCCCTCAGAAACCCGGAGGCAGTGCTCTCCGTCCAAAAGGACTACGTCAAAGCCGGAAGCGATGTACTCTACTCCAACACATTCGGGGCCAACAGGAAGAAGCTTGAGGGCACCGGAATCAGCACTGAAGAAGCCATCGAAGCAAACCTGAAGATTGCAAGGGAAGCCGCTGAATCAGAAAACAGAAAAATAAAGGTAGCCTTGGACATCGGACCCATCGGAGAACTGATGGAGCCGCTGGGGACACTCTCTTTCGACGAGGCCTATGACATCTTCAGACAGATGGTAATATGCGGCCAGAAAGCAAAAGCGAACCTGGTCATCTTCGAGACCTTCACAGACCTTCAGGAACTGAGGGCGGCCGTGCTTGCGGCAAAGGAAAACACTTCCCTTCCCGTCTGGGCGACAATGAGCTTCGAGGAGAACGGAAGAACCTTCACGGGAACGGATCTTCAGAGCATGGCTATGACATTGGATGCCATCGGCGTCGATGCCATGGGAATCAACTGCTCGCTGGGCCCCGATGAGATTCTGCCGCTGATGCAAAGGCTGCGCACCTACACCGAAAAGCCTCTGATAGCAAAGCCAAATGCAGGCCTGCCCGACCCGAAAACAGGTGCCTATTTCATAACACCTGCTGAGTTTTCAGAAGGTATGTCCAAGTTTTCAGACATCGGAATCGAAATACTCGGCGGATGCTGCGGCACCACCCCGGCCTTCATCAAAGCACTCAAAAAGGCATCGGGCAGCACAGGAAAAGAAGCAGCCGGACAGGCAATAACGAAGAAGATATCCGGAGTCTGCTCGGCGGCAAAGGCGGTCCCGTTTGACAGGATCAATGTCATAGGAGAACGCATCAACCCCACGGGAAAGAAGAAGCTCAGAGCAGCCCTTGCGGCGCACGATCTGGACTTTGTCAGAAAGCTTGCCATGGAGCAAGCGCAGGCCGGAGCCTCAATCCTGGACATCAACGTCGGTATCCCCGACGCAGACGAGAGCGCTCTGATGAAGGAAGTGGTACAGGCTGTTCAGAGCGTGGTTGACCTACCGCTGATGATTGACTCTTCGGACCCCAAGGCTATCGAGACCGGACTGAGGTACTTCTGCGGCAAGGCCATCGTGAACTCGGTCAATGCAGAGGACGCAAAGCTTGAATCCGTTCTTCCCATTGCCGAAAAGTACGGGGCGGCTGTCGTAGGACTTGCCATGGACAAGGCCCTGCCCTCCACCGTAGAAGAACGCATGCAGCATGCTAAAAAAATCCTGAAGAAGGCAACCGAAGCCGGAATACGCAAAGAGGATCTGATAATAGACGCGCTGACTCTTACCATCTCCGCCCAGCAGGATCAGGCAAGAAACACGCTCGAGGCAGTCAGAAGGATCACCGGAGATTTAAAGCTCCATGCGACTCTGGGAGTCAGCAACGTGGCCTTCGGCCTTCCGCAGAGAAACCGCATTGCGGCAAGCTTTCTTACCATGGCCCTTCAGAACGGTCTAGATCTTCCGATCCTTAATCCCAACGACCAAGTGATGATGGATGCTCTTTCTGCCTATCAGGCCCTCAGCGGGGATGACAGGGACTGTCAGAACTACATAGAGCGCTTCTCGCAGGCCGAAGAGGAGAAGCCAAAAGCAAATCAGAACTCGGAAATGACTCTCGAGGAAGCCATCCTCAAGGGGCTGGGCAACGAGGCAAGGCTTGCAACCGAAAAGCTGCTGGAAACGACGGAGCCCATGAAGGTCATTGACGATTATCTGATTCCCGCCCTTGACAGGGTCGGAGACCTCTATGAAAGCCAGAAGCTCTTCCTGCCTCAGCTGATCAATGCCGCGAATGCCGCGGGCAAGGGCTTTGACCTTCTGAAGTCCAGAATGAAGAAGAGCACCACCCAGTCCAAGGGCAAGATCATAATCGCTACAGTAGAAGGCGATATCCACGACATAGGAAAGAACATAGTCAAGGTTGTTCTGGAGAACTACGGCTATCAGGTCATAGACCTTGGAAAGGACGTTCCGGTAGAGACCGTAGTAAAGCGCACCATCGAAGAGGATGCACACCTGGTCGCTCTCTCGGCCCTGATGACCACGACTGTCCAGTCCATGAAGCGCACGATAGAGGCCCTGAAGGCATCGGGCCACCAGTGCGTGACCATGGTCGGAGGTGCGGTTCTTACCGAGGAATATGCGAAGGCCATCGGCGCGGACTACTACTCCAAGGATCCCAAGCAGAGCGCCGACATCGCAAGGAGGGTCCTGGGATGAACACGATAAGAGAATACCTTAAAGACAACATCCTTCTCTTCGACGGAGCCATGGGCACCTACCTTGCAACCAAGGACAAGGCACTCAGAAACGAGGTGGAACTGGCCAACCTCACCCACCCCGACAGAATCCTTGAAATCCACAAAGAGTATCTTGATGCCGGGGCGATGGCCCTGACTACCAACACCTTCGGAGCCAACAGGCAGAACTATCCGGAGAGCTGGGAGAAGATAATCGACGAAGGCTTCAGTCTTGCATCCGAGGCTGCCAAAAGCAGAGATGCTTTCGTCTTTGCCGATATCGGACCGGTGGAGACCGAGGAAACCGAGAACCCGGCTGAAGAATACAGGATGATTGCCGAAAGGTTTCTGAAAAACGGTGCAAAGCACTTCATCTTCGAAACCCAATCGATGTCCGATGGAATATTGGAAGCTGCAGAATTCATAAGATCCATAAGCAAAGAGGCATTCATAATCGCTTCCTTTGCCGTTATGCCCGACGACTTCACCAAGGACGGAGAATTCGCTTCCAAGCTGGCGAAAACAATTGGAAGCTGCCCTTACATAGACGCCTTCGGACTGAACTGCATGCAGGATGCCCTTCACATGAAGGACCTTGCAAGGACACTGAGATACGGAGACAAATACCTTTGTCTGATGCCCAACGCAGGCTATCCGACGGTGCTCGGACGCAGGGTCTTCTACAAGGGAGACCCGACCTTCTTTGCAAGAAACGTGGCAGAGCTTGCCCTCTGCGGAGCACACATCCTGGGCGGATGCTGCGGAACCACCCCGGAGCACATCAGGCTTCTGAAAGCCGCCCTTCCCTCCAAGGTACAGACGATTGCAGTAGTCTCGGATAAAGAGGAACAGGTCCGTGACACGGTAACCAGTGCGTTCTGGGACAGCCTCAGGGACAAGAAAAGAAAGACCATTGCCGTCGAGCTTGATCCGCCCGAGAACGCATCGCTTGAGAGGTTCATGGACGGAGCCAGAAGGCTTCAGAGGGCAAATGTGGATGCAATCACGGTCGCCGACTGCCCCATCGGAAGGGCCAGGATGGACTCAAGCCTGCTCTCCTGCAAGATCAGGCGCGAACTTGATATGGATGTGCTGCCGCATCTGACATGCCGCGACCGCAACCTGAACGCAACCAAGGCCCTTCTTCTTGGCCTCTATGCAGAGCGTGTTCGCAATGTGCTTCTGGTAACCGGAGACCCGGTTCCGTCGGCCCAGAGGGACGAGGTCAGAAGCGTCTACCAGTTCAACTCGAGAAAGCTCTCTGCCTTCGTGGATGAGCTGGGACGTCAGGTCCTGGGCGGAGGCTTTCACATCTTCGGGGCCCTGAACGTCAATGCCAGGA
>CAKJZO010000070.1 GCA_918298275.1 Spirochaetota bacterium | reverse complement strand
GGAATAAGGCTCGCTCTGGCGGATCTCGATCTTGTTGTTCTGCCTTGCAGGACAAAGCGAATCGTAGAATCTCATTGCGGTCTCGCCTTGACCGATCTTGGCTGCGGCAACCCATGCCCAGGGATTGGGATGGCTGAAGATGGCTCCGTTTTCCTTGATGCCCTTGTAGACTCTGGTGATGAAGCCCACCTCATCGTCCGGCGTGCCGTAGCTGGGGGCATTAAGATGGATTCCCCACTCGCCCCACAGGTACTTGTCGATGGCCTCGACCGCCTTTCTGGCATGCTCGCCCTTGGCAAGGCCGCTGCATACTGCCCAGGAATTGGACTCAAGATGAACCTTGCCTTCCTTGTTGGTGTGCGTTCCGATCTTCTTGCCGCTCTTGGTAAAGCCTCTGATGTACCAGTCTCCGTCCCACAGCTCCTTCTCACAGGCCTTTCTGACCTTTTCCTGCATCTGCTTGTAGTAAGGAACCTTCTCGGTTGCACCGCAGTGCTCAAGAAGATCAATGAACTCATCTATTGCCCAATAGTGCAGGAACGACACAAGTGCGCTTTCACCTCCGCCGAGGTTCAGACAGTCGTTCCAGTCAGCCCTCAGACCGAGGCAGATTCCATGCTTTCCGACCTGCTTTGCGCTGAACTCCAGAATCTTCTCCATGTGCTCAAGCACCGTACCCTGCCCGCCGTCGGCATAACCGAAGACCTCCGAGAGGAAGGCTGTATCGCCGGTCTCGCGGATGAACTCACAGATGGACGGAACAAGCCAGAGTGCATCATCGCTGCAGGTATCCTTCAGGCCGTGGACCATGCTGGATGCCTCGGGTGTGGGCTTGACGGTCGGGCTCTTGAACGCAGCTACCTTCGGTGCATCCGGATCGAAGACTTCAGGGCTGAAGAGGTGAAGGCCGTAGCCTGTTGAAGTAAGACCGCGCAAAAGCTGGACTATACGTTTTCTGCACTGAGAGGGATTTGAAGGAATGACGCACATTGCATCCTGTGCCGTGTCGCGGTACCCCAGTCCGGTTCTTCCGCCGACCTCGATGAAGGATGCAAAACGGGAGAAGACCACGTTGGTCTCGCTCTGATAGAGGTTCCATGTATTGAGCATGGTATCCATGTCTGCATTGGGGGTCTTGACCTGCAGGGTATCGGTCTTGGCCTTCCAGTAGGCGCAAAGCTCATCGAATGCCTTATCCACAGCAGAACTTGAAGAAAAGAATGCTTTCTCTTCTTTTCCGGCCATCAGATTGCCTACACCTAGGATGAACACGAATCTTTTTTCCTCACCGGGCAAGAGCTCGAAATCCTTACAGAGGGCTCCGCACTGGTTGTTGCCCAGCTCCGTGCTGGAAGACAGCTTTCCGGTCTGTACTCCTATCGGATTGCTCTCGGTGTGGTAGACACCGATGAAAGAGTCGCGCACGCAGTCGAAGCCGGAAGGCTCGAAGTCGGATGTGAAGTAATGGTACATCGTCGGATTGTAGAAGTTGTCGCACTCGATCACGCCGTCTTGGTATCTTGAGCCGCTGCAGTACATGCTCATCTGGAAGTTCTGGTTGTCGATCTCGATGATGTTGAAGCTGAACTCGAGGTATCCGAAAACAGAGAGCTTACGGACATCGGATCCGGTATTCTTCACGCGAACATCCCAGATTTCGCTCTTATGTCCGCGCGGGATGAAAAGCTTCTGGGAGGCTTCGATACCGCGGTACTTGCACTCGAAGACCGAATAGGACAATCCGTGGCGGGTGCGATAGGTTGCAGAAGAAAGGTCTTTACCCACCGGCTGCCAGGAGATGCTCCAGAAGTCTCCGTCGCTGTTGTCGCGAAGATAAACATAGTGACCCGGTCTGTCCAATGGAACCGCATTTGCCCTGAAACGGGTGATGCGGTGGGTCTCCGGGTCGCCGGAGAACATGTATCCGCCTGCATTGTGCGAGATAACAGTTCCGGTATCCTCGGTTCCGAGGTAGTTGGTCCACGACACCGGCACATCGGGCCTGGTGACTACATACTCTTTTCTCTCGTTGTCAAAATATCCGTACTTCATAATCCGATAAAATCCCTGTAAGCACCGGGAGTGCTTCCTTCAATCATCTTTGCGCCGCAGACCTTCTCGTAGAAAGCTGCGGGTCCTACCCCGCCGATGATGGCATAGGCATAGCCCTCATCGCGCATGGACCAGAGGGCCGAGAGCAGAAGCGCCGCCCCTACTCCCTTTCCCCTGCAGGACTCGTCGACCGCAGTGGGGCCGAAGAAATCGCGCATGGTGGCATCGTAGCAGGCAAAGCCGAGAAGTTTGCCTTCCTTTTCGGCCACAAGACAGCTGACCGGCTGGTGTGAGAAGCAGACGGTACACTCGCCTTTCCAGCTGGTGCCGAAGTTCTTCTCAACATAGTCCAGAATACCGTAGAGATCAGGGGCCATAGCCCTTCTGATGTTGATTCCCTCGCCCTCCAGACGCTTGATCAGATCATCGCAGTCGGGAAGATTATAGAGATTCACTAACATGTCAGCCATTATCACAACCTCCGTCAGAGAAACTAGAATACAGATCGCGGATGCACAGGGAAGAAGCAAAGTCTTTCAGTGAAACATCCTCATTACAGTAAAAATGTACCACCCTCCTGCCGTTGAGGGTAAAGAAATCGTCATCGAATCTGCCGCAAACCGAAGAGGCGTCCAGCATCACGTAGAAGGCGGGACGCGACGATGAGATCTCGACATCGAAGCCGCCGGAGACAGCCTTGACCGAGTCGATTCTGAGCTTCGGATCCTTAATCGAAGCATCCTTGGGTCTGCAGAGCAGAAGCGTGCTCTCGACTCCCGCAAACGAGGCGACTGCGAAGGACCCCTTTCTGTCCAGAGAAAAAAGATCCAGCTCAAGGGCATCGGAAACGGTCACGCTCTCCACGCTCAGGGGCATGCGCTCAAGGCGAATTACATTGCCCTCGAAATCGACGATGCTGAACAACAGCTCATCGGAAACGGCCTTTCTGCCGTCGTTTGCGACCTTCACATGGAGCTTGTCGCCTTCGATGTAGATCAGCGGTGCTGCAGAACTGTAGAAGCGTCTTGCATCATAATGAAGGGCCTTCCACTTTCCGCTGTACTCGATGCTGGACCAGGACGATACCGGCCAGACATCGTTGAGCTGCCAGTAGAGCGTTCCCATGCAGTAAGGCATGAGGCTGCGCCAGTACGTGACGGCAGTCTCGATGGCATAGGCCTGCTGGACCTGACTCAGATAGAGCGTTGATGCAAGGTCCTTGGGCGCATTGAAATAACGGGAAAACATCTCCTCTATGATGGAGTTGCCCTCGTCGTTTCTCTGATGGTGGTCCATCACGGCGCTGTGGATGTCGTAATCCTCGGGAACGGCAAAGGACGAAACCTCGCTTAAGGACGGGAAACTCTGGTAGCCGAACTCCGAGCAGAAGCGCGGGCGTACGTCATGGTAGGCCTCGAAGTCTTTTCTCTCATGCCAGACGGTCCAGT
>CAKJZO010000069.1 GCA_918298275.1 Spirochaetota bacterium | reverse complement strand
ATCTGGATGTACAGACCGGTTCTGTCGTCACAACCATTGCAAGAAGCATCTCCGAAGGCTCCAACACCGCGATGAATGTGGTTGCCCTCGATGTGATCGTCAACCATATCAAGGAAGTCACCCAAGCCGTGGAGATTGCAGGCAAAGGCTTCGGAATGGTCGTCAATTCGGACGGCTTCATAGTCGCCCACAAGGAAGATGCATACAACGGCAGGAACGTAACCGATATCTACGGCCAGGAGATGCTGGACATCATACTGGACACCGGAAGCGGAAGAACCACTGCGATGATAGACGATGAGAAATGCACCCTCTTCATCGCCCCCGTCATGAACCAGTGGTATGCAGTCATTCTGGTCGGGAACTCGGAGTTGTTCGAGGAATCCTACTCCGGACTTGCGGTCAACATAATGGTATCGCTGATCACCTTCTGTCTGATTTCCTTCTTCTATTACGTCGGATACAAGAACGAGCAGATCTACGGAAGAAAAGTCGAGCAGATGAACATACAGGTCGTAAAGGCGCTTGCCACGGCCATAGATGCAAAGGACAACTACACCAACGGCCATTCCTCGCGCGTCGCAGAGTATTCGAGGATGATTGCAGCCCGGTCCGGATACTCCAAGGAACAGCAGAACGAAATCTACATGATGGGACTGCTTCACGATGTCGGGAAGATCGGAGTGCCTGATATGGTTATCAACAAACCCACTGAGCTTACCGATGAAGAGCAGGCCATGATCAGAAAGCACCCCATCATAGGCAACGAGATCCTCGAAAGCATCAAGGAAAGGCCCCAACTCACCATAGGCGCCAGATGGCATCATGAGCGCTATGACGGCAAAGGATATCCCGACGGCCTTGCGGGAACAGACATACCCGAAGAAGCCAGGATCATTGCCGTTGCCGATGCCTACGATGCCATGACAAGCAGACGCAGCTACCGCGATGTTCTACCTCAGAAAATGGTCCGCAGGGAATTGGAAACGGGAATCAGGACCCAGTTCGATCCCCGGTTTGCAAGGATCATGATCCAGATCCTGGATGAGGACAAAGACTATTCACTGCGTGAAAAAAGCTGAATCCGAATACTGTCTGCAGTAACATATATGGTCCTCTTTGCAATGGACCTCTGTTTTGATATATAGTTGCCGCATGAAGGTGGGATTGTTCAGCCAGTACAAAGGTCTCAGGAAAGAACTCTACATACTGTTCATAGGCAGGATCATGACCAATATGGGAGCCATGATCTGGCCCATGTTCACGCTGATTCTCAACCGCAAGCTGGGCCTGAATGCTACGGTTATAGCAGCCTGTGTGGTAATCTTCAGCCTTGTCAATCTTCCCGTCTCGCTCATAGGCGGAAAGCTGGCAGACAAGCTGAACAAAAAGAACATCATAGTTGTATGCGACCTTGTATCGATTGCAAGCTTCATCTACTGCGCAATCGTACCCGTTACAATAACATCCATTGCTATTTTTGCGGTTGCATCTCTGTTTCAGACCATCGAATGGCCAAGCTATGACGCTTTGGTTGCAGACTTCTCCACCTCCGGGGACCGCGAACGGGCATACTCTCTGAGCTATCTGGGAACCAACCTCGGGCTGGTCCTGTCTCCCACCCTTGCAGGATTTCTGTTCGAGAATCACCTGAATCTGGCTTTCCTGATCAACGGAATCTCGATTGCAATGAGTACGGTCCTGATATTCTTCAGAATCAGGGACGTTCACAGGGAAACGGACGAAAGCCCTGCTTCGGGCTACGAGGCCGACCTGGACTCGAAGGTATCGGCCTTGTCCTATATTGGCCACAGCCGTGTGGTACTGCTGTTCATCATAGCTGCGGCACTGTCGAACGGCGTCTATTCCATGTACAGTTACCTGATGCCTCTGGATATGGGAATAACCTATGCAGAGCGGGGCTCGGTGCTTTTCGGATCAATGTCCAGCACGAACTGCATAGTGGTCGTGACATGCACGGCTCTGATTACAAGGCTTTTCAGAAAAATCAGGGAAAGCGGGAAGATGCTCATCGGAGAAGGCCTGATTCTGGCAGGCTACCTTCTGTTCCTGCTCTTCATAAGGCAGCCGATCATGTGCTTCGTGGCAATTACGGTCTTCACGTTCGGAGAAATATTCAACACACTCTCCTCCTCGCCTTTCCTGACCAGACGAATCCCAGCTTCGCACAGAGGCAGGATAATAGCGGTCATGAATGTAGTATGCGGCCTGAGCAGTTCCGCAATCCAGCTTGCCGTGGGATGGATTTATGATAAAGCCGGTTCTCCGACTGCGTGGACGACCGTAATCGGGATAGGCATTGCAGAGATTCTGATAGTCGCTGTCATGGCAGCCTTTGACAGGAAGGATTACCCCGGCTTGCAGAGCAGGAATGCTCAATAAAAAAGAGGGGAAACTCCTTCGGTTCCCCCTCTTCCGTCTGAAACATCGCTTCGATCAGTCGTTGTGTTTCTTGCGGAATATAGTCGACTGTTTTTCTGCAATAGCGTATACACCTCGTACCATGTGAAATGTGTGCAAGTATAATAATACGTTATTTATTCATTTCGTACTGGAATATGAAATTTTATTACATGAGAATGGCAGAGAAAGAGCTCAACGCTGTTTTTCTTCTGTTTTCAGCCCATCGAAGCCTTTACGAAACCCAGAAAGAGCGGATGCGGCCGGTTCGGACGGCTCTTGAACTCGGGATGGAACTGCACGCCGACAAAGAACTCCTCTCCCGGAATCTCGACGGTCTCTACGAGCCTTCCGTCCGGAGAAAGACCCGAAAGGCAAAGCCCGGATTTCTGCAGGGCATCGCGGAAATCATTATTCACTTCATATCTGTGGCGATGACGCTCGCTGATTTCCTCTTTCTTGTAAAGCCTGCGGATGACAGTCCCCTCACTGAGAATGCACGGATACTTTCCAAGACGCAGAGTTCCGCCCTTGTCTATCTCGTCATACTGACCGGGCATGAAGTCGATTACCGGATACGGGGTATCGGAATCGAACTCGCGTGAATTGGCCCGCTTAAGGGCTGCAACATCACGTGCATATTCGATGACAGCGGTCTGCATGCCCAGACAGATGCCGAAGTACGGCACATGGTGTGTCCGTGCATATTCGGCGCTGAGGACCATTCCTTCAATGCCGCGGTTTCCGAAACCTCCCGGCACGATGATTCCGGTGACGCCGGAGAACTTCTCCCCTACGTTCTCCTTCGTGATGGTCTCGGAATCTATCCATTCGATCTCCACCTTGCAATCCAAGGCATAGCCTGCATGATGCAGAGCCTCCACAACCGAGAGATAGGCATCATGAAGTTGGACATACTTTCCCACCAGGGCAATACGGACCGTCCTGCTCTGATGTCTGATGCGCCTCACCAGGTCCTGCCACTCGGAAAGGTCGGGCTCGGGGGCATCGATCTGAAGCTCCCTGCATACGATGGCGGAGAGATCGGAGCTTTCAAGCATCAGAGGCGCCTCGTAGAGGCTCGGGAGCGTCAGGTTCTCGATGACGCAGTCGTCCTTCACGTTGCAGAAGTGCGCTATCTTGGAGAAGATGCTTCGGTCGGTTATCTTCTCGTCCACCCTCAGTATGATGATGTTGGGGTTGATGCCCATGCCCTGAAGCTCCTTGACGCTGTGCTGGGTGGGCTTTGATTTATGCTCGCCGCTGGCTTTCAGGTACGGCACCAGCGTCACGTGGACATAGATGGCGTTCTCCCGTCCGACCTCCAGACCGACCTGTCTGATGGCCTCAATGAAGGGCTGGCCCTCTATGTCTCCGATGGTTCCACCAATCTCAGTGATTACCACATCTGCAGTGGTCTCTTTTCCGACGTTATAGATAAATTTTTTTATTTCATCGGTTATATGGGGTATTGTTTGAACAGTTGAGCCTAGGTATCCTCCTTGGCGTTCACGGTTGATTACGTTGGAATAGACCTTGCCTGTGGTCAGGTTCGAGAACTTGTTGAGATCCTCGTCTATGAACCTTTCGTAGTGTCCCAGATCCAAGTCAGTCTCTGCCCCGTCTTCGGTGACATAGACCTCTCCATGCTGGTAGGGGCTCATTGTTCCCGGGTCGACGTTGATATACGGATCTAGTTTCTGAGATGCGACCTTCAGCCCGCGGGCCTTGAGCAGTCTTCCGATGCTTGCTGCGGTTATTCCTTTTCCGAGTCCGGAAACAACACCGCCTGTCACGAAGATGTATTTGGTCATATTTCCCCCGATTAACTCGGGATTACATTATACAGATTTGCAAATAAACAAACAAATACATATAATATTATAGTTATCATATGTTTTAAGTATGGTTTAAGGAGGTCCTATGGAACTCAGGGTCCTGAGGTATTTCGTAGCGGTTGCGGAAGAGCTGAACATAACCAAGGCGGCAGACAAGCTCAACATAAGCCAGCCGCCTCTGAGCAGCCAGATAAAGGCACTGGAGCAGGAACTGGATACGGTTCTGTTCATCAGGGGAAAGCGTCATCTGCAGCTGACGGATTCCGGCAAGCTTCTCTACAGACGTGCGAAGGAAATCCTGAGCCTATCGGACAAAGCCTCCGATGAAGTCAGGCTTATGGGAAAGGAAATGAACGGCACTATCTCCATAGGTCTTGTCGAGGGTTCTGCCCCGGACATCGCATCCAAATGGATAGAGTCATTTATAGGCAAATACCCCGATATCAAATTCAGGATCATGGACGGAAACAGCGATGAGCTCATAGAGCGGCTCAGAAGCGGCCTGATAAACCTTGCGGTCATCACAGCCCCCTGCGACCAGACGCTGCTGAACAGCTTCAAGGTCGGCCAGGAGAAGATGACGGCATTCATGAGCAAGGACAACCCCCTGTCTGCGCTTCCGGGAGATACCCTGGATCTTTCCCTTCTGAAAAACCAGCCGCTGATCGTGCCCAGCCGCGAGGCAATGAATGACATGATCTACAAATGGTTTGCGGAAATCGGCTGCGAGCCCAGAATCGTCTGCAGGATGGACAACTACCTGGATGTCGCAGCCCTTGCGGGGTGCAATGTGGGCATCAGCCTCTTTCCCAAGACATCCTACGTCCTGAACCGGCAGATCGTCGCAAAGGAGATTGTCAATTCAGGACGTTATGTGGAGTACCTGTTCGTATGGCTGAAGGGCAAACCCCTACCCCTTGCGGATGAGACTTTCATAGACTTCGTGAAGAAGTCGCTGTAATCCGTTACTGTCTGGGGCCCTTGTAACGGAAGCAGAGCATAGTCGTATCATCGAACTGCTCGGCATCTCCGATGAACTCGCTGATTCCTGCGGAAACATCATCAAGGATTGTCCTCGGATCGGAATCATTGTGCCTGTTGAGGGCATCGAGCATCCTGTCGTTTCCGAACAACCTGTTAGCCTTGTCGGTAGACTCGGGGACTCCGTCGGTGTAGACGAATACCGTATCTCCCGGTTCCAGATGGAACGGGTGCTCCCTGAACTTCATGCCATCCATCATGGCGACTGCAGGAGAATGCTTGTACTCCACAAGGTGGAATTCACTGTTGAGATGCCTGAGAGCCGGATGTTCGTGTCCGGCATTGGCAGCCATTCCGTCACCGGTCCTCAGATCGATTATGGCCAGCCAGACGGTTACGAACAGGCTTGCTTCGTTTCCTTCGCAGAGCTGGGCATTGACATCACCGAGGATCTCTGCCGGGGTTCCGCCCTGGATTGCCCTATCCTTGATCATGGTCTTTGCAATGACCATGAACAGTGCTGCGGGAACTCCCTTGCCCGAGACGTCTGCCATGACCAGCGCGAGATGGTCCTTGTCTATCATGAAGAAGTCATAGAAGTCTCCTCCGACTTCCTTGGCGGGAATCATGCTGGCAAAGAGATCGAAGGACTCGTTGTTGGGATACGGCGGGAAGATTCTCGGAAGCATGTCGGCCTGGATCTTTGCGGCGACATTGAGTTCCGCTCCGATTCTCTCCTTCTCTGCGGTGATGGTGGTGATCTCGTTGATATAGTTCTTTGTCCTGACCGAAAGATCGGCAAATGCCTCCGCAAGGACCTCGACCTCATCCTTTGTCCTGTAGATGTCCTCTATCTCGAAATCGAAATTGCCGTTCTGCATGTCCGCAATCTTCTTGGTCATCTTGGTCAGCGGCTTGACGATGCGTGAAGCAAGGATAAGTGCGGAAGCAGTACCCAGGACAAAGAAAATACCCATGATGACAAACAGCGTCGCTCTGGATTTCCCCAGTCCGGCCTCAAACACTGCTGAAGCCTCTGCCGATATCTGATCGAATTCTCCGATCATCATACTTGCGGGGGCCAGCGTCAGGGCTTTATCCACAACCGAGATAAGCGTCCAGTTGACCTCATTGATGTTGGAAGCGATCATGTAATAGTCCGTTCCGCCGATGGTGACAATCTGTACTTCATTGTTTCCGTTGATTGCATCGGTGACAAACGAAGCAAGACCTGCATCCTCCGACTTCCTAAGATCCACATCTGCGGCTGATACGGAGAAGATATCCTGGGTCTTCGGGGCAAACACCACATGTCCCTCGGAATTTATGATGCAGGAGAAAATGCCTTCCTGTGCATTGTTCTCTATGTAGTCGGCCATCGAGTTGACGAAAAGATCCGCGCCTACGACGGCTACGAGCTTGCCTTTGACGTATACCGGCATCGAGCAGACTATTCCGATATTGCCGGTGAACAGATCGACTTCAACATCCGAGAAATAGACTCCCTGTGTTGCAATGGCTCCCTTGTACCAGGGTCTCTGCGTTACAGGTGCGGTTATCGGTTTGCCGGAGGAATCCAGTTTCATTCCGGAAACCTCGTCGACTATGATGGTCACTCCCTCCGGAGTTCCGAGGAACATGGAGTTTACTCCCCCGGTTCCGTAAAGTGAGAACATCAGGCTGGACACATTGCCGTAAAGACCGACCTGATCGGTTATCCATGTATCCTCAGGGTCGACGCGCTCCTCATAGAGGACCTGTGCGCTGAGAACCCCGTTGTTAGCCGCAGTGGGCGGATTGATGAGCATATCGGTATAAGCCATCGGGTTTTCGGCAACATACTGCAGGAATCCGCCGAGAAGCGAAACCTTTGTCTTGAGACTCGAGAAAAGATCCCCGGCAATGTAAGCTTCCAGGCCGGTGTTCTTCTGAAGGCTTCCCTCTATGATGGTGTTCATCAGGCTTGTGGATATTTCCTGAACGGCAGCGTTCTGCTTTTCATTGGCATCGGAGACAAGAGTGCTCAGAGCCTTTGTCTGATAAGCGATGACCGAGAAAAAAGCAATGCTTACGAACAGAAGCGTGAAAAGGAACACATTGAATATCTTCTGCTGTATTCCGCCTATTACAAACCCTAGGAATTTTCTCATGGAAGACCGACCTGCCTTATATCAGATGCAGAAAGAATACCATATCATGCAAGTACTTTGCAAAGCATCTCAGTCAATAATGGGCAGTTTTGTATAACCTTTCCCCAACACATATTCCTGTTAAGTAAAACGGTATCGGCATATTGGAAATGTACCCGCATTTCATTATACTCTAATCAATTTCAAAGAAACCGGGAGCCACAATGAAGAAAACCGTTATTGCCGTATTGCTAATTCTTGCTGCCATCTCAATCCTTCCTGCCAAGGTAAAGGCAAAAGACGGAACCGAGCGACCTTCCGTCGCACTGGTACTCTCCGGAGGCGGAGCAAAGGGAGTTGCCCACATCCCGATCATTGGGGAATTGGAACGTTACGGAATCCCTATCGACAAGGTATTCGGCACAAGTATGGGAGCACTGGTAGGAGGCCTGTATTGTGCCGGTTATTCGCCGAAGGAAATGACCGAAATCGTAACCGGACAGGATCTGATGTCCATGTTCACCACAATCCTGACATCCGGATACAATGAAGTTCTCAATGCCTTTGATTACTCCAGCAACAATGTGCTCTCCCTATCCCTTTCACAGGGTATCGGGGGAACAACGGGACTGATAGATGACTACATGATCATGAATTTCCTTGTGAAATACATAGGAAATGTTCCGAAGGATATTGATTTCGACAAGGACCTTGTTGTTCCGTACGAGTGCAATGCAACCGACATGATTACGGGAGACGAAGTAATTTTCCGCAACGGTTCGCTTCTTACCGCCATGAGATCAAGCATGAGCATTCCGCTGGCATTCGAACCGGTAATCACAGAAGACGGACAGGTCTATATGGACGGGGGCGTGGTCAGCAACTATATCGTTCACCGTGCTCTGGCTGAAGGCTTTGACATCATCATCTGCGTCACGCTCAACGGTTATGACAATATCCCCTCCAGTTTCGACCATTACACTTCCCTCTCCGGTACAGCAGCAGGAACACTCAACGTAGTCCTTTCCAATGTCTCAAAGGGCGAGCTTGACGAAGTCGACTACTGGTTCTCTCCCGATGAAACGATGTTCACCGTATTGGGATTCAGTGATATAGAGGGAATTCTCAATCAGAGCTATCTCGAAATCGAGCAGCAGCAGGCCAAATTCGCCGAGATCGCATCACTTTTTACCGAAGAACAGAAGGAATACAAGGATTCTGACAGAAAAAGCGAATATCATCTGAAATTCCCGGAGCAGGCCAAGAAAACCTACAGAGCCAGTCGGGAGGCACTTCATGAAGATCTCATGGGAAGAACCAGAGTTTCCATCGGCCTCTACGGATCCGGCGGATATGGATTCTCCTTCAAAAAGGCAGATGACGAGTGGGAAGAGAAAAACAAAACGACCCATACCCTTCTTCCGACCCTGAGCCTCAGGGCATTCATCAAGGATCTCGGCGGTAGCCGCATAAGTCTGGACAACAGGATAAAAATCAGCATCAACAGAACTTCTGATATATCGGCTTTGGTTCTGCTTCGCCTTACCGGGGATTCCGGAGAGCGTTTTTTCTTCACCATGCGCGGCAATGCCTCCATAGGCGTCCTCTCGAGTACCACGGACAAATCCATGCCGGATGCATATCTTCTTCGTAACGATATCGAGAGGCTGGTATCCACCGATCTGGGATTCATGCTCACAAATGAGCAAAGCCACAGCATTCAGCTGTACGGACAGACCGAATGGATCTGGGCCGTTCCCCTTTCGGAAACCAACGAGATAGACAAGCCCGCCCTCACTTCATCCGTCCATCTGGAGGCTGTTTTCTACCCGGGCTACCGCAACGGCTTCTTCGGACAAAAAGGAGGACGCTATGATTTTCTGGGATCCGTGGGTTGGAACAGCTTCACCGAGGAAATCGAGTACAAGTTGGCTTTTGCCGCAAGACAGAAGCTGAAGCTGTCCGAAAACACATCTCTAGGGCTTGATTTCACAGCAGTATCTTCCAGAGGGGACCTCAACATGAGAAGCACCTTTGAACAATACGGAGGCTGGAGCGGAGTCCCCGGTTATCCGGCAGGAACCATGTATACGGACTTCATCACCGGCGGTATCAGATTTCAGATAGAACTCGGAAACGGCTTCATAACCAGGTTCCTCAGCATGGGAATCCGGGGAGGAGTAAGATCAAACCGAAAGTATCAGTTCTTTACTCCTATGCCTTTCGAATCCATGATTCCGTTTTCATCGTGCAACGAACACTGGGATCTGGGTATCAATGCAGGATTCGGAATGGAAACCCCGGTGGGAGACATTGTCATAGGAGCAGGCTTCAACAAAGACCTGCAGCTTGCACTTTATCTTGAGCTGACCTGATCCTCAGCTCTTTCCGATCAGGTTTTCCAGAGTCTCAAACAGACGGGCAGGCTCAACCGGCTTGCTCAGATGTGCATTCATTCCCGCCTACTGGGTATCCCTGCTCGCAGTCTGCGCCGTCAGCACCGTGCCGATGACCAAAACAAAAACCAGAATCAGTCTTCCAATGATGGTAATGGTTGCCGTACGGATCTGCTTCATTATCAATTCCTCCGTTTTCAGATTAAATCATGTCATTGTTCATTCTGACGGTCAATCGCAAAAAAACGGCTCCCGAAAAGCCGGGAGCCGAAAAGACATCGAACGATGGATGCTTACTTGGTGTAGGTACCCTTGTCGAACTCGATTGTGCCCTTGTAGTTCTTGATCGGTCCGGAGACTGTGATTGTGTCGCCGACTGCAAGGTCTGCACCGCCTGCGAGGCGGTAGCACTGGATCTTGAGGTCCTCAAGTCCACCGCAGACAATGTTCAGAGTGACGTTGCCGTACTGCTCGCTGTAGGGAGTCGGGATATCGATGATCGTACCTGTGACCTGTCTTGCACCTTCGAGTGCCTTGCCGTCCTCAAGCTCATAGGCCTTGAGAAGGGTCTTGACTGATCCGTAGTACTGTGCAGGGACATAGCGGCAGGCCTTGTCGAACTCGATTGTGCCCTTGTAGTTCTTGATTGTACCGATGACTGTGATTGCATCACCTACTGCAAGATCTGCACCGCCTGCAAGTCTGTAGGCCTGGACAATCTTGTCTTCGATGGCAAGGTTCACGGTGATGTTGCCGTACTGCTCGCTGTAAGCTGTGGGAATTGACTCGATTACGCCGCAGAGAACCTGGGTTCCCTTCATTGCCTCGCCGTCAGCAAGTGCGAAAGCAGCCTCAAGAGTTGCGCTCTGATCGGGGATGGCGCCGAAACCTACGAGGGTCGGCTTGTCGAACTCGATTGTTCCCTTGTAGTTCTTGATCTTTCCCTGAACGGTGATGAGATCGCCTTCCTTGATGTTGGCGCAGCCGTCTCCGGAGAGTCTGTAGCACTGGATCAGATTCTCTGCAAGTGCACCGACCTGAATGTTGACTGTGATGTTGCCGTACTGCTCGCTGTAGGCTGTGGGAATGGCCGTGACTGTACCGGTGAGTCTGACTTCCTTGGGCAGGTACTCACCGTCGGCAAGCAGATAGGAAGCGAGGACAATCTCTTCCGGAGCGGGATCGTTTGAACCCTGCGGGAGAGTCTTGGGCATCTCAAGGGTAACCTTCTCGCCGGTTGCGGAATCTGTGACGACTGCAATCAGGTTGTAGACGGTCTCCTGCGGAGCACCCTCATCGATGTCGATCAGGACAACGTGATTGTCTTTTGCAACTGCCTTTACATACTCGGTGTCTGTCGACCACTCGATTGTGAAGAGCTGGTTCTTGATTGAGATCTGGTCATAGACCTCGAAGTCCGCTGTTGTTCTGGGAGCCGGGTTGGACTTTGTGCTCTTGTCATAGAGAGCCTTGATGTAGTCTGCTGCATTTGCGAGGATATCCTCCTGGGGAGCTGCAGCCTCCTGACCCGGAAGAACATATCCGGCCGCCTTGGCATCCTCTGCAAGACCCATTGCCATGACAGGGGTTGCAACGAGGAGCATGAGAGCAACAACTGAAAGAATGATTGCTGATTTCTTCATTTTTCTCTTCCTTATTATTTGATAATGATGTCCTTTGCGCTCAGGACCCTGATCTGATAGACGCCGTCATGGATACTCACTACTCCGCGGACATCTATCACCTTGCCCAGATAGGCATCTGCAGTGATGAGATTTCTGTTGGAGTCGACCAGAACCGCAGTTCTGACCCGAATATCAATGCCGTCAGCTTCGCAAATCATTGTCATTGCGCCGAAGGACGAACTTGCAGGGTTGTCTTCCGTATGGATTTCCCTGACTTTCAGATCGTGCATCTCGACTGTCGTAGACAGGGCGAGATAAGCATAATCAAATTTCTTTTTTCCTTCATCATCTACCACGGAGACCTTTCCGTCATGGAAAGTCCTTGCATCAGTGAGCTTATAGGCTCCGCTGTGGCCGTCGCTGATCTTCTGGACGTTTCCCGGATCCTTGGGCTTCATCTGTTTGTATGTAAGCCCGGCCACCTGGAAAACCCCACCGTTCTCGTAGTACTGAACGGTTCCAACGATTCTAGAACGATTGCCTACAGATAGAATCTCAAGCGCTTTTCCTGGCAGATTATAGCCATAGAAGACACCGATTCCATAATAGAGGCCTGTCTCAGCATCATAATCCTCGACGTAGATGCTTCCATCGTCGTTCAAGGTTATGACGCCTTCGAATGCCACCTTGATTCCGTTGTACTTCTCGACATTGCAGCGCAGTTCCTTCAGTGTGAGCTCCACTGCATCGCCGTAGTAGAAGTCCGGATCCTTCTGCCCGGAGTAGACATTCAGTTTCTGCTCCTTGGCATAGTTGAGGGCGGCCATGGCCACGTTCCCGTAGCGGTTGTTTGCGGTAGATGATGCGATTCCAAGTCCGTTCTGCAGAAGTTCGATGTTCAGGTTGCGGTATTCTTCATTTTCGCTTGTCCGGTACCAGACCCACACCAGGTATCTTCCTCCCGTGGAATCGAGGTTCCACTGGTCGTTGTCCGACTCGATGATGATGGACGTGGCGTTGGAGAGTTTCTCCCTGGTGAAGTTCGATGCCTTCTTGCCCCACTCCTCGATCTTTCCGGTGGACTCGGGAGTGTTTACGGCAAGATATCTTGCCTTCAGAAGACCCGAGTCGACGACAGACGCCGGAACATCGAAGTGGGTTGTGTCTCCGTCAACGAAGCTGTGGACGGTGACGGCCTGCTTGACCGTCTCCGAATGCATGTTGAGCTTTACTTCTGAGGCAAAATCCCTGCCGTCGGCAAAGAGGAGACAGGATCCGAAAAGAAGGATTGCAGTTGCAACAATGAATTTCCGCATTTCAGACCTTGGATTTAGTTGTTGTACTCACACTCGTCGATAGCATCCTGGAATGCTCTGGCGATTGCGGCATCGTCCGTGAGGGTGAGGCACTTTGCAATGAGGGCACCGACCTGGTCGCGGGCTGTTGAAGAGCCGTTGAATGCAGGTGATGTGTAGTATGCGCTCTCCTGTTCCAGACAGACCTTTGCGGAAAGAGCTGTGACGTAGTCTCCGCCGTCAGCACTTGCAAGGAAGTCTGCATAGACCTCGTTCTGTGCAACTGACTTGAGAACCGGTACATAACCGGAAGCCATTGCGAACTCAGCCTGGAACTCGACCGTGGTGGTCAGGTACTTGACGAACAGCCATGTGGCCACGACTTCCTGGGGGTTGGCCTTTGCGAAGATGCAGAGGCTGGGACCCTGGGAGATGACCTTTCTGTTGCTTTCGGAAACCTGCGGGATTGTTGCGATGCCGACTTCGAACGGATACTTTCCGTCAGCACCCTTTGCGGGTCTCTGATATGTTGCACCTGCGGATGAACCGATTGACATGTAGCTTGTGACACCTGTTGTGGAGGTGAACAGACCGGATGTGTATGCACCGTAGAGCTTCTGTGTTGTGAGATAACCCTTCTGGTACCAGTCTCTGAACATCTTCACGAACTCCTGGTTCTGAGCGTTGTCGAACAGATAATGAGGTGCTGTTGCGCTTGTGTACGGGCTGTTGTACTGCTCGCACATGGTGATGAACCAGTTGGACTCCGAGTCATATCCGAGCGGGATTGAATTCGGGTCGATGGCCTTGATCTGTGCGCAGACCTGCTCCATCTCTGCCCATGTTGTGGGAACCTTGATTCCGTGCTCATCGAAGAAGGTCTTGTTGTAGTACAGGACCTCTGTGGACTTCGAGAGAGGCATTGTGTACATCAGACCGTCTCCGAACTGCTTTCCTTCGTTGTAGTAGCCTTCGATGAAGTCGGCCTTCTGCTCTGCAGTGAGTCCGAGGATCTCGGTGCTTCCGTCTGCCCTGTTCTGAACGATCGTGCTGTCGATGAGGTTGTCCAGGGTGGCTACCGCGCCGGCCAGGTTGTAGAGAGCGACGTGGTCCGGATAGCAGTAAGCGAGGTTCGGCTGGCTTCCTACGACGATTTCAGTACTGATCTGATCTCTGACGTCGTCATATGAACCGACCTGTGTCCACTGGACGTGGATGTTCGGATAGAGCTTGTTGAACTCTGCGATGTAATCATCGAGAACGGTGTTCAGGTTCGTACCCATGGTGTGGTAGAAGGTGATCGTGACATCGCTTCCGTCATATCCTCCGGCCGGGACCTGGAATGCTCCGGCTGAAGCTGTCGTGGCGGTGCTTTCTTCATCACCGTTGGCGAAAACCATCATCAACGCTCCGATGAGAAGCATTGCAACTAGAAGTGTTTTCTTCATGTTTTTCTCCTTTCTTACTTCGAAAAGTATTTCAAATCTATTCTACAGGCCATCGCTGGCCCATAATCCGAATCAAATCATCCCTTGATTCCTGAGCGGGATACTCCCTTCATGATGTACTTACGCAGGAAGATGAACACCAGGAACAGCGGAGCCGAGACAAGGGCTACGGCTGCCATCTGCACGGGGTAGTTTACATCTCCGGTGGTATCCTTGAAGGCATTTCTCAAGCCGTTGGTGACCATTCTGTGTGCCGCATCGTTTGCAACCAGGCGCGGCCAGATGTAGGAGTTCCATGCACCCATCATCTTCAGGATGGTGATCGAAATCAGAGTCGGAAGCGAAAGCGGGATCATGACCTTGCACAGGTACTTGAAATCGCTGGTGCCGTCGACCTTGGCGGCCAGGTACAGCTCGTTCGGAATCTGCAGGAAGTTCTGCCTGAGCAGGTAGATGTAGAAGACACTGACCAAAAATGGAACGATCAATACCGTGTAGGTGTTGATCCATCCGAGGTTGGTGACCGTGCTGTAGTTGGTGATCGTGAAGAGCTCGCCGGGAATCATCATCGTGGCCAGAAGGCCTGCAAAGAGGATGTTCTTGCCCTTGAACTCAAGCCTTGCGAATGCGAAGGCCGAGAGGATGGTGATGATGAGCGACAGGATCGTGGATACGATTCCGACATACAGGGTGTTCAGAAACAGTCTGCCCAGACTGGCCGTCGTGAAGGCATCTGCGTAGTTGCTGAACATGATCTTGGTCGGGAAGAACGTGGGCACGCTCAGACGGTACTCAGTCAGGGTCTTGAGGGACGAGATTATCATCCAGTAGAACGGGAAGAGAACTATCACGCCCATCAGGATCAGGAACAGGTAAACCAGAACCTTGAACACATATCCCAGAATCAGCTGCTTGGAGGTCTCTTTCTGCATGTTCTTTTCATGCATTATCTCAATGCGTTCTGCCATGCCGACCTCCTCAGTAATGGACTCTCTTCTTGCTCACGTAGAGCTGGATGAGAGTAACGATCAGAATGATGCCGAACAGTATCAGGGCTGCGGCGCTCGCCCTACCCTGGCTGTTGGTGGAAAGCGAATCATAGATGAATCCGACCATCGTGTTGAGCCTTCCCTTGTCATCGGCAGGACCCATGGATTCACCGAATATACCTACGATGCTCGTGTATTCCTTGAATCCTCCGATGAAGCCGGTGATGACTACATATGCGATCATCGGCGACAGAAGAGGAACCGTGATGCGGGCGAAGATCCTGCGTCTGGAAGTTCCGTCGACCTTGGCGGCATCGTAATACTGCTTGTTCACGCTCTGAAGTCCTCCGAGGAGGATGAGGATCTTGAACGGCAGCGCATTCCACACGATGTAGATGACCATGACGGTGATGTTCGCGGCGTAAGTGGAACCGTAGTTGATCCAGTTGACCGGCTTGCCGCCGAAGAACTGGATGATGTTGTTGATGATTCCGGCTGTGACTATCAGCTCGTTTTCTGTGCCGTAGAAGCTTCCTACGATGTTGAACATCGCTGCGAAGACCATTCCGATGGCGATCGAGTTGGTCACGTACGGCAGGAAGAAGACCGTCTGGAGGAACTTCTGAAGGCCCTTGATGGAGTTCAGGGCAACCGAGATCAGAAGCGCCAGCATCGTGGAGATGGGAACCGTGAGGAAACAGATCAGGACGGTGTTCTTCATGCACTGGATGAATCTCTTGTACTGAAGGACCTTGACGAAGTTTCCGAACCCGAACTTGAATGTCTGTCCGCCTACCGACTTAAGGCCGCTGTAGTTCTCCAAAAAGGCCATGCGCACCGTGTTGATGATGGGCCAGACCGTGAATACCAGCAACAGAACCAGAGCCGGGGCCAGATATAACCAGGCTTTCCAGGGATGCCTGCTTTCAACCATGCTGTTGTTTGCCATGCGCTCTCCTTACTGGACCTGCTCGGCCGGCTTCTGGTTTCCGAAATAGATTCTCTCTTCGGTTTCTTTGCTGAAGAGGAATACCTTGTTGGGCTTGAGGGAGAATCTTACTGTTTCCTCCTGCTCAACCACGTTGTCCGCATCGATAATTGCACGGATGATCGGGTTCTCCGAAGCCTCGTTCGTAGCCACGATGCTCACGTCGCGACCCATGACCTCGACGTTCTCGAGCTTACAGGTGAACGGACCGTCCTCCTTGAGG
>CAKJZO010000068.1 GCA_918298275.1 Spirochaetota bacterium | reverse complement strand
GTTCTATCCTACGTGCGCGTATTCTACGGAAGTCATCCATCTGTTCTTTGCCTGGGGCCTTGAATTCGGCGAGCGCGAACTCGACGATGACGAAAGCATCAATGTGGAGATGATCGAAATCAACGAGATGGTGGACAAGATCATCAAAGGTGAGGTCCCGGACGGGAAGACCCAGGCTGCCATCCTTCAGGTTGTTGCAAGACTGAATCGACAGTAATGTTCGATTTTTGAATGATTTTGATTAAAAAAGTTCATTTCTCTCTCTTTTTTGTTCAAAAACGTTAAGAAACGCTTGATAAGCGCACGCGTATAGTAATATTATGGGGATGCAAATCATTGCAATCAAAAAGAGGTGAACATGGATTACGCAAAGGAATCACTTAAGAAGCACGCTGAATGGAAGGGCAAGATCGAGGTCATCTCAACTGTCCCTGTCGCAAGTTCCCAGGATCTTTCACTGGCATACACACCTGGTGTCGCACAGCCCTGTCTGGAAATCCAGAAGGACGTTAACAAGAGCTATGAGCTCACAAGACGCTGGAACATCTGCGCTGTCATCACAGACGGAACCGCAGTTTTGGGTCTTGGAGACATCGGACCTGAGGCAGGAATGCCTGTCATGGAAGGAAAGTGCGTTCTGTTCAAGTCATTCGGAAACGTCGATGCTTTCCCTCTCTGCGTCAAGACAAAGGATGTCGACGAGTTCGTCAACACAGTCTATAACATCTCAGGCTCCTTCGGTGGAATCAACCTTGAGGACATCTCAGCCCCAAGATGCTTTGAGATCGAGCGCAAGCTCAAGGAGAAGTGTGACATCCCAATCTTCCACGATGACCAGCACGGAACCGCAGTCATCACACTTGCAGGACTGACAAACGCCCTGAAGGTTGTCGGAAAGAAGAAGGAGGACGTCAAGATCGTCACCTCCGGAGCTGGTGCAGCTGCAATCGCAATCGTCAAGCTTCTGCTCTCTGCTGGCTACAAGAACATCACAATGTGTGACAGGAAGGGCGCCATCTACAAGGGTAGAGAAGGGCTCAACTGGATCAAGGAGGAGATGGCGGAGCAGACCAACCTCGAGCACAAGAAGGGAAGCCTTGCAGACATGCTCGTCGGAGCGGATGTCTTCATCGGCGTCTCAGCACCTGGTCAGGTCACAACGGAGATGGTCAAGACCATGAACAAGGATGCCATCATCTTCGCATGCGCCAACCCGACACCGGAGATCTTCCCGGAGGATGCGAAGGCAGGCGGAGCAAAGGTCATCTCCACAGGAAGAAGCGACTATCCGAACCAGATCAACAACGTTCTTGCCTTCCCCGGAATCTTCAGAGGCACATTCGATGTCAGAGCATCTGAGATCAACGAGGAGATGAAGGTCGCAGCAGCCGAGGCTCTTGCAAACCTAGTCAGCCCAGAGGAGCTCAACGCCGACTACATCATCCCGAAGGCATTCGACCCGAGAGTCGCTCCTGCAGTCTCCAAGGCAGTTGCCGAAGCCGCAAGAAGAACCGGAGTCGCAAGAATCTGAGTCTTGCCTAATAATGAAAGAACCATCCCTGCAATCTGCGAGGATGGTTCTTTTTTATAAAGATTATTTAATTCTCAGGCCATCTTTTTCTTGATATCGGCCAGCCTGTTCAGGGCTTCGTACAGGGTCTCGTCCTTCTTTGCGAAGTGGAGTCTGACGATATCGTTGACGTTCTCCCTGAAGAACGATGTTCCGGGAACTGCCGCAACTCCGACCTTCTCTGTCATTTCCACGCAGAAGTCTACATCGCTCTGACCCTTCTTGAGATAGGGGCCGATGTTTGCAAGCACGAAGTATGCTCCCTGAGGATCGGTGAAGGGGATTCCTATGTCCTTCAGGCCGTCCGTGAACAGCTTCTTCATATGTGCATAGTGTGCTCCGAATTCCAGGTAGTAGCTGTCGGGGAACTCGAGTCCCACGACTGCGGCTTCCATGAGAGGAGAGGCGCAGCCTACGGCGTTGAAGTCATGGTACTGCTTGATGCGCTCCATGATCGGCTGGGGGGCAATCGCATAGCCGAGTCTCCAGCCTGTCACAGAGTAGGTCTTGGAAAGGCTGGAGCAGCTTACCGTTCGCTCCCACATTCCCGGAAGGCTGTTCATGTAGATGTGCTTGTGTCCGTCATAGATGATGTGCTCGTAGACTTCATCCATGATTGCGTAGACATCGTACTTGATGCAAAGCCCGGCGATGAATGAAAGCTCTTCCATGGTGAAGACCTTTCCGCTGGGGTTGGACGGGTTGCAGATCAGGATTGCCTTGACGTTGGGCTGCTTGAATGCATCCTCAAGAACCTGGGGATCGAAGTTGAACGTAGGCGGCACAAGCGGTACGAAGATCGGCTCGCAGTCAGCCATGATGGTCTGGGCATGATAGTTCTCGAAGTAGGGCGAGAAGAGGATTATCTTGTCTCCGGGGTTCGTGAGGGCAAAGAGGGTATCCACCATTGCCTCCGTGGAACCGATGGTAACTACCATGTCTGTCTCCGGATCCAGAGACCTGTTCATGAAATGCCCGCACTTCTTGGCCAATGCCCGCCTGAAGTTGGGAGCTCCCATGGTAATGGGGTACTGGTGAGGCCCGGTCTTGGCCACTTCTGCCAGACGGTCGGTCATTGCCTTGGGCGGATCGAAATCAGGAAAACCCTGAGCCAGGTTGATTGCATTGTTTGCTATGGCAATCCTGGTCATTCTCCTTATGACCGAGTCCGTGAAATACTGGTTTCTTCTGCTCATTTCTTTCATAGTATCTGCCCCTTTATGAGTTTCTTCCCAACAGGAATGCCTTCTTGTTCATCTCTATGAACTTCTCAGGCACGCTGGTAGCAATTGTATCAAGCCACTGCTCTTCGGTAAAGTCGAAGTGCCTCGAGAGTTTGCCCAGAAGCGCAAGGTTCACCGCCTTGACCGAACCGGCCTGCCTTGCAAGTGAGAGAGCATCGAATCCTTCGAAAACAATATCCAGTTTCGATAGTTTACCTGCAAGATCTTCAGGATATTCCGCATTTCCGGTAATCACAGGCATCGGATTGATCTGCTGAAGGTTCGTAATCAGAAGGCCGCCTTTCTTCAGATATTCGACATATCTTGCCGCTTCGAGGATCTCGAATGAAATGATGATATCTGCCTGTCCCTTGTCGATTACGGGAGAGTAGACCTTATCGTCATAGCGCACATATGTCACGACGCTTCCGCCGCGTTGGCTCATTCCGTGGACCTCGCTGACCTTGACATCAAGGCCCTTTTCCAGAAAGAGCTTTCCGAGGAGTTTGCTTGCCAGAAGAGTTCCCTGTCCGCCGACTCCGACAATCATTATGTTGCCTTTCATCTCAAGCCTCCTTACCGATGGCGTTCTGCCTGCAAAGCTGAGAACACACATTGCAGCCGACGCACTGTGTCTGGTCTATGACCGCCTTCTTGTCCACGATGCTTATTGCCGGGCATCCGATCTTCATGCAGGCCTTGCAGCCGATGCACTTTGCGCTGTTCACTGAGATCGGTCCGGGATGCTTTACGGTCTTGAGCAGTGCGCATGGGCGTCTGGAAATGATTACAGACGGTTCGCCGCAGCCGACTTCCTCTTTGACTGCCTTGTCGCATTCATCAATATTATACGGATCGACAACACGAACCCGTTTGATTCCGACAGATCTGCATAGGGCCTCAAGATCGATCTTTGTGCATGGGTCTCCCTTGAGGTTGAAACCTGTAGTCGGGTTCTGCTGATGACCTGTCATTCCGGTTGTTGAGTTGTCCAGGATAATAACGGTCGATGCGCTTTCATTGTAGGCGATGTTCACAAGGCCGGTGATACCGCTGTGCATGAAGGTCGAGTCGCCGATGACCGCAACAGTCTTTCCCTGTCTTCCGGCGGCACCTGCCTTGTTGAAGCCGTGAAGTCCGGAGACCGAGGCTCCCATGCAGATGGTGGTGTCTGTTGCGTTCAGCGGAGCGGTGGCTCCGAGAGTGTAGCAGCCGATATCTCCGAGGACCGTGAGGTTGTTCTTCTTAAGAACATAGTAGAGGCCTCTGTGCGGGCATCCTGCGCACATCACAGGCGGTCTGACCGGAATGGTTTCATCCAGCTTTTCACCGCTTTGGAACGGGATGCCGAGCTTCTGTGCAACGATATTGGGGAAAAGCTCATCGATGTTACCGAATAGCTCCTTACCTGTGACTTTTACACCTATTGAGCAGCAATGGGACTCTATTATTCCATCAAGCTCTTCTACGACAATCACTTTGTCGACACTTTTTGCGAAGTCTTTGATCAGCTTTACCGGAAGCGGATTTGTCATGCCGATCTTAAGGACCGGGTATTTGTCTTTGCATACTTCCTTGACATAATCATAGCTTGATGAGGCTGTGATTATTCCGATTGATTTATCCGTTCCTTTCTCTATCCGGTTGATTGGGGAAGTCTCCGCCCATTCGGTGAGATCGCGCGTTCTCTGCTCCACGATGGGATGACGTTTCTTTGCCATGCCGGGCATCATGATGTACTTTGCGATGTTCTTCTCATAGGGTTTGTCAGGAACATCCTGTCTGTCCGAGAGCTCCACGATGCTCTGGCAGTGTGCGATTCTGGTGCACATCTTCACCAGGACCGGAGTATCGAACTTCTCGGAAATCTCATATGCAAGCTTCGTGAAATCACAGGCCTCGGCTGAATCGGAAGGTTCCAGCATCGGAATCTTGGCTGCTATTGCATAGTGGCGTGAGTCCTGTTCGTTCTGGGAGCTGTGCATTCCCGGGTCGTCTGCCACGCAGATTACCATACCCGCGTTCACTCCGGTATAGGAAATGGTGAAGAGCGGATCGGCCGCAACGTTCAGACCCACATGCTTCATTCCGCAGAAACTTCTCTTTCCCGCAAGCGAGGCTCCGAAGGCGGCTTCCATTGCGACCTTTTCGTTAGGTGCCCATTCGGCGTAGATTTCAGGATACTTTGCCGCAAACTCCGTGACCTCGGTACTCGGGGTTCCGGGATAGCTTGAAACGAAGCTGCATCCTGCTTCATAGAGACCTCTTGCGAAGGCCTCGTTTCCCAACATCAGTTTCTTCATCTATGCGGCCTCCTTAGCTGAGTATCTGCTGTTCGACAAGGTTGGCTGCCTTGTAGCGTTCACGCAGCAGGGGTTTCTCGATTTTTCCGGTCGGGTTCCTGGGAACATCGGCGAAGATGATCTTCTTCGGTCTCTTGTAGCGCGGAAGATCCTGGCAGAAATCGTTGATCTCGTCTTCGGTGCAGGTCATGCCGTCCTTGATGGATATGATGGCGGCTGCAATCTCTCCGAGCCTGTGGTCCGCAAGACCGATGACTGCAACGTCCTTGATCTTGTCGAACTTTCGAAGGTAATCCTCGATCTGGACGGGGTAGAGATTTTCGCCTCCGGTGATGATTACGTCCTTCTTCCTGTCGACCAGGTAGATGAAGCCGTCCTCATCCTCCTTTGCCATGTCTCCGGTAAGAAGCCATCCGTCCTTTGTCAGGATCTCCTGCGTGGCTTCGGGGTTCTTGTAGTAGCAGTCCATGACGCCCGGGCCCTTGACCGCAAGCTCTCCGACATCGCCCTGTTTTACCAGGGTCTTGCCGTCATCGGCAACAATCTTGGTCTCCCAGAGATAGCCGGCCTTTCCGATGGCTCCGACCTTGTCCACGTTCTCGACTCCGAGGTGTACGCAGCCCGGTCCGATGGATTCGGACAGACCGTAGTTGGTATCGTACTGGTGGTGGGGGAAGACCTTCAGCCAGCGCTTGATCAGACTTGGCGGAACAGGCTGTGCACCGACATGCATCAGACGCCACTGGCTGAGCAGATAATCATCGAGATTGATTCTTCCGCTGTCGATGGCATCGAGGATATCCTGGACCCATGGTACCAGCAGCCAGACGATGGTGCATTTCTCTTCCGTGGCGGTCCTCAATATCCACTCAGGCTTGATACCCCTGAGAATTACGGACTTTCCCCCCACCATCAGGCTACCGAACCAGTGCATCTTGGCTCCGGTATGATAGAGCGGCGGGATGCACAGAAAGACATCGTCCTTGGTCTGTCCGTGGTGGGCCTGCTCGGTGAGGCAGGAGTTGTAGAGGGCTCTGTGCCTGTGCAGGATCGCTTTGGGGAAACCTGTGGTTCCGGATGAGAAATAGATTGCGGCATAGTCATCGAGACTCAGCTCAATCGGCGGAGCTTCGTTGGATGTGTAGCTCATGACCCTAAGACAGTTCTCGGTGTATGAGGGGCCGTCCTTTCCGACATAGAAGAGGGTCTTTACCTTCGGGATACTGTTTGCGATGGCATCCATTCTGGCAACGAACTCGGGTCCGAAGACCAGGATCTCGACATCGGCCAGATCCAGACAGTATTTGATCTCGTCGCTGGAATAGCGGTAGTTCATCGGGACGACGATGCAGCCGGCCTTCAGGACACCGAAGTAGATGGGCAGATATTCAAGGCAGTTCATCATGAGTATTCCGACCTTGGTTCCGCGGGGAATCTCACGGCTGAGCAGGAGGTTTGCAAACCTGTTTGCCATCTGGTCGAACTGCCTCCAGTTCATTTCACGTCTGTAAGGTGAATCCGTAGCGCTCTCGATGAGGCTGGCTTCTCTCCAGGTTACGGCCTGGTCACGCTTCTCGGACGGGCTGACTACTACAAGTGCAGTGTCCAGTCCGTACAGTCTCGAGTTTCTCTCAAGAAAATCAGTGATTACCATAATAAGCTCCTAGGGCTTTGATATTAGTGCAATCACATTAATACACCTATATTGAATAAGGTCAATGAAGGCGGAGCGAAAAATGTAACAATTTATAACATTGTGTTAATATTATAACATAATGTATGTTTGTTTTGTGTTCGACTTCATGTTGCAATCAATTGAATTTGCATCAGCTTTCAGGCTATCATCGATGCCATGGACAATGCTGGAAAGACAATGGTGAAGGACCTGACCAAAGGAAGCGTTCCGAAGGAGCTTCTTCTCTTTGCGCTTCCGCTGTTCGTGTCCAATGCCCTGCAGGCCGTCTACAACATGGTGGACATGATAATCGTAGGTCAGTTCATCGGCGGTGCGGGCATGAGCGCTGTCTCCATAGGCGGAGACCTGCTTCACCTTCTGACATTCGTGTCCATGGGATTCGCCTCCGCGGGTCAGGTCCTGATTGCCCGCAATGTCGGCTCCGGGAACCGTGAGGAAGTCAAGGAAACGATCGGAACGCTCTTTACCTTTCTTCTCGGGGCATCGCTTCTGATTTCCCTGGTATGCTTCTTCCTCCGTGTTCCGATACTGAACGCTCTGAACACTCCTGCCGAATCCTATGCCTATGCAATGGACTACACGGTCACCTGTATTGTAGGTCTGGTCTTCATCTACGGCTACAACATAGTATCGGCAATCCTCAGGGGAATGGGGGACAGCAAAAGGCCGTTCGTGTTCGTGGCGGTTGCAGCAATTCTCAATATAGTGCTGGACTATCTTTTCGTGGTCATCTTCCACATGGAGGTTTTCGGCGCTGCACTTGCAACGGTGATAGGGCAGGGCGTGAGCTTCATCTCGTCGCTGATCTATCTGTACATCAAGCGCGAGAGCTTCGGATTCGACTTCAGGCTACGCAGCTTTGCAATCCACAGCCGTGCCCTGAAACCCCTGGTCCTTCTG
This sequence comes from Spirochaetota bacterium, assembly GCA_918298275.1. Lineage (GTDB taxonomy): Bacteria > Spirochaetota > Spirochaetia > Sphaerochaetales > Sphaerochaetaceae > UBA9732. The sequence goes on along the minus strand of CAKJZO010000068.1, from coordinate 8,185 downwards.
GGTGTTCCGATGGCAATCCAGAGCGCAGCGGTGATGTTCTCGAAGATACTTCTCCTGGCCTGGATCAACCTCCAGGGTGTTGTCTATTCTGCCCTTGCGGGGGTGCTGAACAAGATAAACACCATGGGCGGAATTGTATCCATGTCATTTACTACTGCAGGCTCATCGATGGTCGGACAGAACCTGGGAGCTAGAAAATTTGAAAGAATACCCAAGATCCTGACCACTATCGGCGTGTTTTCCATTGGATTGTTCTCGGCGTTTACTCTGATGCTTGTCCTGTTCCCGTCGGAGATTTACAGGATGTTCACGCCGGATGTTGCAGTACTCTCACTTGCTCATATCCTAACCGTTCCGATGATCCTGAATTTCTATGGTGCCGCCACCAGGACAATCAGCTTTGCGCTGATCAACGGATCGGGAAATACCAAGCTCAACCTGGCTGTCGCCCTTATCGACGGAATCGTAATGAGAATCGGACTTGCGGCTCTGCTGTGCTTTTCCTTCGGTATGGGAAGCCTGGGATGCTGGTACGGAGATGCCATAGCGGGCTTCATGCCGCTGTTCATCGGCCTGTTCTTCTATCTTTCAGGGAAATGGAAGAAGTAATCGGTTTTGAAATATAACGGCTTGTCTGCATTTTGATTAAGTCGGAAAAGTACAAAACTTGCGTTCTGAAAAAAGCTGTTCTATACTGATTCCATGAGAATCGGATTCGTATCTGCCGAACTTTCAACGGGTTCCTCCGCATCGCTGTGGCCATCGGTGGCCTCCATGTTTCCCAGCGGTGGAAAGGACACCCTCGTTGTTTTCCCCGGAGGAAGGCTCTACAGCCAGTATCCCCTGGAGCGGATGCGCAATTCGATATATGACCTGGTGACCCCGGAAAACCTCGACGGCTCCATAATCTGGAGCTCATCTCTGACCGGAAGAGCCAAGAGTGAAGATGTCATTGAAGCCTTCCGTTCAATGCTTTCCAAGCCGATGGTCACCATCGACGGAAAGACCTCGAGTTATCCTCATATCCCCAATGTCAGGTTCAATGCCTATGAAGGTTCCCGACAGATAGTGGAGCACTGCATAGAGCATCATGGTGCAAGGCGCATCGCCTATATCCGCGGTCCGGAGTATCACAACTCAGCCCAGGAGCGTTACAGGGCTTTTCTGGAATCAATGAAGTCCCATAACCTTGAGGTCGATATGGATCTGGTCTCCGACCCGATGCCGTGGGAGGCGGGTGATGAGGCTGTGCGCAGGCTTCTGGAAGACAGGGGAAAGATTCCCGGTAGGGATTTCGATACGCTTCTGTGTGCCAGTGACCTGATGCTGTATAGGGCATCGACCGAACTGTCCGACCATGGTTATGAGATAGGAAAGGATTACTTTGCCTGCGGATTCAATGATTCCCTCGAATCGAGGCTGCTGAACGTTCCCGTAACAACAGTACGTCTTCCGTATGCAGGACTGGGCGTAAACTCCGTTCTGGCCTTCCGTTCGATTGCGGAAGGCAGGCCGTGCAATGACAGGGAACTTCCCGCTCTGCCCATATTCAGGCTCAGCTGCGGATGCAAGATGGGACATGCAAGGGAAACCGTCAAGGATGTCCAGAGCATCGCGAAGCTCGTGTCGGAGATATTTGCCATTCCCGGAAACGAAGCCTGGACCATGTTGGACAGGACAGTCAAAGCACCTACGGAAACCAATCTTCGGGTTCTCTTGGACAGGCTGTGCAGGAACGGAGCCGATGTTTTCGAGGTGTTCGAGATAATGGGCAGTCTTGATGCAATGATTTCCACGACTGAGGAAAAGAAGACGCGGCTGCAGGATACGGTGGCATATCTTCTTCCCTCGGTTCTGGACAGGAACATATCGCTGAGAAACTATGAGGAGCGCATCAGGCGCAGGTCCTTCAATGCATTCAGCAACGAACTGCTACAGGCCAACCGGATAGCTGAGATAGATGAGGTTCTCAAGCGGAATTCCCGTTCCCTTGGCTTCGAACAGATGCATCTGGTGGTTTTCCATGAAGACAGATCCAACCTGGTTGGAACGGACATAAGTTTTCCGGAATCATCGCTGGTCCCGGAGCTCAAGAAGCCTCTTCTGGACGGGGGTGTCTGGATTGCGGCTCCGCTTTGTACCGAAACGGAGAACATGGGTTATCTCCTGATGAAGAGCTCTGCATTCAACGGGCAGGTTTGCGATGAGGTCAGGAATCTGGTTTCAAGTGCCCTCAGAAGTTCGATGCTGTTCGAGTCCACCCGGCGAGCCCAGCAGGCTGCAGAGGATGCGGAACAGGCAAGAACAAACTTCTTTGCAAACGTAGGTGAAAACCTCCGTGATCCGCTCTCGGAGATTTCCGAAATAGTTGCCTCATCCGCCTTGGACGAGGATGTCAAGAAGGCGGTTCTCTCAAGGATAACCGGTGCCAACAGCATGATTGACCTGGCCCTCGGATCAACCGGCGAGCTTGAACTCAACCAATATACCGTTGATCTCGATACTTTGTTGAACTCCTTTGAGTGTTACAAACAAATGATGGCTCTTCCTTGCTTGATACTTGATGAAAATAGAACTAAGCAATCAATTGAGAGCATTGTTTCCTCTATTGGGCCTTCTGCTTCGATTACTGCGGAAGTTCAGAGGAGAGGGGTTTTCATCAGGATTGAAGGCAGTGGAAAATGGAATCCTTCTTCGGAAGATCCGGCATTGCTTCTTGCCCAGCGCGTCTTGATCATGCAGGGAGGAACCTATTCCGTAATCGATAACGGCGTGTCGATCATTCTGCCTTATCCGACTCTCTCGGGCGCATCCCCGATTGTATGGGAGAACGGCAATCTTGCATGCATAAATGCGAGGCCTCCCTTCAAGATCCGGGATGCAGGCATAGAGGAAGTGAACGCCGCTGTCTTCTGCGAGAAGAAGAGGCTTCCATCGGATGCCGGGGCAGTATTCTGGGACATGGAATTCAAGGGCTACAATGCCCTGACCGGACTGCTCGGACTGATGTCTAACGAGACCTACAGGGATATGCCGTTCCTGTGCACCTCATGTCCGAAAGCCAGGACTATGGAAGAAGCCGTCAGGGCTGCAGTCGAGGCGAGGGGCAGGGTTGTTCTTCAGGTCGGCCATTCATCGGATGAAATATTCAGATGGATTCAGGATCCCGATGTAGTGAACTGCGATCTCGGCAATGCCGTGTCAATGGCCCGCAGACATGAACCGGCTCTGGTGATCATGACCCTTGAGAACATGGAGGGTGTTACCCCTGCAATCCTCTCGCTGATATCTATAATCAGGGGAATGAAGGGAATATCCCAGACCCCTGCGGTAATCTGTTCGGAGTACCTGGATGATTCTCTGGTCAATGCGGTGATGGGAATCCCGAACGTGATAGTGGTCAATACCTGCATGCTTGAAAGCGAGGAGTTCGCGATGAGGCTCCGTGCCATACTCGGAGGCTCCGAACTGCTTGCCACCAATACCGGGGCAATAGTAAAAAGGGCGCAGATCTACATCTGCAAGCATGCCACTCTTCCCGTAAGCCGTTGGCAGATTGCAGATGAGGTTCATGTCTCGGAGGACTATCTGACCAGAATTTTCAAGAAGGAGCTTGGGCTTTCACCCTGGGATTACCTGAACCGATACAGGATATGGATGGCCGGAACCCTTCTGAGAAACACCGGAATGTCCGTAAACGATGTTGCCGTGGCCACCGGTTTCCAGGACCAGGCCTATTTCTGCAGGGTCTTCAAGAAAATCCGCGGATTCAGTCCCAGCAGGGTCAGGAGCATCCGGCCCAAGAATTCAAAAAAAGTCTGAATTGTCCAAAAATCCGTAGTATATATCTAAAGAAGCATGCCTTAGACTGAAAGCACACAAAAAAGGAGAAAGTCTGCCCGTGCAGAACTATTGCCGGGGTAGGCGTGTTTCGAATGAGAACAGGAAAGAACTATCAGCTTGGCGCCGAGGTCGACGACCTCAAGAAGCGCCTGAAGGAAAGCTCCCCGGAAGAAAAAGAGGCTGTATCGAAGCAGCTGAAGGCCAAGAAGGCCGAACTGAGGAAGGCTGAGAACCGTTATCTGTTGGCAGAGATCAACCGCCACAAATACATCTATCTGCTGCTCTTCATCCCGGTGGTATACTACTTCATTTTCAAGTACATTCCGCTTTGGAACGGACAGATTGCATTCAGGGACTTCATCTCCCTGAAGAAGACCGGAATCACCGGCGGAAAATGGGTCGGACTGAAGAACTTCAAGGATTTCATCAGTTCCTACTACTTCTGGTCCCTGATCCGCAATACCCTGATGTACAGCTTCGGAAAGCTTCTTGTAAGCCTCCCGCTCTCCATCCTTCTGGCCATTGCAATCTATGAGTGCACGCACAAGGCTCTCAGAAAGGTCGTCCAGACCCTGTCATATCTGCCGCACTTCCTCTCATGGGTCATCATGTACGGTATTCTTCTCTCCCTGCTTTCGCCGAGCGAAGGTATCTTCAACGATATCATCAAGCTCTTCGGCGGAACTCCGAGGGGATTCCTGACCGACACGACTGCATTCCCGTTCATCGTCATCCTCTCGGATGCATGGAAGGAGATCGGCTGGAGTGCAATCATCTTCATTGCAGCCCTTATGGGAATCGACGGATCCCTGTTCGAGGCCGCAATCGTCGAAGGTGCAAACAGCTGGCAGAGAGTGCGCTACATAACGCTGCCTTCAATCAAACCGGTTATCGTCATCGTTCTGCTGATGAAGATCGGAACCATCCTTGATGCAGGTTTCAACCAGTTGTACATGCTGTACAGCCCTGCAGTCTACAGCGTCGGTGACATCATCGATACATGGGTTTACAGAGGAACCATCCAGGGACAGTTCAGCCTTGCAACTGCTGCAGGTATCTTCAAGGGTATCATCGGTATGACGCTGTTGTTCATCTCGAACTGGGCTTCCAGGAAGTTCACTGAAAGTTCACTGTTCTGAGGAGGCGCGTCATGGCTAAGAAAAACACATACAACAGCGTTGCAGTCAGAGCCACAGCGGCAGACAAAGTGTTCAATATCTGCGTCACCATCTTCATGGTTCTGCTCCTTATTATTCTTATTGTTCCGATCTGGAGTACCATCGCACTGTCATTCAGACCGCCAGCATACATCGGAAGCTACCTCGAGGGTATGTTCCTTGTTCCCTGGAAGTGGTCTGCAGGTGCCTACAAGGCTCTGCTCGGAAACCAGGGCTTCCTGAACTCCTTCTGGAACAGTATCAAGATCATGTCAATGGGTGTCGTGACCGCATTGTTCCTGACAATCCCGATGGCCTATGCTCTTTCGGTAAAGGGTGTCCCGGGAAAGAAGTGGATCACCATCTTCATCATGATCCCGTATGTCTTCAATGTCGGAGTCGTTCCCACATACCTGCTCATCTCAAGGCTCGGCCTGACAAACCATCTGCCGTCGGTCTTCATGCCTGTGGCACTGAGCACATACAACATGATCATCATGCGCCAGTTCTTCGAGGGAATCCCGAATGACCTCAGAGAGAGCGCCTTCATCGACGGCTGCAACGACATTCAGATCATGTTCAAGATCATCCTTCCGCTTTCGAAGGCAATCATCATGACAATCGGTCTGTACTATGCGGTTGCATTCTGGAACGACTACATGAGATCTCTGCTCTATCTGCAGAAGTCCGCTCTCAAGCCGCTCCCGCTGCTTCTGAGAGACATCCTCATCGGAACCAGCATGAACGACAACCTGGAGGCCAACGCCTTCGGTACCGCACCGATCGAGGCAATCAAGGCCGCATCGGTCTTCATCAGTGCAATTCCGATGATCATCGCCTATCCGTTCATCCAGAAGTACTTCACGAAGGGAACGTTGGCGGGATCTGTCAAGGGTTAAGGAAATTGCGGTGTGGGGGAGGCCATGCCGTGAATAATAGTTTGAAAATCATTTAATGGAGGAATTTAAATGAAGAAAGCACTTATCGTTCTTCTTGTTGCTCTGATTGCTTCTACAGCAGTCTTCGCACAGGGTGCAGCAGAGCCGCAGGCAGCAGCCAGCAGCGGTCCGATGAAGATCACAATGCTCTATGCTGCAACACAGACCGAGGTCGGTTCACTTCCCGATGACTGGGCAGGATACCAGATCCTCAGAGACAAGCTTGGCATCGATCTCGAGCTCCAGATGCTCCCGTCCAACGCCAACGATCAGGACGTCACTGTCAGAACAATGGCAGCAGCAGACGAGCTTCCCGATTTCATCACAGTCTCCAGAACAGTCTGGGCAGACCTCGTGAAGCAGGGCATGTTCGCCGATGTCACAGATGACTTCGCAAAGATGCCGGAGAGAAGCAAGGTCATGTTCGGTGACTCTTCAAAGGCTTTCACAACCTATGACGGCAGAATCTACGGTTTCGCAACTCCTTCCGCTTATGCAGGAAACGAAGGTCTCCTGGTCAGAAAGGACTGGCTCGAGAAGCTCGGCCTCAAGGCTCCCACAACTCTGGATGAGCTCTATGACGTCCTCTATGCATTCACCTACAACGATCCTGACGGAAACGGCAAGAATGACACCTACGGCTACGGCGCATTCGTCGAGGATTATGTCGCTTACGAGGCATATCCCGGACGCAGATTCGAGCCTCTGATGGGTGCTTTCGGAGTTGAAGGAACATGGAACATGAGCGCTGACAACTTCGGCCTCAGAATCCACGATCCCGCTTACTACGACTGGATGGTCTTCCTCAAGAAGGTTATCGACAATGGTCTGATCGATCCCAACTGGCAGTCCTACAAGAAGGATGACTTCAGAGCTGCTTGGAAGCAGGGTAAGTTCGGTGTCTTTAGAGAGCAGAACTCAGCTTATGCTTCAGAGAACAACTACAGCCCGTTCGATGCTAACTTCCCCGATGGCGGTTTCATCGTTGTCGACGCTCCTGTCGGACCCACCGGCAAGAACTCAGTCGGACCTCTCGTAGAAGGTTTCAGAATCTTCGCCATCAACGCAGATGTCTCTCCTGAGAAGCACGCCAAGATCGTCGAGATGTTCGAGTGGATGTCCTACGGCGAAGGCTACATGCTCTGCGGTTACGGTATGGAAGGCGTGAACTACATCCTCGATGCAAACGGACTCCCGCAGTCTGATGAGAGCCTCGGAGACATGGGTTACAACAAGGCCGGCGGCCAGAGATACATCCAGCTCAGAAACAGCTCCTTCAACTACAACAACGCAACTGAGACAGCTCTGCGCTATCCCGGATACACCACAAAGGTTTCCCAGAAGTACATGAGCGCCGGTGATGTCCTCAGAGAGATGCAGGCAAAGACCTGGACCAGAACTCCCGGACAGAACAGCATGCCGGCTCCTGCAAGCACTGATACATATACCTTCTACCAGCAGGGCATCGCCGAGTTCCTCAACGGAAAGAGAGAGCTCACAGAGGCCAACTGGAAGGCATTCATCGAGCAGTTCGACAAGATCGGTGGTCTCGATTGGGAGAAGGCCGGTTACGAGTATGCCAAGGAGAACGGATATCTTCTGTAATGTCTGACTTCATGTCTGATGCTTCAGAAGTCAATTTCGATTTGACAAGGGGCTGCGGTTGCATGCCGCAGCCCTTTTTTTAAGATTCTTTATGATTGACGAAAGAAAGACAATGACTGAGCGTATGGCTCGATCGGCCATGCTAAAGTACAACACGGCCAACACGAAATACAGCTACAAGTCGGCCATTATGCTCGAGGCCATGTACAAGGCCTCATGCGTTCTCGACGAACCGGAGATGTTCGATTACGTCAGGGAATTCCTGGATTACTTTGTTCAGGAGGACGGCTCCGTCAGAACATATAACCTGGAAGAATACAGCATGGACCAGGTGAGGATGGGCAACATCATGCTCACATACCTCGCCATTACGGGTCAGAATAAATATAGAAAGGCAGTGGACATGTTCTACCGCCAGCTTCAGGGACAGCCCAGGACTCCGTCCGGGGGATTCTGGCACAAGAAGCGCTACGAGAACCAGATGTGGCTGGACGGGCTGTTTATGCAGGGCCCGTTCTACGCATCCTACAGCAAGGCTTTCGGGAACCTGGGCAAGTGCCTCGAGGATATCGTCGCACAGTTCGAGCTGGTCTTTGAGAAGACCTACGATCCCAAGACAGGGCTTCTGCGCCATGCCTGGGA
>CAKJZO010000067.1 GCA_918298275.1 Spirochaetota bacterium | reverse complement strand
CTGATGGACAGAGCGGACATGTCCTTGCCGTTGAGCAGCAGAGCTCCGTGCTGCGGTTTCTCGAACCCGCAGAGCAGCTTTGCGAACGTGGACTTGCCTGCCCCGTTCTTTCCGACTATGCTCATCATCTCGCCTTTGCAGATAGAGAAATCAACACCTCTGAGAGCAGTGTGTCCGTTGTCGTATGTGAACGACAGATCCTTTGTTTCAATGACAACTTCATCGGATGGCACAACTTCTTCAACAGGGGTACTCCGATACCAGTTACGGATCATTTCGCGCTGACCCACGTCAAGACTCAAGGTATCGATTCTCTGAGGCTCGATGTCCTGAGAGACATCAATACCTGCATATTTCAAAGCTGTTATGTATAATGGCTCCCTTATTCCGTTCTCAATCAGCAGATTGGAGCTGAGCAGCTCTGCCGGTGTTGAATCGGAGATTATCCGGCCATCACTCATCAGGACAACCCTGTCGACATCCCTATGCAGGACGTCTTCAAGCCGGTGTTCCACGATGATGACGGTATCTCCCGTTCTCCGGTGAATCTCGTCGATCAGCTCTATGGCCGCCTTTCCGGTTGCGGGATCGAGATTTGCAAGAGGCTCATCGAAAAGCAGGATGCTGACATTGTCCACCATCACGCCTGCAAAGCCTACGCGCTGCTTCAGGCCGCCTGAAAGCTCGTGCGGGGCGTGCTGAAGATGATCTTCCACTCCCAGCTGGGATGCAGCCTCATAGACACGTTTTTTCATGTCCTCAAGAGGCACGCTGTCATTTTCCAGTGCAAAGGCTATATCTTCGCCGACTGTAAGCCCTATGAACTGTGCATCGGAATCCTGCAGAACGGTTCCTATTGTCTTGGAGATACTGAAGATATCAAGGTCCCTGAAGCTTTTTCCGTCGATGAGAAGCTCTCCGGTTGCCTGCCCCGGATACGAAGAAGGGATAAGGCCGTTCATGCAGTGTACCAGTGTAGATTTACCGCAGCCGGACGGTCCGCAGATAAGGACCTTCTCCCCTTTTCCGATAGTGAGGTTTATGTCATACAATGTCGGCTCAGCCTGAGCCGAATACTTGAATCCGAAATGTCGGAATTCAATAACATTTTCAGACACTGTAAATAATTACTCTTTCTTGAGGCTTCCCTCTGCCGGGCGGGCCTTGCTGTATGCGAAGCACAGAAGCGTTCCGATGACGGCAGTTGTCACGATGTTTGCCAGAGCGGCGAAAAGACCCTGCGTAAAGACCTTGTTTGCAGGCTCGGCATAGATGATGATGTCAAATACAGGAGCGATGACAACCCAGGCAATCAGATTTGCAGCTGCCTGGAAGATATTGAAAGTAACGGCTTTCTTTACATCGAACGGCTCGCTTGAGAGGCAGATTTTCTTTGCTGCAAGACCCATGATAAAACCTGCTGCACCGGATGCGATGACCCAAGACCACCAGATTCCCCAGCCATAGGAGAAATCGATCAGAGCATGACCGATGAAAGCGATCAGAAAGCCTGCAAGGGGGCCGAAAAGACCGGCCATGAAGCTGAGAAGACCATACTGTGTGGAGATATTGGTATTGGGAATCGGACTGGGAATTGCTACGAAACGTCCGAGAACGAAGAACAGGGCAGCGCCGATACCTATTGCGACAACCGTGATGACAGGTGATTTCTTCATAAAATCCCTCCATATTCATATATAATCGATGAGAAATTCTATACTTATACGGAAAGCAAAGTCAACGAGGCATCGGTAAAGCTATCCCCGTTTCTTGTAAGCAAGGTGATACCCTGTGCCTTTACGGCGTCATCTACCAGAAGGTTCACTATAAGCGTGCAGGAATCACCCTCCCCTATGTCCGATTCATCGAATCTGACAGTGAACTGGATCGGGAAATTCAGAAGGTTGCGGATTCTCTGGTGGGAGATTTCGGTGACAAGACCGGTCGATGCATCGGTCTTGAGCATCGAGATGTCCAGGATGTCGCCCGAAGTCGGGAAATAGAAGCCTGCTCCGTAGTTCACATTGCCGCGCAGAAGTCCGATGGAACTCTGACTCTTCTGGGTCTGTGTCAGGCTGAACTGCCCGGCCGGAGCCGTAGTGCTGCATGAAACGAGACAGAAGAAGAAAGAAAAACAGAGCAGAAGGAAGAAGATTTTTCTCATATCTCAGACCTCAGGTCCCATCGTTTCTTCGTAATGCTCGGTACCGAGGTCGAGGATCCTGGAGATGTGTTCGTCATTGAGGGCGTAGATCACGTTCTTGCCGTCCTTTCTCCAACGGACAAGCCTTGAGACCCTCAGAAGCTTGAGATGCTGGCTGGCAACGGACTGGGAGATTCCGAGGTTAGAGGAAATCGTATTGACATTGGCTTCTCCCGCATCCAGAAGAAACAGGATGCGCAGTCTTGTCGGATCTCCGAAGACCTTGAAGAAATCAGCGATGTCAGTGACCTCCTCTTCCGGGAGTATTCTCTCTTGGGCCATTTCTACCTCGATATCAAGTATATTCTGAAAAGTGTTGTCTGAAAAGTTAAATCAAGATACCTTAGAAGAAGTTACACGATATAGGGATAGAAATGACAAAAAAGGATAAACCCTCGGGACAGCAGCGCTTCGAGCAGTATTACGGCGAACTCTATGGAGAAAGATGGCAGACCCTCAGGGAAGCCCTGCTCAATCCTACCAATCCGGTTTCCCTCTCCGACAGGCTCGTTGAACCGTATTACATGGACCAGGCCTCTATTTTGGCCGCATCTATTCTTCCTATTTCGGAAAATAATACCGTACTAGATATGTGTGCAGCCCCGGGAGGCAAGACTTTGAGCCTTGCGCTGCGCCTGAATGGCAAAGGAAGCCTTACTGCCAACGACCGTTCTGCCTCAAGGCGCAACAGGCTTCTGAATGTCATACAGACCTGCCTGCCCCCTGAATTGAACCAGATAATCAGGGTTACCGGCCATGACAGCACGAAATGGTCGCTCTATGAGAAGAATGCCTATGACAGGATCCTTCTGGATGCGCCCTGCTCCTCGGAGCGCCATGTCCTTACGGACAGCAGTGCGCTCTCCATCTGGAGCCCGAACAGGCCCAAACAGCTTGCAATCCAGCAGTTTGCGATGCTTGCAGCTGCCCTTGATGTAGCCAGAGGCGGGGCATACATACTTTACAGTACCTGCTCTATCTGCAATCTGGAAAACGAATTAGTTATCGAAAAACTCATCAGTCGCAGAGAAGGCCTTTTTGAGGAAATAGATATGGTTTCGGACCATCCGGAACTTGAAAAACTTTCCGAAAAACTGGAACATGGTCGTATAGTTCTTCCTGACAGACAGAACGGTTGCGGTCCGCTCTATTTCTGCCTGATCAGGAAAAAGGAATCCGACGAATGAACAGCACAGCCTATGTTGCGATAGACAGATGCGAAAACTATAATCAGGAACAGATATTTTCTTGTATCAAAGAACTTTGCAAGAAGGCAAACATGCCGGACGTAAGCGGCAGGAAGGTTCTTGTAAAGCCCAATATCCTTTCCGATGCCAAGCCCGAGAACTGCATCACCACCCATCCGGAGGTCGTAAGGGCCGTAATCCGCATCCTCAGGGAAAACGGAGCTTCCGAAATCTACGTAGGCGATTCCCCGGGCCTTCACAATCCCGGTTTCTGCGGAAAAAACTGCGGAATCCAGGATGTCTGCGCTCAGGAAGGGGCAATCTGGTGCAATTTCCTGCAGAATCCCGTAATAAAAAGGATAAACGGAACCAAAACGAAGCTTCCGATGGCCGGAATACTCGATGAAGTTGACATGGTTTTCTCCGTGTGCAAGTTCAAGACACATACGCTGATGTACTCCACGGGAGCAACGAAGAACCTGTTCGGTCTGGTTCCCAACCTTAACAAGGCCGTATGCCACACGAAGTATCCCTCAAAGGAAAGCTTTGCCAAGCTGATTGTGGGAATCCACGAGACAGTAAGGCCCGCGTTCTGCATCATGGATGCAATCATAGGCATGGAAGGAGCAGGTCCTGCCAACGGTAAACCCAGGCCCATAAACATTTTACTTGCATCGAACAACTGCTATGCCATGGACACTGCCGAGGCTCTGATCATGGGATATGACGTCAATGATATACCTATTCTCAACGAGGCAAGAAGCCGCCGTCTTCTTCCGCAGAGCATCGTCTACCCCATTCTCGATGCAGAAAACCTCGTGATAAAGGATTTCGACCGCGTTCCAATAAGCAGAAAGACCCGTTTCATACGTTCGCTCGTCCTTCCTTTCTTCTCCACTCCTATTCTGAAAAGGAAGCAGAGACGCGAACCGGCCCCTCGATTCAACGACCAAAGGTGCATCCGTTGCCTCAGATGCGTTAATATCTGTCCTGCAAAGGCTTTAACGCTCAAACAGGAGGCAGATGAAACCAAACACATAGTCTGTGACTACAAGAAATGCATCAGATGCTACTGCTGCCACGAGATGTGCCCGGTCGATGCGATTACAGTACACAACAGGGAGAATACAGAGAAATGACCAGGATATACCTTCTGAGTGCATTATTGGGGATAATCCCCATTTCGGAGCTGAGAGGGGCAATCCCCTACGCCTATTTCAATGAAGTCCCCCTCTTTCTGTCCTTCCTGATTGGAGTGCTTTCGAACGCCCTGGTACCTTTCATCGGCTTTGTATTCTTTGCCACGCTGCACACTCTTCTGGACAAATGGAAGCTCTACCACAACTTCTTCGAGAAAACCATCGCCAGAGCGCGCAGAAAGGTCGGAGAAAAGGTTAATAAGTACGGCTTACTAGGACTTATGTTGTTTGTAGCTATACCTTTACCTATCACAGGTGCCTGGACGGGAACCATTGGAGCCTGGGTTCTTGGCCTGGATAGGAAGAAGAGCATACTATTTATAATTCTCGGAGTCCTTATTTCCGGAATCATAGTCTCTACAGTCATCTACACAGGCTCAGGAATTGCCAAGCTATTTACAAAGACTGTAAATATTTAACTTAGTTAGTAAGCACAACTCCCAAACCGGCCGGAAGGCTGATCTCATTGTCTCTGACAGCTATATTGACCCTATTGTAGGTACACAGCGCAACTTCAAGGCCTGAAATGCCGGGTGCGACGGTATCGAGCCTGATAGTTCGGTTTTTCCGGCGGCCCATGTTAAGGATCACTGCCGTACATCTGCCGCCTTTGGTGAAGCTGTAGGCAAGAACCGAAGAAGGAACGTCGCTGCAGAAGAAGGCATCGGCAAGAGAGATTTCCTGCCTGCTCTTTCTGAGAGCTATGAGATTGCGGTACAGGGCCAGCATCGTGTCCCTGTCGTGTTCCTGCCACTCGACGGTCAGATGACGCCAGGACCGGCTGTAGTTGGGCTCCAGCCAAGGCTTGACATCGGAGAACCCCATGTTGGGCGAATAATCCCATTGCATGGGCCTGCGTTCTGCATCACGGCCCTTCATGATAGGCCAGTACTGCTTTCCCAACGGGTCCTGTATTTCCTTGCGTGGAAAATCTTTGCTTTGAAGGCCAAGCTCCTCTCCGAAGTAGATGACGCTGCATCCGCGCTGGATCAGGAGATAGACGGCAAGAAGCCTTCCCATGATTTCGCTGTTGCCCGCACGGGTGATCGCACGCGGCACATCGTGGTTGCTCAGCACCCAGCAGGGCGTCTTTCCCTTATCCAAAGGGTTGAGTTCATACCATGTTTTGGCGGTTTTCCGCAAATTTTGAGCATTCAGACGCTTCTTTGTCATGGAAAACTCGAAGCACAGCTGCAGTTCATCGTTGTTCTTACCTGTATAGGAGGCGCTCTGCTCCATCTGGCTCTTGCCCTGGATCATGATTTCACCCAGAAGCGCCCTGTCGTCGTACTCTTCTATCACCGAGCGCAGCTGACGGATGTATTCGTGCGTATATTCGGTATTGCGGTCGTAGATGTGGTTCTGCATGTCATAGGGCCTGGGAGTCTCGCCGAACATGAACGGATTGGACCTCAGCTGGGGATCCTTTCCGACTGCATTGATGACATCCAGCCTGAAGCCATCCACGCCCTTATCAAGATAAAACCTTACCTCATCGAAAATTGCATTCCTACAAACTTCATCATGCCAGTTGAGGTCCGGCTGCTCCTTGAGAAACGAATGCAGGTAATACTGCCCGCGCTTCTGGTCGAAAGTCCATGCGCTTCCCCCGAAGCAGGCCTTCCAGTTGTTGGGCACATTGTCTTTCCAGATATAGAAATCCGTGTACTGTCCTTCCCGGCTTCGGCTCTTCTCGAACCACGGATGCTGATCCGAGGAATGGTTCAGCACCATATCCATCATCACCTTCAGTCCCTGCGCATGGGCCTCGGCTACCAGGGTCTCGAAATCCTCCATCGACCCGAAGATCCCGTCGATCTGTCTGTAGTCCGAAACATCGTAGCCGAAATCCTTCATAGGGCTCTTGTAGATGGGACTGAGCCAGACGGCATCGACCCCCAGACTCTTGATATAGGGCAGTCTCCGGACGATGCCTTTAAGGTCCCCTATTCCGTCCGAGTTGGAATCCTGGAAGCTTCTGGGATAAATCTGATAGATCACAGCATTCTCATACCAAGCCATATAACCTCTGAATTGAAACTGTAGTATTTTGCTATTGTTATGCTATCGTTTCTATTAAATTACTATATTACAACGATTTAAAGAATACAAAAGTTCTATGGAATGTCTATAGAACTTTCCAAATTTTACAATGATACTTATATAACTTTTATTCAGCTTTTGTATTTCTTTGAGAATTCTTTCAAAGCGAACCTGATTCCGCCTGCCCAACCAAGACCGAGCTCCGCGAACAGGTCCTCGAGCTCCTTCTTGAACGAAGGCTCGATCGAAAACGTGGTGAGGATCTTGTTCTCTTTCCTGCGGACGCTGTCACTTGCGAAAAGCTGCTTGGCTTTTACGGTGATGTCTTCATTGTACTGGACTGAATCTTCAGGGTTTCTCTTCAACGCCATAACACTACCTTCCTACCGGTCTCAGTCCCAGATGACACTTTCGAGCTTCATGATTGACTCAACCGTCTTATCCTTCAGCCCTCTGCCGCGCTCTTTATACTGCTGGGGAGCCATGGAAGCCTCCTGAGCCTTTCTGAACACGGGATCAACCGGAATCCTGTAGACCTCAAACGAACCTTCCTGGGCCGCTTTGAGTATATCTCTATGTTGTTTTATTCTTTCATCGTAGGAATTGATTATGACCCTCGAGTGCCTGACCTGGCTGCGAAGGTTCTTCTTCAGTCTCTTGAGCTCGTCTATGAAGATCTCAAGACCGTCAAGGCTGAAGACTTCGGGTGTCATGGGTGTGATGACCTCACCGCTGGCAATGATGGCGGAACGCTCGAGCCTTCCGAGACCCGGCGAAAGATCCAGGATGATGTGGTCGAAATCCTTGGATAGCTCATTGACCAGATCCTGGAGCACGAAGGGCTCCTCGGAGAGCTTGGTCTCGCTGTAGTTCTTCAGTACTCCGCCTATGCCGAAGGTCGGAAGCAGATAGAGGTTGGGAACCTGCTCCACGGGAACAAGCGCATCCTTGATATAGCATCTGCCCTGCACTACATCGGCAAGCTCATACTTCGGGGTTTTCTTCAGAAACCAGGACGATGCGTTACCCTGCGGGTCAACGTCAATCAGAAGAGTCTTGAATCCGTCCAGTGCGGACTGACATGCAAGAGTACCTGAAATAGTTGTTTTTCCGACACCACCTTTCTGAAGGTGAAACGCAATTGTTTTAGCCATGATTTTACCCTAAAACAAATATATACTATGCAGTAAAATCATACAAGTCTTTTTTATTTTAAAATGCCTTTTGTACGCTTTTTTATGCAGTTTAATATCGATTTGCACTATTTTTATATAAGTTTTCTACAATTCTGATAGCCAAATACACCCATAATAGTTATAAACAGTAGCATTCTTTGTACAAAAAAAGGGACCCTTGCGGGCCCCCTGTAACACCTTTACGGTGATTGTCGGCATGCCTTACGAATCGCCGAGAAGGCTCCTGAGGAACTCATCATCCTCGGATTCGGGATCGGTATCCTGCTTGGATTTCACCGTCTCCTCAACCTCGCTGTCATACCCGGGCTTTCTCTCATAATAGGCATCTTCCCTTCTCTCGCGCCTTGCGCTGATGATGAGGGCGATGATGATGTAGATGACGCCGATGAAGCACACGAAGATTCCTGCGCTCAGGAGCTTTTCCTTGACGACGAAATTACCGACCTTCTTGATCAGGTCAGTCAGCTTGTCGACGAAAGAAGCCTTCTTTGCATCCTTGGTTGTCTGAGGCTTTGCTGGCTCTGTTTCAGCGGGCTTCTCAGCTTCTGCAGGAGCTGCTTCGGCAACAGGCGTCTCTTCCTGTGCCGGCTGGGCTTCGGCTTCCTGCTCAGGTGCCGGTGCGGTGATTACCTGGCTCCAGTCCTGCTCGGCTTCAGCCTGCGGCTCTACTGCTGCGGGCTCTTCTTCAACAGGTACCTCCGCAGGTGCTTCTGCTTCGGTAGTTTCCTCAGCAATTTGTTCATCTGCAACAACTTGCTCTTCTTCGGGAACAAAGTCGACCTCTTCAGCGGGAACAGTTTCCTCAGCCGGAGCTTCCTGTTCGGGAGCTACTTCAGGCGTCTCAACGACCGGAGCAGCTTCCTCCACGACAGTGGGAACAACGGTCTCGACCTCCGGTTCGGAGGCGGGAACCTTGCCCGTCGCACAGGAAACCAGCAAGGATAATATCAGTATCAATATCAGAAGGACTCTTCTCATCTGAACCTCCTAATCATATATAACATAACATACAATCAATAGTTACTGCAAAGTAATATTCAGAATGATTTCAGAACATCTATATGCTTTGCAGCCTTCTCGATCTTCTCTTCGAACTCAGCCTTCTTGGAAAGCTCCTTGTCGATTGCCTCCTGCTTGGCGTTGTTCATGAATTTTACATTGGAAAGCTTCTTGAGGACAACGTCCAGAAGAGCCTGTGTCTTGGAGATCTCTACGTTGAGTCTGGCAATCTCCTTATCAACATCAATTGCATCTCTCACAAAGACATAGGTCTCGAATCCGGTACCTGCGATCGGGAATGCTCCCTTAACATCGACCTCGCCCTTGTCGTCGATTAGGAGCTCTTCAGCATTGGCGAATACCTTCAGAAGATCGACATGGCCCTTCATGAATGCGGAGAGATCGCCGGCCTGGTCGAGCTTGACGACCATCCTAAGCTTCTTCTCAGCACCGATTCCGAGCTCGGCTCTCATATTCCTTATTCCCCTGACCATATCCTGCATTGCAGCCATCAACTGGGCCTCAAGCGGGTATTTTCTGGCAGCAAGATACTCCGGGAAGGATGTTATAATCAGTTTGCCTTCCGTGTTCGGAAGCTTAGACCAGATCTCCTCAGTGAGGAATGAAAGCAGCGGATGCATCATCTTCATGGACTCCGCAAGGATATCCATCAGGATGGAGACAACCCTGTCCTTCTCGGCATCGTCATCCGAATAGAGGGAGATCTTTGAAGCCTCGACGTACCAGTCGCAGAAGTCGTTCCAGAAGAAATCGTATACTGCCTGGGCGGCTTCGTTGAACTTGTAGCCTTCGATGGCGTTTCTGACCTTCAGGACATTCTCGTTGAGGCTGTGGTAGATCCACTTGTCGACTGCATTGAACTTAGAAGGATCGATTTCGACCAGATTCCTGCCTTCGAGGTTCATCAGAAGGTATCT
>CAKJZO010000066.1 GCA_918298275.1 Spirochaetota bacterium | reverse complement strand
GCACACACCTGCGCTTCTATTCCGCCTATTCCGTTGGGATCCTGAATCAGTACGGCACGACCTGTCTTCTGCACCTGTTCGAAGATTGTGTCCTTATCCAGCGGGTTAAGGGTCCTGAGGTCCACAACTGTGGCGTTGATTCCCATGTTGTGCAGCAGTTCCGCGGTCTCCAATGCGGTTGACACTGCATGTGAGTAGGCGATTATGGTCACATCAAGTCCGTTGCCGATTACCTTGGCTTTTCCCAGTTGGACGGGTTCGGAAGAGATTTCTCCGTCCATGGGGTAGAGAAGCTTGTGCTCGAAGAACAGCACCGGATTGTTGTCCCGGATTGATGCTCTGAGAAGGTGGTATGCATCGGAAGGGTTGGACGGAGCCACGATCTTGAGGCCCGTGCCGTTCATGAAAAGGGCCTCGGGGCTCTGGGTGTGCTGGGCTCCGTGACCGGTTCCGCTGCCTTCGGGAAGACGCACCGTAATCGGGCAGCAGAACTGGCCGCCGCTCATGAAGTGTGTCTTTGCCGCATGGTTGACGATGGGGTCGAAGATCAGGGTGTAGAAATCGGCATACATTATCTCGATTATGGGCCTTAGTCCCATCATCGCAGCTCCTACGGCCATGCCGGTGAAGCCTTCCTCTGAAACCGGGGTGTCTATGACCTGGTCCGGATGCTCCTTCCACAGGCCTTCGGTGACCTTGAAGCAGCCTCCGTAGACGCCTACATCCTCACCGAAGAGCACTACGTTTTTATCGGCGGACATCTCGTCCGACATTGCCTTTCTGATTGCTTCGCGGAATGTCATGACCTGTCCTCCCTGGTTGCATATACGAGATTTAGAACCTCGTCTTCGGTAAGCTTGTCGGAACTGTCCCTGAGGGCCGTTTCGGCCTGCAGGTCTATTCCCTTCCTGCACTCCTGCTCAATATGTTCTATCTCGTCCCTTGTGACATAGCCGTTATCGATCATCTTCTGTTCGAACAGGAGGATCGGGTCACGCAGAAGCCACTGCTGCTCCTCGTCACTTGTGCGGTAGAGTCTTCTGTCGCTCTTGGAGTGGCCCTTGAAGCGGTAGGTCATGACCTCCAGAAGGTACGGACCGTTTCCTGCCTTGATGTAGGCGCTTGCTTCTTTGACTGCCTGATAGACTGCCTCGAAGTCATTGCCGTCAACGACCTTGCCGGGCATGTTGTAGGCTGCGGCGCGTTCTGAGACCTTGTCTACGCTGATCATCTTGTCGCTCGGGGCGGACATTCCGTAGCGGTTGTTCTCGCAATAGAAGAGAACAGGAAGCTTCCAGATGGAGGCCAGGTTCATCGATTCATGGACACTGCCTCTGCTCGAGGCTCCGTCACCGAAGATGGCGACACTGAGATTCTTTACCGGAACAGGAGGAAGCTCCTTCGGGTTCTGGGTAGTTGATTTTGCAAAAGAAGCGCTTCCGAGGCTTTCGAACTTCTTGTAGAAGGCAATGCCTGTCGCAAGCGGAACTCCGGAACCTACTACCGCCGAGGATCCCAGGTTGCAGTTCTCCTTGTCCGGCATGTGCATGCTTCCGCCGAGGCCTTTCGCAAGGCCCTGGCGTGAGCCGAACATCTCGGCGAACATCGCAACAGGCCATGACCCCTTGCAGAGCGTGAATCCGTGGCAGCGATGGGTGGGGACAATCCAGTCCCCGTCATCAAGTGCCATGCACAGACCCGCCTGGGAGGCCTCCTGGCCGTTGGCCAGGTGTGTGGTCCCGTGGATAAGTCCCGCCTTGAACAGTTCTTCGGTCTTTTCCTCGAAGAACCTTGAATTCAGCATGATGCGAAGCGCATCGATACTCAGGTTTTTGTCAATCACAGCAAGCAGTCAAGATCGACCTCTGCAACGACTGCAGGCATTCCGCAGCCCCAGCTTTCCAGGACGGCAGGATGTACCTCGCCGAAGATTCCGATCTTCTTCCCCCCAACCATTATGTCTGCACAGCGGCCGGGGATGAATCTCGGATCATCTTCCGGAGCTGCCAGAGTGTACTCGACCCTAAGGAAGTACATCAGTGTATTAATGAAACTGTTCGCATCGTTGAATGTTACAGAGCCGTCTGCGCTCATGAAGCCCAGGTAGTTTCTGGTTGCCGTTCCGCTGTTGTCGCTCGGCTCGAGGAATGCGACCTTGCCGACCTCGAAGATCCTGTGCGGATAGGTGGCATGGCCGGAGACGCTCTCGCTCTCCAGCAGGGACGGAATGATGGACGGTCTTACTGCCTCGAAGTTCTCGCTCATCGGGTTTGCGATCATGATGACCTTGTCGCCCTTGATGTGCATGTTGTCGACGTACTCGCGCCTTGAACCGAGGTAGTTGTAGATCATCTCCTGGAAACCCATTCCGACCATGATGTCCTTTACCTTGCGTCCGAGTTCCTCGGCCGGGGTAAGGCGTCCGACGGTGAAATCGCGTGGGATGGTGGGCTCGAAGTTCTCCAGGCCGTAGCCGATCATGACATCCTCGACCACATCCACCGGATGCAGGAAGTCGTTTCTGTACTCGGGGCAGGTGATGTGGATGGTGTTGCCCTCGCTGACGCTGTAGACGCCCATTCTGAGAAGTGCATCCTTGGCTTCCTCGGCATCGATGTCCTCTCCGAGAACGTGCTTGATGTCTTCGATGGTGCAGCTCTGTGAATCCTGGAAGTAGTAGGGGACGGTGATCTCTTTTCCGAACTCCGTCTTATAGGGGTAGATGACCTTGACAGGTTCGATCTCGAAGCCCAGGTCTGCCATGTCCACTGCCATGATGGATGCGCAGAGCAGGATGTCCTTGAGGATCGGACCCGACATCTCGACGAACAGGTTGTTATCCCCGACCTCGACTGCACCTACGTAGGCGCTGTTGATCACAGGAGGCATGGACAGTGTCTCGCCGCTGTCGTCATAAAGATACGGGTAGACCGGCTTGTCCTTGATGATGTAGCCGTATTCCTGTCCCTTGGGATGCTTTTCCAGAATCTCACGCAGCGTAAGGTCCTCTTCCATGTGCAGGGGCACGAAGTGGGTCTTGTCCGGATCGGCTCCGTCGTAGTGGATGGGGTACTTGATCAGGTCGTTGCGGTAGATTCCCATGGCGATGGTCTTTCTCTTTCTTCCGAAGTTGAAGCAGAGCTTCTCCTGACTCTGGATCAGGGTAAGAAGGATGTCCTCGTCAACGGTCTTGCCCTTGGCGACAAAGCCGCAGGAGAACTCGCGCACTTCCTTAGCCCTGTTTCCGACGTGCAGCTCGCGGCCCTTGTTGTCGGCCGTGAAGCACTTGGAGGAGAAGAAATCGTACTGCTTAATCTGAGGGTTCTCGTAGTTCTTCAGAAGTCTGGCAAGACCCATGGCAGACCAGAGGTCCGGTCTGTTGGTGTCGTTGAGCTCGATCTTGAAGACTCCGTTCTCCTTGTCATGCTCGTCAAGCTCCGCCTTTGCGCGGGGGAATACCTGCTCGAGCTCGTCATCCGTATATTCTCTGCCGAGAAGATTGAAAAGGAATTTCTCTTTGGTCTCAAACTTAGGCATTAGTTACCCCTCCTTGTCCTGACGCTGTCGATGTTCGGTGAGAACAGGTCGCGGATATCGTTGATTCCGAGGTGCATCATGGCCATTCTGTCGATTCCGAGGCCCCATGCCAGAACCGGTTCGTCGATTCCGAGGCTCTTGGTGACTTCAGGTCTGAAGATACCTGATCCGCCCATCTCGAACCATCCGAGCACAGGGTGCTTGATGTGGATCTCGATCGAGGGCTCGGTGAAGGGGAAGTAGCCGGGCACATACTTGAAGTCGGTTGCGCCGGCAACCTCGACTGCGAACATCTTCAGAAGACCCAGAAGGTCCTTGAGGTTGGCTTCCTTGCCGATGACGATTCCTTCGGTCTGGTAGAAATCCGCACCGTGCTTTGCATCGACCTCATCGAAGCGGAAGCAGCGGACGATACCGAAGTACTTTCCGGGGACCTTTGCCTTGGTGAGCTGGTGG
Source organism: Spirochaetota bacterium (assembly GCA_918298275.1). GTDB lineage: Bacteria > Spirochaetota > Spirochaetia > Sphaerochaetales > Sphaerochaetaceae > UBA9732. The sequence continues at coordinate 16,071 of CAKJZO010000066.1, read as the reverse complement.
GCTGAAAGGACTGTTCCCTGGCTTCTGAGGATCTGACGCCTGGTGAACTCATGGTCGAACTTGTACTGCCAGCCGCGGGATCCGGTGTTGCCTCCGTTCTCGTGGGTTGCCGCCACGTTGGAGAGCCAGGGCTCCTCGATCTGCTTGCAGTGTCTAGGCTCCTTGACGTAGTAGACGTCGTGGATATCATGTGCACTGTGGAACTGCGGCATGAAGAGGGCATCGCCGTTCCAGAACTCGTTCTCTACAAGCGGTCCGTCGAATTCCTCGAAACCGAGGGAGGTGAGCTTGTCCTTGACCCACTGGATGTAGTTTGCATACGGGTTGTGGCGGCCGGGGATAAGTCTCTGCACGGGTGCATCGAGGCCGTACGGTCTGAAGCTTGCCGTCTTCCAGCTGCCGCTTGCGATGATCTGCGGGGTGAGGACTCCGATTTCCTCTCCGGTGATGTTGGCCTTCAGAAGTGCCTCCTTGGCCTCCTGTCCGGCTTCTGTCATCTGATAGGTGACTTCCTCACGTTCGGTCATCTTGTAGGGGCTGCCTGCTGCTCCGCGCTTCTTGGAGATGCGGCCCATGAGTGCCTTCTCGCGTTCAGTCATCGTTGCTTCGTCGATCGGACCGGCAAGGCCCTTCTTCAGAAGCTCTGCAGTCTCCGTTACGTCTGCCGGGAGCTGGTCATTCTTGACGAATGCCTTGTTCTCCGCGTTCATGGCGCAGGTTCCGGCCTTGGAGAGGCTGCCGTATGCCGAGCCGATGTCGCTCTTCTCAAGACCAAGCTTCTCTGCAATCTCCGGCAGTGAAAGCGGCTCGCCGCCCTTGAGAAGATCGAAGATCCTCTGTGCGGGGGTGCCTTCGTTGGCCTGAGCCTGTCCGAGCTCGGTCAGTTCATATGTGACGATGGTCCTGCGGCCGGTCTCCTTGAGACAGCCCTTTGCGCACAGCCAGCTGAATGCCTGGTTGCACTGACCGATCTTGTAATCCAGTTCGTTGACGATTCTCTCTGCCGAGATGTCCTCTCCGAGACCGACATGCCTCAGGAGCTTTACCTCCAGCGGGTGAAAGTTCTTTACTTCAATGTCCATAGTTCCACCATTATGTAATAAAGTCACCATATCATATAACTACTGTAGGAAAATGAAAAGCCTTGCATTGTATGATGACAATGTACGTGCTATTATTAGAGTTGGAAAATGAATGGAGGTTCATATGAAGAGAATTGCTTTTGTTTTCATCGCCATAGTGCTATTGCTAGCTATCGTTTCCTGCTCCACTACACAGGCTTCCGATGTTGAACCGGTTGTCAGGGAAGTTAAGATTTCAGATTACACAGCCAAGGAGTATACGCCGGACCAGATCTACCTGATGCTCGAAAGATTCGTTCAGGACTGTTATGGTGATGATAAGACCGTTACAATTTCCAAAGACAAGGATGCAAGGACAATCCTTGTTTCCGGAAACGAATTGAGTTCGAATGTCGGACCTCTGGCTCAGGACGGGTGGATTGTCGTTGACCTGAAGTTTGAAGCCAAGGAAGATACTGCGGTCATCTCGCTCCTGTTCGTCGATGCCTACTCGATTACTTATCTGGGACCGATTGAGCGCAAGACCTCCCAGGGTATTACCGAATACGGATTGCAGACCCTCGATTATCAGGCCCAGTACGTAGCAGATACGTTCGAGTATGGTGTGACCAACTATGCCTATTACATCGACAACGGCCTGATCTGATTCCTTCGGACAGGGCTTTCCAATGCACTCCAGAAACGGGGTGCATTTTTGTACAATCAAGTTAAGATTGACAGTATTCACTTGAGTGAATATTATTGAGTTGTGTGGTTGGTAAGTTCTTCTTCAGAATATGATGAATGGTTTTCCTCTCTGGACGAACAAAGTAAGGAAGCAGTTCTCGTAAAAGTTTATCTGCTTCAGGAGTTCGGACCAACTCTCGGGAGGCCATTTGTCGATACTCTTAAAGGAACGGAGAATCGTAGGAATATAAAGGAACTCAGATGTCAAAGCCCGGATCATGTATTGCGAATTGCCTTTTATTTTGATCCGGAGAGGAGTGCTTTCCTTTTGATTGGCGGTGACAAGAAAGGAAAAAACGAAGATAGGTTCTATAGGGACCTGATTAGCAAGGCAGAAGCTATTATCAAGCAACATGAGAAGGAATTAGGAGAAAATGAAGAACGCAATTAAAAGTATGGAAGCCAGTATGTCGGAAGAGTCTGTCAGAAGAGCCAAAATCAAGGCGGAGCAGGAGATTCTTGCTATGAGGCTTTATCTTCTCCGAGAAGAGCAAGGAGTGAAGCAATCAGAGATGAGGAATTTCAATCAGGCGTCTGTTTCAAAAATTGAAAAGAGAAAAGACATGAAAATATCAACGCTTTTGGATTATCTGGACAGCCTGGATTTAGATCTTGAAATTGCCGTATATCCACGGGATGATTATTCGGATGAGTCCAGAAGGGTTCTGCTGAGAGTATAACTTAAGAGATTACTTGCGTGATTTCAATGCACCTCGGAAACGGGGTGCATTTTTGTTTTCTCTAAATAATTATTTATAATGCAAACAATAAATTACTAGGTTGACGATACCCCCCCACTATGGGAGTAAACTAAACATACGGAGGGTTAAAACGTGAAAAAGAGTTTTATTCTTTTACTCATAGCCTTGTGTGTCCTCGGCATCATGGCCTGCAAGCAGGAGCCTGCGCACGAGCATACATGGAACGAAGGTGAAATCACAACAAAAGCAACCTGCACCACGGATGGTGTGATGACCTATACCTGCACAGGCTGCGGAGAGACTAGGACTGAGGTCATTCCAGCTACCGGGCATAGTTATGAAATAGGGTGGTCTCACGATGATACCTATCACTGGCATGCAGCCACCTGTGAACATACGGAACTGTACACGGACAAGGCAGTGCACAACTGGGGAGTGGAAGGTGAGATAACTACACCGGCTACACACACGCAAACAGGTGTGAGGACTTACACATGCTTGAATTGTGGCGCAAAAAAGACCGAGTCGATTCCGGCTGATGCAAGTGCACACGAGTTCAGCACAACTTGGACAACAGATGCTAATTATCACTGGCATGTAGCAACCTGCGGTCATGAGGTGATCGGTGACAGTGCTGCCCACACTTTCGGTGATGTCAAGGTAACAAAAGCCGCAACATGTACTGCCTCCGGTACCGGAACCCAGACATGTACGGTTTGCGGATATGTAAAGAATGTGACGATTCCTGCTTTCGGGCACGACATGGTGGACCATGTCTGTACCAGATGCGGCCTGTTCGAACCCTTTGTCGGAGAGGCCGGTGGCTATGTATTCTATGACTGTGATGCGGATAATGCATTTGGTAATGCCGATGGATTGGTTTCCTGCGACTGCGGATGGAGATATCTTGAAGCCGCACCGGCGGCTATAAAGGATTCCAAAGGTTATACGGGAATCCAGTTCGGATACCATAGAACCTCTGCGGAAGGAGCGAATCTCTTCGTAAACGGTACTACTGTGTACGATGCATCCGATTGTACTTTGACTGCATTAGGTTCAGGAAAGGAGAATACGAGAAAACTGGTTGAAGCAATGGGGGATGAGACCTATAGGTTTGATGATATCTCCGGTAATTATGCTGCTAGATTGTGTGACATTTATTCTCTTGAAGTCAACGACGTTGTATACGATGACTGGTTCCTTCCCAGCAGCGACGAAGTCTATCAGATTTATAAAAACCTTGTCTGCGCAAATCTGGGTGGTTTTGCCAAGAACCAGATTCTTTGGACTTCCAGTGAAAACCCGGATAATGTTACGAATGCATATTCCAGACGTTTCAATGATGGAAGCCAGGATGGATCCACAACAAGAGGAACCCCTTATAGAGTTCTTCCCGTCAGGGCATACGGTGCACCGGAAGGCGAGCATGTTCATACATTCTCTTCCGCATGGACTAACAACCCGAGCCAGCACTGGCATGCTGCAACCTGTGGACATACAACCGAAAAGTCTGATCTCGGTTCACATACATACGACGAAGGAGTTGTCACCGTTGAGCCGACATGTACAACTACCGGAACCAAAACCTTTACATGCACCATTTGTGGTTACTCTTATGCGCAATATCCCCCGCTTGCGGCGCTGGGACATGATCTGACACATGTGGATGGTGTTGCGGCAACCTGTACCACACCGGGAACCAAGACATACAATCATTGCTCCAGATGTGGAAAGGACTTCAATGATCTTGGGCTTGAACTGACCAATCTCACAATCCCGGCCGGACATACCTGGGATGAAGGAACTCCCGATGGGGCAGGAAACATTGATTTCGAGTGTACTGTCTGTCATGCGACCAAGAAGGCCCCGATTCCTTCCTACAATATCGGTGACACAGGTCCTGCAGGCGGATTCATCTTCTATGACTGCGATGCTGATAATGACGATACCAATGAAGGGGCAGGTCCCGATGGATTGAAGTCAGATGTCTGTGGATGGAGATACATGGAGATTTCAAGTACGGTTCTTTCTTCCGTATACTACCAGGTCTATTACTCTACAAAAGATCCTGAAGATCCAAACAGTCGTGAAGGTGGCAAACTGATTACAGAGCCATTGTCCACTGGAGCTGCAATCGGAGATGGAAAAGCCAATACCGAAATCTTTGTTCAGGCATTCCTGAACGGATATCTGTATTATAGCGTAGATGGAAAGGGACAGAGACCGAATGGAAACCAGTGTGCGTTCTATGTTGCTTCGGAATCAGATGAAGGAGGCAAAACAGACTGGTTCATTCCTTCTGTCGGTGAATTGGCAGTTGCACTGAATGCCGGATTCGAGTTTATATGGCCCGGATATGGAATATGGTCCAGCACCCGTGAAGCAACAGACGTGTATTATAACCGTACAATGAGGTACGGAGAATCCAGCACCAAAAACCAAGGCCCGAACTCAAGATGGTACATGGTCAGACGTTTCCTCGTCGACTGATTGCCATTCAAACAAGCTTTCAAATATCAATGCACCTCAGAAACGGGGTGCATTGCTAAGTAGTAAACTAGACTAAACGGAGGGTTAAAACATGAGGAAGACAATTGCCGTTATTCTTATAGTTCTGAGCATCGTGGCTCTGGTTGCCTGTACAGAGGAGCCGGAACATGAGCACACATGGAACGAAGGTGAAATCACAACAAAAGCAACCTGCACCACGGATGGAGTGAAGACCTACAAGTGTACTGAGTGCGGAGAAACAAAGACAGAGGCCATTGCCGCTACAGGACATTCATATGATGCCGGGACTCCCGATGGAAAAGGGAAGAAGGTGTTTGAGTGCTCGGGATGTGATGCCTCATATTCTGACTATCTTGAATATGCCATAGGTGACACAGGCCCCGCAGGCGGAAAGATCTTCTATGACTGTGATGCGGACAACGGCACGGGCAACGCAGACGGACTGACATCATCCGAATGCGGATGGAGATACCTTGAAGCTGCACCGGCAGACCTTGGTACCTACAGAATCGGCTATTACAGAACAGAAGATGCCGGAAGCAATCTGTATGTGAATGGAACAGGCACATTCAATGAAACCAACTGCACCGGAACTGCAATCGGAACGGGCAAGACCAATACAGAGAAGCTTGTCGAAACAATGGGCAGTGAGGCATATATCTCTACAGCCGGGTCAGATAAGACCCCTTATGCTGCAAAGGCATGTGCAGACTATAAGGTTGGGGATTTCGATGATTGGTTCCTGCCCAGCAAGGATGAGCTTAATCTTGTTCTCGTAAATCTCAGGAGCGCTAACCCTGAGGGTTTTGCTCTCGGATTTTACTGGTCCTCCAGCGAGGACCCCAACACTGTAACTCAGATGTGGGACCAGTTCTTCGATGATACAAACCCGTACCTCGCTCTCGGAAAGCAAGGGAGAGAGACCCGGTACCACGAGTTCTATGTCCGTCCGATCCGGGCTTTCTAAGCCAATTATCGGATTTGACCAATGCACCTCGGAAACGGGGTGCATTGTTTTTTTTCTTCATTGATGCAAAATCCGATTGATGTTTTTTAAAAAATATAATAGGTTACTAACGTTTTTAGAGATAAGGAATTTGAGAAAATAAGATTGAGGTTTTAGAAGAAAATGGCAATTGAACTGTCAAAGATGAGAAACATTGGAATCAGCGCACATATCGATTCCGGAAAAACCACCCTCAGCGAGAGAATCCTCTACTACTGCAACAGGATTCACGCAATCCACGAAGTCCACGGAAAGGACGGCGTCGGAGCAACCATGGACAGCATGGAGCTTGAGCGCGAGAGAGGAATAACCATAGCCAGCGCAGCCACCAGCGTCAACTGGAAGGGCTACGAGATAAACGTCATCGACACTCCGGGCCACGTCGACTTCACCATCGAGGTCGAGAGATCGCTGCGTGTTTTGGACGGTGCCATCCTGGTGCTGTGCTCCGTCGGTGGAGTCCAGAGCCAGAGCATCACTGTCGACAGGCAGATGGACCGCTACAAGGTTCCCAGAATCGCTTTCATCAACAAGTGCGACCGTGTGGGAGCAAATCCGATCAGAGTCGTAGGCCAAATGCGCGAGAAGCTTCATCTGAATGCAGTGCTCGTAGAGCTGCCCATCGGACTTGAGGACAGACTCGAGGGCGTCGTGGATCTCATCCGCATGAAAGCCATCTACTTCGACGGCCCCAACGGCAACATCCTGCGCGAGGAAGAGGTTCCCGAGGCCATGATGGAAGAGGCTCTTGCAAAGCGTGAGGAGCTCATCGAGGCAGCTTCCGATTTCGATGACGAGCTGATGAACATGATCCTTGAAGGCGAGGAGCCTTCTATCGAGATGGTCGAAGCTGCAATCAGACGCGGCACGCTGTCTCTGAAGATGTGCCCGGTTTTCGTGGGATCGGCCCATAAGAACAAGGGTATCCAGCCTCTTCTGGATGGCGTTACAAAGTATCTGCCCGAGCCGAGGGATGTCGAGAACAGGGCTCTGGATCTGGACAACAACGAGGCCGAGGTACTTCTCGAGGCTGACGACAAGAAGATCCCCGTGGTCCTTGCCTTCAAGCTCGAGGACGGCCGCTACGGTCAGCTGACCTACATCCGTGTCTATCAGGGCAAGCTGAGAAAGGGTGATGAGCTGATCAACACCAGAACCGGCAAGCGCGTCAGGGTCGGAAGACTGATCAAGATGCATGCATCCGAGATGGAAGATATCTCCGAGTGCGGTTCCGGCGAGATCGCAGCTCTGTTCGGCATTGACTGTGCAAGCGGAGACACCTTCTGCGGTGCAGGACTCAACTATGCCATGACAAGCATGTTCGTGCCCAATCCCGTCATCTCCCTGGCAATCCTCCCGAAGGACAAGAAGAGCCAGGACAACATGAGCAAGGCAATCAACCGCTTCATGAAGGAAGACCCGACCTTCCAGTGCTACGTTGATCCCGAGAGCAACCAGACCATCATCAAGGGTATGGGAGAGCTCCATCTGGATGTATACGTCGAGCGCATGAGACGCGAGTACAACTGTGAAGTCACGGTCGGCGCTCCCGAGGTTGCCTACCGCGAAGCCATCTCCCAGAGGGCAGAGTTCAACTACACCCACAAGAAGCAGACAGGCGGAAGCGGACAATTCGCACGTGTTGCAGGCTACATCGAGCCAATCGTGCGCGATCCTGCCTCCGAAGAGGAACCCAAGGACTTCGAGTTCGTCAACGAGGTCAAGGGCGGAGTCATCCCCACAGAGTTCATTCCTTCCTGCGAGAAGGGCTTCATGACAGCCATGAAGAAGGGCCCGCAGCTTGAGTTCCCGATTGTCGGCGTGCGCGTTGTGATCAACGACGGAGCCTTCCACCCGGTCGATTCCTCCGATATGGCTTTCCAGACTGCTGCAATCGCAGCTTTCAAGGAAGCTTTCGCAAAGGCAAAGCCTGCTATCCTCGAGCCCATCATGAAGGTCGAGATCGAAGGTCCCTCCGAGTTCCAGGGTGCAATCTTCGGAACAGTCAACCAGAGACGCGGAATGATCGTCAGCTCCACCGAGGACGGAAACAACTGTACCGTTGATGCGGAAGTACCTCTTGCAGAGATGTTCGGATACTCCACGGTCCTGAGATCCATGACCCAGGGCAAGGCCGAGTTCTCCATGGAAGTCTGCCGCTATGCCAAGGTTCCTCAGTCGATTTCAGAAGAGCTTAAGGCCAAGAAAGAGGAAAAAGATAAAGCCAAGAAGTGATTTCGCATGTTATCATGGTGATATAAGGAATTTGATATGGAAGTAGCAGAACTGATTAAGAAAAGTCCGATAAGAGTATTTGAGAGTTCGATCGACGGTGGCCTCGGCCGCGGAAACCTCGGAGTTCTTGCCTCCCAGCACGGAGTAGGCAAGACCGCATGTATGGTCCATCTGGCAATCGACAAGATCCTGCGCGGCCTGAATGTCATCCATGTTTCGTTCGGCGCCAACGTAGAGCACATCATGAACTGGTACAAGGAGGCCTTCCGCGAGATTTCCGAGTTCCGCAGCCTGGATGATGCCTTCGATGTCTACCAGACCATCAGAAGCAACCGCGTCATGATGAACTTCTCCCAGGAGGGAGTAGGCGTGGACAAGATCCTCTCCAGCCTCGAGACGCTGATCAACCAGGGTTCCTTCAAGGCCGATGCAGTCTTCTTCGACGGTTACAAGCTGACGATGGCATCAGATGATGATGTAAAGAAGATCAAGGCCTTTGCCCAGAAGATGAACATCGAGGTCTGGTTCTGCGTTTCACCTGCAAGACCCAACGTCGAGTTCACCGAGTACGGAGTGCCCGTGACAATGGATCCTTACCTTGAGATGATTGATGTGCTTGTCGGTCTTCACTACAACGACGAGAAGAGCAGGGTCATCATGACTGTTGTCAAGGATCACGGCAAGAACATCCCGCATCCCGCAGGAGTGGCTCTGGATCCGAATACAATGCTCATCAGCGAATAAGATCAATCACTGATGTTACAATCCGACAGTTGAATTGCTGTCGGATTTCTTTTATTCTTTTTACAACACGTCCACGAAGGGCGCATCAGAAGCTGAAGTTTCATTCTCATAATGCTATAGGTTGGTGCGTCCTGTGATTTCGAATTCAGGCAAGAAAAGAACGGTGACTCTGTTGCTGCTATTGGCGGTGCTGCTGATGGCCGCAGTCTGCCTGTTTGTGGGTTCCTCGCACATGTCCGTATCAGAGTGCATCCGGGCGCTTTTGAATAAAAGCACGGCGGCAAACAACAGAATCATATGGAAGATCCGCATGCCGCGCGTGATTGCAGCAATCATTGCCGGTGCAGGGCTCTCCGTGTCCGGTCTGATAATGCAGACGAACCTGAACAACAGCATGGCAAGCCCGTCTACGCTGGGAGTATCAAACGCTGCTGTCTTCGGAGCCAATCTTTCCATAATCGCCTTTGCCGGAGGATTCCTTGATACGGGCAACCATCTGGCCAATTTTGATGTGGGAGCCAATCCGTACTCCACATCCCTGATGGCCTTCGTGTTCTCAGTGGCATCGATCCTGATGATTCTGGGACTGTGCGGGACAAGGAGCTTCTCGCCGAATATAGTGGTGCTGGCAGGTATCGCCATGGGCTCCGTATGGACGGCAGCCACCACGATCCTGCAGTTCTATGCCACGGATGTGGGTCTTTCTGCTGCTGTTGTCTGGAATTTCGGAGACCTGGGCAGGGCTACCTACAGGACGGACCTGATAATGCTGCTTGCGGTCGGGGCGGGGATTGTCTTCTTCCTCTTCATGTCCAGACGCTACGATGCCCTTTTAAGCGGGGATGCCGTGGCGATTTCGGTGGGAGTGAACGTAAAGGCCCTGCGCTTCGTGTCTATGCTGCTGGCATCCATGATCACTGCCGTTTGCGTGTCGTTCCTGGGGATAATCGGGTTCGTGGGAATCATCTGCCCGCACATAGTGAAGAAGATATTCGGTCAGGAGCATTTCTGGTCCATCAGTGCATCCGCTTTGTGCGGTAGCCTGCTGCTTCTGATTGCGGATACCCTTTCAAGGAGCATGGGAAACGGCTCGGCGCTGCCGGTGGGAGCCATTACCTCGATGCTTGGAGCCCCGTTCTTCATTGCAATCATCTTCTCAAAAGGGAGGCGTCGCTGATGCTTGAAATCAAGGGCCTTTCTTTTGCATATGAAACAGACAAACCGGTTCTGAGGGGCGTGGACCTGAGTCTCTGCGACGGACATGTGGGGATTCTTCTGGGACGCAACGGAGCAGGAAAGAGCACTCTCCTGAAGATAATCACGGGCGTTCTGAAGCCTTCGGCCGGATCTGTCCTGTTCGACGGACAGGATCTTCTTGCCATGTCCAGGCGAGAGAGGGCGGCTCTGGTGGCCTATGTGCCGCAGCAGATAGAATTCGGGGATCTGACTGTCTTTCAGACGGTTCTCGCGGGGCGCGTTTCCTATTACAGCATCAAACCGTCACGTTCGGACCTGGATGTGGTGGAGCGGGTTCTTTCGGAGACGGATCTGTCGTCGGTCAGCTGCCGCAACGTGCAGGAGCTTTCCGGAGGCGAAAGGCAGAAGGTGGCGATTGCCCGTGCTCTTGCCCAGGAGCCCAAGGTTCTGGTCTTTGATGAGCCCACCGGAAATCTGGATATCGCAAACGAGCTTCTGATAATCAGGGAAGCAAGAAAGATAGCTCATGATAAGAATATTACGGTGTTTTCTTCAATACATGATTTGAATCAGGCCATGATTTTCGGTGACAGATTCTTTTTTATGAAGGATGGTTCAATCAGGTACTCGGGTGATGATCAGGTGTTCTTGCCTGAAGTGATAAGGGATATCTACGGGGTCGAAGCCGCATTGGTGAATGACCATGGAGACAAATTCATAAACTATTATAAGGAGTTCAGAAATGACTAAGAGATTGTTGATGTTGTTTGCCGTGGCAATGGTTGCTTTCGTATCTTTTGCTGCATCGGTTTCGGAGAGTTCTGCGCCGGCTAAGGCTCAGAGCGTTGTCGTGACCGACATGATCGGAAGACAGGTCGAGATTGTTCCGGGAAGCTACACCAGGGTTGTCTGCATCGGTGCAGGAGCGCTGAGACTGTATACCTACATAAACGGCTCGGATCTGCTGTGCGGAGTAGAGGACATAGAGAACAAGACCCTGCAGAACAGGCCGAAGATGTTCGATTCCGTTGCTCTTCCTTATCACATTGCCTTCGGCGATGCTTTTGCTTCGCTTCCGTCCTGCGGAGTGGGCGGACCTCAGGCACAGGTTGCCGAGGCGGAGAAGATCCTTTCCTGCAATCCTGACATCGTAATCTCGGAATATGAGGATGTGGACAAGGAGAATGCTCTGCAGGAGCAGCTGGGTATTCCCGTTATCACCCTGAAGCCGGGGCAGAGCGTGTTTGCCGATCCGTTCAAGGATACGTTGCGCCTTCTGGGTAAGGTCTTCGGCAAGGAGAATAGGGCAGAAGACATTATTGCCTTCGTGGAAGCAGAGGCCGCAGAGATTTCCACCCGTACCGCCGGTGTTGCAGAGGATCAGAAGCCTTCGGTCTACATCTGCGGACTGGGTAACTGGGGAACCACCAATCATCTGATGACAAGCCCCAATTTCCCGCTGTTCGAGGTCGCCGGGGTGAAGAATGTCCTCTCTGACCTTGCGACCAAGGGAAACCAGAGCATCGAGAAGGAGAAGTTCGTGGCAATCGGCTCGGACATCGACATCATGATCATCGATGCTGCAGCCGTGAAGAACATCCGACCGCTCTATGCCGAAGATTCCACGATGTTCGATTCAGTCAAGGCCTGGAAAGAAGGAGAAGTCTACCTGCAGCTGGCATTCAATGCCTACTACACGAACTATGAGCTTGCACTGGCCGATACATGGTTCATTGCCAAGAGCGTGTATCCGCAGCTGTTCGAGGACATCGACATGAATGCAAAGCTTGACGAGATAACCAAGGCTTTCCTCGGGCAGGAGATGTCCGAGCATATTTTTGCTTTCCCGACAAGCAAAGGTGCATACGGAAGAATCGGAGCAGAGTTCTTCTGAAATTCATCATGGTCTGAGACAAAAAGAAAAACCTCGCTTGCGACGCAAGGGAGGTTTTCTTTTGGAAAAGGGATACTGAGGTTTAAAAAGAAATAGTGTTCGGAGAAAGCTTTATTGAAGGAGATGGGGTTATGAAAGTGTTTTTCGATTTCCTCAGAACAGTAAGACCTTTTTCCATACGCTGACAGTATAGCCGGCCGAACGACGGAATATAGTCAAAACCCCTGGAAATACAGATTTCTTCATATTTCTCTTCTGTTATAAATCATGCCGAATTGTTACTATCTGTTTAGGAACCGAAAAGAACAAAACAGATCGGAGGTCAATGATTTGGCGGAAATAACTCTTACACGTCTTTCGGAAGAGGACAGAAATCAGTTCGTTCTGGATAACCAGAGGGCATTCAAGTATGGCGCAACGGAGGAATTCGGCCTCCGCGATGATCATTTCGAGGAAGAAGGGGAGATTATTTCCCAGCAGACCATAGAAACAAGTATAGATGAGGGCCTTGCATTCAGAATCAGGGAGGACGGCCGGATTGTCGGAGGTCTTGTCGTAACGATCGATGAGAAAACCCAACACAACCATCTGGATCTGCTGTTCGTCAATCCCGAAGAACACAGCAAGGGAATAGGTTTTGCCGCATGGAAGGAGGTCGAGCGCCTCTTCCCCGAGACCCGGGTCTGGGAAACCTGCACCCCGTATTTCGAAACCAGAAACATCCACTTCTATGTGAACAAGTGCGGATTCCATATTGTCGAGTACTTCAACAGCAGACATCCGGACCCCAATGATCCCGAGCCGGGCTCATATCTGGAAGAATCCGGAGAGGAGTTCTCCGGAATGTTCAGGTTCGAGAAGGTTGTCAAGCAGGGGAATTCGGTATGAACAGGATAGAAAAGGCTGCAAAAAGGCTGAAGATCCTGGCTTGTTTTACGTTCGTCATTTCTCCCTTGCTTGCATGGGTTAGTGTTATTTCAAGCGATGAGAATGCGGTATTTGCATCCATCTCCCGTTTGATATGGTATTCCGGAGACCCCTTGAGGATATTCATATCCATGGTGGTCATGTTCCTTCCCATGATTATTTCGTTTTTCCTGGCCCATGATCTTGGTGAAATGACAAAAATCCGGAAAACGATATGCAGGGTTTTGATGATCGTTTCCTGTGCCGTTCTGTATTTCGGTGCGATGGAAGTCATGCCCAGCGACGGAAATACCATGACGGTTGTCAACATGTGGCATGGGATATTGAGTTTCGGCGGAATATTCATGATATTCCTGACATATTGTCTGTATACAGGAATGATTGCACGCAAGGATCGGGATGGGGCAGGGCTGCTAGGGTGTTTGCTGGTATTCACATTGATATCCACAGGCTTTGCAGTTCTGAACGTATTCGATGATAAATCCTATGTGGTTGCTTCTGCCGTATCTGAACTGTATGTCCTTACGATGTTGAGCCTGATAGGATTCTTTACCTATTACCTGGCATACCGCAAGGAAAAAAGCGAATCAATACAATAAGCTGAGAAATCAATACGCTTGACATGTTAAAGTTCTCTAACTATACTGCCCAATGGTTAGATGTGACTAATCAACATTAGATATAACGAATTTTGATTAGCCAACTCTAATGGCAGGAGGTTTTCATGATGCCTTTGACATTTGCAGATGTAGAAGAGAACAACATCATCAAGAGAATAGGCGGGACGCCGGAAGTGAAGAAACACCTGGAGAACCTGGGCTTTGTAGTAGGCGGAAACGTCAAGGTCGTGAACAGGATGGGAAACAACATCATAGTCAACGTCAAGGAAGCCCGGATCGCCATCAGCGAAGGCATGGCGAACAAGATTATGGTCTGATATAGGAGAAAAGTATATGAAAACACTGAGAGAAGCTGCGATAGGCAGCACCGTCAAGGTCGTCAGGATCAACGGTGAAGGCGCCATCAAGCGCAGGATAATGGACATGGGAATCACCCGTGGCATTGAAATCTACGTCCGCAAGGTTGCTCCGCTCGGAGACCCTGTTGAGGTTACGGTCCGCGGATACGAGCTTTCCATCAGAAAGGCCGATGCCGAGATGGTTGAGGTGGAGTAAGGAGGCAGATATGAAGATAGCACTTGCAGGAAACCCCAACAGCGGAAAGACTACACTGTTCAATGCCCTTACCGGTGCCAACCAGTTTGTAGGAAACTGGCCCGGAGTAACAGTCGAGAAGAAAGAGGGAAAGCTCAAGAAGCATGATGACGTGATCATCACGGACCTTCCCGGAATCTACTCCCTCTCTCCATATACTTTGGAAGAGGTTGTCGCCAGAAACTATCTGGTAGGCGAAAGACCGAATGCAATCCTCAACATCGTAGACGGTACAAACCTCGAGAGAAACCTCTATCTGACCACACAGCTCGTCGAGCTCGGAATCCCCGTTGTAGTGGCCATCAACATGATGGATCTGGTACGCAAGAACGGCGACAAGCTAAATACCGCTGAGCTTGCAAAGGAACTGGGATGTGAGGTCGTCGAGATTTCGGCACTGAAGGGTACCGGAGTCCAGGAGGCCGCTCAGGCTGCAATCGCTGCGGCAAACAAAGGCAACAAGGTTCCGATGCACACCTTCTCCGGTCCTGTCGAGCACGCACTTGCCCACATCGAGGAAGCGGTTGTCCACAACATGGACGAGGATATGCAGAGATGGTATGCCATCAAGGTCTTCGAGCGTGACAAGAAAGTAATCGAGCAACTTGGCCTCAAGCCCGAGACCCTCTCTCATGTCGAGAACGATATCAAGGCAGCAGAGAAGGAACTCGATGACGATTCCGAAGCAATCATAACCAATGAGAGATATGTCTATATCGCCCAGGTGATCAAGGCCTGCTACAAGAAGCACAACGCAGGAAAGCTTTCCACATCGGATAAGATCGACCGCGTGGTGACCAACCGCTGGCTGGGTCTTCCGATCTTTGCCGCAATCATGTTCCTTGTTTACTACATTGCAATGGTCACGGTCGGAACAGCAGCCACAGACTGGGCAAACGATGGCCTGTTCGGCGATGGTTATCATCTTTTCGGCATAGGAAGCGGAAAATACGGCGATGCTGCAGATGAATATGCAGAAGCTGCCAACGTCCTGGATGCCTTCGTGGGTCTGGATGAGGAAGCCGAGTACTCCGATGTTCTGGCATCTGCCAGGGCCGTCAAGAGCGGAAGCACTGCAGACTATACTCTGGTTGATGAAGAGACCCTCGCCCCCGAGGATGTCACCTATACCTATGAAGACCTGCAGAGTGCAATCGAAGTCTATCAGAGCTATGAAGGCGAGGAGCCCGATCCTGCCGACTACGGCGTATGGGTTCCGGGAATTCCTGCTCTGGTCGAGAGCGGCCTTGATGCAATCGGCTGTGCAGACTGGCTCAAGGGCCTGATTCTCGACGGTATTGTCGCCGGAGTAGGTGCGGTTCTGGGCTTCGTGCCTCAGATGCTTGTTCTGTTCTTCATGCTGGCAATTCTCGAAGGCTGCGGCTACATGGCCAGAATCGCCTTCGTTTTGGACAGGATCTTCCGCAAGTTCGGTCTTTCCGGAAAGTCATTCATCCCGATCCTGATCGGAACAGGATGCGGAATCCCCGGTATCATGGCTTCCAGAACTATCGAGAACGAGCGTGACAGAAGAATGACCATCATGACAACCACGTTCATTCCGTGCGGTGCAAAGCTTCCGTTCATCGCAATGGTAGCCGGTGCAATCTTCGGCGGTTCGGCCTTGGTTTCCACCTCTGCCTATTTCGTAGGTATGGCCGCAATCATCATTTCCGGTATCATTCTCAAGAAGACAAAGATGTTCGCAGGCGATCCCGCTCCGTTCGTGATGGAGCTTCCCGCCTACCATATCCCGACAGCAGGTTCTGTGCTCAGACTTACATGGGAGCGCGGCTGGTCCTTCATCAAGAAGGCCGGAACCATCATCCTGCTT
>CAKJZO010000065.1 GCA_918298275.1 Spirochaetota bacterium | reverse complement strand
GCAGCCGGAAATCTCGCCATCGGTTCATCGCCAGTAAGCGCTGCCCTGACTCTGGAAGCCACGGTGGACGAATCCCTGGCAGAAATCCAGACCCTTGCCGTTTCAACGGGAGGAATAAGGGTTTCATACAGCGGAAACATCGATCTGAAGCAGCTGATTCCGGATGGAGTTCTCTCCCTCCAGAGAACTTCCGACGGAAGCTCCCTGGCCACGCTGACCTTCAGGAACGAGAAGGGCGAGAGGCAGCATACCTTCCTCTTCGAATCCCCTTACTTGGACGGAGGTCTCTACGGCAATGTGAACTGGGAGGACCTTTCGGACATCCTGGTTGACGGAGTGCTTGATGCAGCCATGTTCCCTGAGGAACTCCATTTCTCGGCGGAGTTCTATCCGAATCCCCTCAATCTGACCTTCAAGGGCGACAACCTGGACCTGGATGTCTGGATGTACGACGGAATCCTCATGGGCATCGGGTACCTCGATGATCTCGAGTTCTATCCGTCAGGGGATATGCCGGTACGCGCTTCCTGCGCCCTTGCCGGCAGTTACGATACCCAGGAAAAGGGATTTGAAGTCGATCTCATCGATTTCTCGGTTCTGGTTTCGGATTCCTTCGAAGTCGGGTTCGACCTTTCGCTTACGGACAGGAGCGTTTTCCTTACCAATCTCAAGCTGGGCAACCGCGGAACGGATGAGACATACAGCGGAGATGCGGATTTCACATTCTCGGACATTCCGAGCCTGCTGAAACTGGATACTTCTTCGGTGAACGGAACCGTGAACCTGCTGAGATCCAGTTCCAGAACGGCGCTGAGGGGAGCCGCAACCGACAACCAGTTCTATCTTGATTTCTACTACAGGGGCATCAGTGACGACTCGCTGACTGCAAGCCTTTCCATCCTGGGACAGAGGGAAAACGCCCTCTATGCATCCGCAAAGCTTGTCTGGGGTAACGGCGGAATCAACGAGTTCAATTTCAATGCCCTCTATGACGACAGGAAAATCAGCCTCTACGATTCCTATGGAAAGATCGGAGGCCTGAGCATAGACGATATCAATCTCCTCGTGGACCTCGGGCGTCTTACATTGGACGGCAGCCTCAACTTCAGAAACGAAATCACAGGCATGAGCATGGAAACCAAAACCCAAAGCGGAAGGCTCACGATATCTGCAAGCGGACCTGAGATTTCAAGCGGACTGCTTCAGGCCTTCGTCGGACTCGATTACGGTTTCGATTTCAGGCTCGGGCTCTCGGACATCACGCTCTCCGACGGATACACCATGGCCGATACCCAGGTGGACATGCATCTGGAGAACGGAGTCCTGGATCTGAGCGGAAGCCTGATAAACGGCAGTTACGATATGGATAGCGGCTATCTGGATATCGAGATCGACGAGGATATCCTCTTCGGATTCAAGGTTAGGGGCTTTGTCGGAGATGACCTGGACCTGATGATCTCCGACATCAGTTTCCCGCTTCCGATCATGAACCAGTTCATGGGCAATCCCACGTTCAGCTTCACCGAAGGCCTGATAGAAGGCGATGTCCTCATCCAGGGCCCGCTTTCAAATCCCAGCCTCTACGGAATGGTTTACTGCCAGTCCTTCGAAATGACATTGTTCTTCCTGCCGGACCAGATCATCACCGCAAAGAACGTCGCTCTTTCCCTGAACGACCATTCGCTGCTGGTTTCCAGAACCCCGATGGCGGGCTACAGCGAGGCCGACGGACGCTACTTCTTCGGGGATGTCGCCGTCGACATAATAATGCAGGGGCTGGGAGTCGAGACCTTTGACGTAAGTCTGAACATCGACAAGGATACTCCTATAGACTTCTGGCTTCCGATGCTGATGGGCGAGAATGAATTCGAGATCCGCGGCGATGTATCCGGTTATGTAGACTTTTCCGTCAATGCGGGAAGACCGAAGCTGACGACCGATATCGACGTATCGTCACTGCTCATCGACTTCAGGTTCGACAACCCGATGCCCGAATGGTTCTACAATCAGAAGAAGGTGCCGTCGGATATGGATATCACTATGACGACGGGCCACGATGTGGAGTTCTATTATCCGGAGAAGGACAATCCGTTCATCAACTTCACGCTTGCAGAGGACCGCACATTGCGTCTCATCCTCGATGGCGGAACCTTCAAGACCGATGGCGGAATAGCCCTCAAGACCGGACAGGTCTACTACTTCCAGAATGACTTCATCATCAGGGAAGGAAGCGTGGACCTCTCCCAGCGGAAGTTCGCGGGGCTGGAGGATTCCGTTCCGTTCCTACTGAATCTGACTGCCGAGATTACCGACTACGATTCCGACGGGAACAAGGTCATCATCAGCATGATTCTTCAGAATGCGACCCTGGATAACATCAATCCGCGTTTTACCAGCAATCCCGCCAAGACGGAGAACGAAATCCTGGCCATGCTGGGCCAGAGTGTGCTTGCTTCGGGAGCCCTGGACAGAACCCTGTCCCTGTCGTCTCTGGCACGCTTTGCCAGAACGGCCCGTGATGCACTGACAAGGGTAGGAGTGATCGAGTCCAACAAGAACTATTCGATCACCGGTACGGTACGCAATGCACTTGGACTGGATATCTTCTCGGCACGTTCGAATATCCTGTCCAACGTCATCATAGATGCTCTTCCGGGCGAGCTGACCGGAAGGCGAGATATAAGCATGCTTGCACGCTATCTGGACAGGACTTCTCTGTTCGCAGGCAAGTATGTTGGGGATAACTGGTTCGTAAAGGTGCGTCTGATGCTGAAGGCCGACAGCAACGTCAAGCTTTCAAACAAGGTCGGACACTTCCTTGCGAAGGATCTGATACTGGATACGGAGATAAGCCTTGACTGGGATACTCCGATGGGGACTCTGAGTGTGTTCACACAGCCTCGAGAGTTGTCTGTTTTCGATATTTTGGATACTATTGGTTTCAGTGTAACCAAACAGATACAGTTCTAGATTGATATATTGTATCTTCGGGAGACGTTTGATGAAAAGAAAATTGATTTTGGCTTTGATCCTGACACTTGCGGTTCTCTTTGCCGCAACCGCAGCCGACGCCTGGTACTATAACATGGAGATTTCGGAGTTCTCATTCACCGGAATCAAGAACATAAGGGAATCCGACATCAACGATGCCCTCTATGTGTACCGTTACAAGCCGTTCACCAACGAGCTGTTCGCGGAGCTGCAGGAGAAACTCTATTCCATCGACGGTGTTGATTTCTTTACTGCAGATGCCGAGAAAACGGATGCCGGAGAACTCAGGATAGCCTTTGTATTCTATGAGATTCCCATGATCAGTGCCATCAATTACGACGGCAACAGCGCCATCAAGACAAGGGAGCTCAGGGAGGCCGTCACAGCCATCGGCGTAGGAAAGTTCATCGATCCTTCCTCCAAGTCCGTGTTCACGAGCGCTGTCGACCAGATCAAGGCAGCCTATACCGCCAAGGGTTTTCTGAACGTCCCCATCGACTATGAGATCGAGGAGGACCAGGAGAACAGTACCTACAAGGTAACGTTCAACATCACCGAGGGAGAGCAGACCAGAGTCACGAAGTTCATCTTCACCGGCAACGAGCACTTTGATGCAGCCAGCCTCAAGAAGGAAGTCAAATCCAAGGTCAAGTCCCTGTTCAACAACGGATACCTCGACGAGGACAAGCTCAGGGCCGATGCCGCCAATATCGCCGCATATTATCAGAAGAACGGTTACATCGACGTAATCGTCTCCGACCCGATCATCACATATGTCGAGTCTCCCAGCACCAAGTACCTTGCCGCAACGGTCACGTTCGACATCGTAGAGGGCCAGCAGTGGTTCTACGGCGGCATGGAAGTCACGGGAAACACCATCTTCAGCGATGATGAGATCAAGAACGTACAGTCCATGAAGGTCGGTTCGGTCCTCAACCTTGAGACCGTTCAGGCAGAGTACGGCGCAATCGCAGATCTTTACTACAACGACGGTTACATCGCCAACGGAATGGACATCTCCAATATCCGTGACGATACGAACATGACCGTCAAGTTCTATCTTGATATCACGGAGGGCCCGCAGGCAACTGTAGAGGAGATCCTGATCACGGGTCTTTCGAAGACCAAGGAATATGTCATGCGCCGTGAGCTTGCAATCAAGCCGGGCGACATCTTCTCAAAGGCCAAGCTGGTCACAAGCGCGCAGAACCTCTACAACACGGGTCTTCTTGCAAATCTTGATTATGACCTCATGTACGGTCAGACGGACAACGGCGTGATCCTGGAGTTCAAGCTCGAAGAGGGCAAGACAAAGGATGTTCAGTTCGGAGCCACCTTCGGCGGCACCCTGAACCAGTTCCCGGTGTCGGGCTTCGTACAGTGGCAGGACCGCAACTTCATGGGCAAGGCCCAGACCGTGGGAATAGGCGTAACGCTTTCTCCTGATACCCAGTCAGTTGATCTGAGCTTCGGGGACAACTGGTTCCGTGACCACAGATGGTCCAACTCCATAAGCTTCGGATTCTCACACTCCGCACATGACGGAGAACTCCAGCTCGGAACAAATGCTCCCGTGTACTACAACGGTCGTAACGGATCAGAGACCTGGCCTCTGGGATATTCATCGCCCAGCCAGTGGATGCTTTCCAACAACGAATACCCGTCAGCAAGGGATCTGATGAAATATGACCTGTTTACGTTCTCGGTGGGCTACAATACCGGTTATACCTTCATCTTCGATGTCGGCAGACTTTCGCTCTTCGGCGGTGCATCGGTGAGCCTCAACAAGGCCTTCTATGACCAGAAGTACATCCCGTTCGAGAAGCTGATCTTCCAGTACGGCCAGAAGTGGCAGTTCTCCAACAAGATCAGCATGGGTATCCAGTGGGACGGAAGAGACTACATCACGAATACCACCAAGGGCTATCTGCTCAGCACCTCGGTAACATATGCCGGAGGTATCCTTGGAGGTCTTTCCAACTACATCAAGCTCAACACCTCTGCAGCCGGATACCTCAAGCTCTTCTCCGTCAAGCTGAAGGAAGAGGGTACGAAGAACATAATGCTGTGTCTCTCCACATCTGCAAGCTTCATGTTCGACCAGTTCTACAACTACGAGAAGCAGGGCCTCAGGTTCTGGGATCCGAAACTCGGTGCAACCAAATACGAGATGCTCTACATCGACGGTATGACCATCGGACGCGGATTCAATATGGTAATAGACCAGGCCTTCCTGTGGGACAACATGCTCGAGATCAGCTATCCGCTTGTCGAGAACATCCTTCAGGCCGAGCTCTTCGTGAGCGCCACGGGTGTCAATTCCGAGCTCAAGCAGGTCAAGCAGGGCATCAACTGGTACTTCGCCGCCGGCGGCGGTATCAGACTCAAGATCCAGGGCTTCCCGCTCGGTCTGTACCTTGTGAAGAACGCTACGTTCAAGCATCCGTATGTTGCATCCATGGAAGGCGACAGGACCTTCGAGTGGGTAGGCGGATCATTCTTCCATGGAAAGCGTGAAACAAGCGGAATGAGCCTTGTTCTTGCTATCTCAACTTCTTTGATCTGAAGAAATTATGGCCGAAACTCCTTTGATGAAGCAATACCGCGAGATGAAGAGCCAGTATGCGGATATGGTGCTCTTCTTCCGCCTCGGAGACTTCTATGAGATGTTCGACGAGGATGCAAAGGAGGTATCGGCCCTTCTGAATCTGACCCTGACGCATAGGGGAGATTCCCCCATGTGCGGAATTCCCTTCCACGCAGCCAAGAACTACATAAAGAGGCTCCTGGACTGCGGTAAGAAGATTGCCATCTGCGAGCAGATGGAGCTTTCGGATAATTCCAAGGCACTTGCAAGAAGGGAAGTCGTGCGCATCGTCACGCCTGCGACCGTCGTGGACGAGGACTTCCTGGATGACAAGAGCTTCAACTACATAATCTGCTTCTTCCAGCATGCACTGGCTTTCTGTGATGTCTCCACCGGCGATTTCCATATCCGGGCCCTTGATCCGAAGAACAAGGCCCAGTCGGTGCGTACCGCTCTGCAGCAGATTGTCCCCCGCGAGATCCTTGTCTGCGAGGACGAATACTTTCTGGATTTCGACTTCAAGGCTACCATCGACAGCTATCCTGCAATGGTCACGAAGCTGGCCCCCTGGTACTTCACACAGAAGAGCTGCTACAAGATTCTCTGCGAGCAGGCCAAGGTCAAGAGCCTTGCTTCCTACGGTCTGAAGGACAATGACCGCCTGGTGTGTCCGGCCGGTGCCCTGATCCGCTACATAACCGAGACCTCAAAGAGCTCCGTCAGCCATCTGACGGACTACAAGGTGGATAACGAGGAGAGTTTCGTCGGGATGGACGAGAGCTCCAGGAAGAATCTGGAACTGTTTTCCAACCTCTATGACGGATCTTCCAGATACTCGCTATTCGACTGCATCAACCGCACCTGCACCAGCGGCGGAAGCAGGCTTCTGAAGAACTGGATTTCCTTCCCGCTGAGGGATCTTGAACAGATACGGTTCAGACAGGACTGGGTTCGCTTCTTCGTGGAGAATCCAGAGGAGCTTTCCCGTGTCCGCGAGGCCCTGGGAACGGCAAGGGACCTGAACCGTCTAGTCACCAGGGTGATGCTGAATCGTGCGGTTCCGCATGACCTAGTGGGTATAAAGCAGACAATCGGAAGCTTCTTCAACCTTGTTTCATCCAATCCCGAAAGATATTTCTCCCTTCTGGAGACATCTCTGGATCAGAACGCGCTCTCCGAGTGCGCCGATCTGATGAACAGGATAGACAGGGCAATCAACGACCAGTGTCTGGGCCAGTTCCAGGAAGGACAGGTCATCCTTGACGGCTACGATGAGCTTCTGGACCAGAGAAGGGCCCTCAAGGACCACAGCGACGAAATCCTCAAGAGCTATCTGGAGAAGGTCAAGGCCGACAGCGGGCTCTCGATCCTGAAGCTCGGATACAACCGGGTCTTCGGCTACTATCTGGAAGTTCCCAAGGGCCAGGTCTCAAAGGCTCCCGACTACTTCTACCGCAAGCAGACGCTGGTCAACGGCGAGCGCTTTACCACGGATGAGCTCATGCAGTATGAGAAGGACATCCTCCAGGCCAACGCCCAGGCAGAGACCCTGGAGCGTCAGCTCTACGATGAGATCCTTGCAGAGGTTCTCAAAATAGATGCCCATCTTAACTCAATCGGTCATTTTCTCAACACTGTCGATGTATTCCAGGCACTCGCAACCCTTGCCGTGGATTCTTCCTATGTCTGTCCGGAAATGACAGAAGAGGATATTCTTGAGATCCGTGACGGCCGCCATCCGGTTGTCGAGAGACAGCTGGGGCCCGGCAAGTTCGTATCCAACAGCCTTGATATGTCCACCCGGTTCTCTCTGATCACCGGCCCGAACATGGCAGGTAAATCCACCTATCTGAGGCAGAATGCCCTGATAATCCTTCTTGCCCACATGGGAAGCTTCGTGCCTGCCACAAGTGCAAGGATCGGCATCGTGGACAAGATCTTCTGCAGAGTTGGTGCCATGGACAACCTGGCCAGGGGCGAGTCCACGTTCCTTGTGGAGATGCAGGAGGCAGCCTTCATACTGCGCAACTGCACGCAGAGGTCCTTCGTGATCGTGGATGAGATCGGTCGCGGAACCAGCACCCAGGACGGCATGTCCATCGCCTACGCCATAATGAAGAGCCTGATAGAGAAGGGTGCCAAGACCTTGTTCGCGACCCACTACCATGAGCTTACGATGCTTGATACTTCGGGAATAAGGCTCCTGACGCTGGACGTACTTGAGGAAAAGGGCAGCGTCACCTTCCTCAGAAAGGTCAAGGATGGTGTGGCCAATTCAAGCTACGGTATCCATGTTGCCAAGATGGCCGGAGTTCCGGCAACTGTGGTCAGGGATGCAAAGAGCTTCCAGAGCAGGCATTTTGCAGATTATTCGATGAATCAGGGGAGTCTGTTCACTTCGGATGCAGAGTATGAAGAAAACCCCCAGCCGTACGAATCCGAGATCCGAAATGAGCTGAGGGCTCTGAATCTTGATGAAATAACTCCGATGCAGGCCCTGATAATCCTTTCCAGACTGAAGGAACTCTCAGAGCAGGACAGCTGATCAGACGCCCTGGTTGCGTCCGCAGCAGTTCTTGTACTTCTTGCCGCTTCCGCAGGGGCAGGGATCGTTGCGTCCTACCTTTGGTGCTGTCCTTACGACCTGGACCGGGGCTACCGCTCCTGCATTGACGCTCTGGCGTGCGGCCTGCTGCTGTGCTGCGGCCATTGCGCCAAACGAAAGTCCTTCGCGGTGTGTCTCGACAATCCTTCTGGGGGCTGCTGTTCTCTGAGCAGGGCCCTCGGTCTTAATCTGGACCTTGATGACTGTTTTTGCAACCGTGCTCTTGATCTGGTCGATCATTCTGTCGAAGATATCCGAACCTTCGAGTTTGTACTCGATGAGCGGGTTCTTCTGGGCATAGGATCTGAGTGAGACGGAGTCCCTGAGGTCCTCGAGTTCCTCGAGATGATTCTGCCATCTGGTGTCTATCTGCTTGAGGTACATCTGGCGGATGAACATGGAGAAGACCTCCGGTCCGGTAATCTGGACCTTGGAGTTGATCAGATCGGCAACTTCTCCCTTGATTCTCTCCGCAAGCAGCTCCGAGGACAGTTTTTCGTCCCCGGGCTGGGGATTGTATTCGTATCCGATGCTGTCCAGAAGGCTCTGATGCAGGCTCTGGAGGTTACGGACTCCGTTCTTCATTCCTGTCTGCTCGATGTCGAAATCGATGTACTCTCCGCAGGCGTTGATGGCTCTCTGGATTATGTTCTTGTCCACGAGGATCTCGTCACGCTGGGAGTAGATGAAGTTTCTCTGCTCGTTGAGGACGTCGTCGTACTCCAGAAGGTGCTTTCTGATGTCGAAGTTGCGCTCCTCGACGCGCTTCTGGGCGCTTTCTATGACACGGCTGACCATAGAGTGCTCCAGAGGCTCGCCCGTGTTCATTCCGAGCCTGCCGACCATTGCCTTGAGGCTGTCCTTTGCAAAGAGCCTGAGCAGGGTATCGTCGAAGCTGACATAGAATCTGGATGTTCCGGGGTCTCCCTGACGTCCGGCTCTTCCGCGAAGCTGATTGTCTATACGCCTTGACTCATGGCGCTCGGTGCCGAGGATGTACAGACCTCCGAGGGCCTTGACCTCCTCGTAGTTGGCTTTCCACTGGTCGTAGGTCTTCTCCCTGGCTTCCTTAAGCTGCTCTTCGGTTGCCTCCGTGCCGCAGATCTTGCGGGCAAGGGCATCCGGCGATCCTCCGAGCTTGATATCGGTTCCGCGTCCGGCCATGTTGGTAGCCACAGTGACGGCACCCTTTGCGCCGGCGTTCTCGATGATCGTAGCCTCTCGTGCGTGGTTCTTTGCGTTCAGGACCTCGTGGGGGATTCCCATCTTGCGGAGCAGGGCGCTGATGAGCTCGGACTTCTCGATTGATACCGTACCGACGAGAATGGGCTGCCCGGTCTCGTGGACGCGCTTGATCTCCTCGCAGATCGCCTTGTACTTGAACTGGTCGTTCAGGAATACATAGTCATCCAGATCCTGCCTGATGACGGGCAGGTGAGTGGGGATGACGACGACATCGAGGTTGTAGATCTGATTGAACTCGGTTGCCTCGGTATCTGCGGTTCCGGTCATGCCGGAGAGCTTGTCGTACATCCTGAAGAAGTTCTGGAAGGTGATGGTCGCAAGGGTCTTGTTCTTGCCTAGGATCCTGATGTGCTCCTTGGCCTCGATAGCCTGATGCAGGCCGTCGGAGTAACGTCTGCCGTGAAGGATTCTTCCTGTAAATTCATCTACTATCTGGATTTGATTGTCAGCGATGACGTAGTCCGTATCCTTGTGGTAGAGGTGCTTAGCCACCATGGCCTGGGTCACGTAGTGGATGTATTCGAAATTCTCGTCATCGTAGAGCGAGCCCTGGATGATGTTGAAACGCTTGAGAAGCTCTTCCATGTGGACCATACCTTCGGTGGTGAAGCTGACGCGCTTGGATTTCTCATCCAGCATGTAGTCTCCCTCGGGTTCGAGCTTGGCTCCTTCCTCGAAGCGTGCGAAGGCGCTGACGACGGGATACTCTCCGGTCTCGGGGTCTTTCTCGCATTCCTTGAAATATTGGGTGATCTTCTCTGCGTTGCGGGCCTTGTCGGTATCGTCATCTGCCTGGCCTGAAATGATGAGCGGGGTTCTGGCCTCATCGATGAGAATCGAGTCGATCTCGTCTATGATGCAGTAGTGGTGCTTGGGCTGGATCTTGTCCTGGGCGCGCAGCTTCATGTTGTCACGAAGATAGTCGAAGCCGAATTCGTTGTTGGTTCCGTATGTGACGTCACAGCTGTAGGCCTGGCGGCGTCTCTCGTTGTCCATGTTGGCGAGGATTACTCCTACCGTTAGGCCCAGGAAGCTGTAGATGGGGCCCATCCACTGGGAGTCACGCTCTGCAAGGTAGTCGTTGACGGTGATTATGTGCACGCCTTTGCCCTCGAGGGCGTTGAGGTATCCGGCAGGGACGCTGGTAAGCGTCTTTCCTTCACCGGTCTTCAGTTCCAGGATCTTTCCTTCATGGAGGACGATGGCTCCCATGATCTGCACGTCGTAGTGGCGCTCGCCCAGGACCCTGAATGCGGCCTCCCGCACCAGCGCGAATGCCTCCGGGAGAATCTGGTCCAGGGTCTCTCCGTCATTGATTCGCTCCTTGAACTTCCGGGTCTGAAGGGGGAAGTCCTCGTCCTTGAGGCTCTTTGCCCAAGGTTCGAATGAATTGACTTTATCTACTATGGGCCTGAGATGCTTCAGGTCCTTGTCTTTCTTGCTGCCGAAAATAGCTGTAAAAATACTCATGCAATCAATTATATTGATTTTTCATTCTATCGGATAGCTAATTTGTCTTTCTTTGTTTATAATAAGTGTGTATATTTGACACAGGTTAAAACTATTTGACACAGAAGAGGAACAGATGAAGTATCTTACGGCATTAGACTACGTTCTTTTCGTGATATTCATGATCGGGGGAATCTGGGGAGCCATCAAGGGCTTTCTGGATGAGATTGCCTCCAAGTTCGGTTTCATCCTGGGCTTTCTGCTTGCCCTGATGTATACCCATTCGCTGAGTCCGGTTTTCGTGAACAAGCTTGCATTCCCGGCATGGCTTGCAGCCTTTGTGTCCTATTTCCTCATTTTCATTGCCGGATATCTTGTGATGAAGGGTTTCGGCTCGATTATGCTGCATATAGTCGATACCGCTCATCTTTCGGTAGTGGATAATATCCTGGGATTCTTCCTGGGTCTGATCGAGGCTTTCTGCCTCTTTGCAGCCTTCGAGTACATCCTCGGTTTCCAGAATGTATTCAACCTGCAGCATTACTTCGAGGAGAGCCTTTTCTCCAGCAAGCTGATCATGCCCTTTGCAAATGCCTGCGCATCGACCATAACCAATTTCGTGAGCGGAGTCTGATATGGTTCTGAACGGATTGGACAGGACTCAGGCCGAAGTGGCCCCGCTTCTTGAAGAACTGTGCAGGGACAGGGTGTTCCCGAATGCAGTGCTCTTTTCGGGAGAACGCTGTAGCGGTCGCATGTTCGCCGCCCGCGCAGTCTGCCGGAGGCTGCAGATTCCGTCGGAGAATGTGATAATAGTCTCGGACAGGAACCATTCCTACCGCATCAGGACGGCAATCGAGCTTTACAAGAAGCATAGAAACGACAGTGCAAAGCGCTTTCTGTGGGAGAACGTGTCGATTCTTCTCCAGCAGTATCACGGAGCTTTGATGGACGGCCAGAATACCGTAGCTGCAAAAAAGAAGTTCTCTGATGCCGCTGAGGCTACCGACGTTCTGAGGGAACTGGAGAGTGCCTCGGATACCGATGCCGCTGCAGTTGCAGACAAGCTGCTGAAGGCTCTTTCCCCGCTGATGGAAGGCAACCGCATAGCTTCCGTATCCGTCGGACAGGTGCGCGCTATCCGTGACTGGTGTGCCACGTCGTCAATGGACGGAGTGCAGAAACTCGTGATCATCGAAGGTCTTGAGAACGCCGGCGACGGTGCGGTCAACGCGCTTCTGAAGACTCTTGAGGAGCCGCCCGAGGGCAGTCACTTCATTCTGATTTCGGAGAATGCAGGGCGCATTCCCGCCACCATTCTCAGCCGCGTGCGAAAGTTCCGCTTCAAGAGCTTCGGACCCGAGGAGAAGGCCTATGTGCTCAATTCCCTGTTCGTGGACCCTTCGAGGTATGAGGACCTGCAGCAGTTTTTCCTGCAGGGGAGCGGAATCGACGACAGGATGCTCTCGGAATCCGCATCCGCTCTTCTTGAGAAGAAGGATCTGGATATTCCGGCTCTGGTATCGGTCCTGGAGAAGACCCAGGCCTGGGATACCTTCTTCAATCATGTCATAGACAGGATACGTCTTTCATTCACGGAGGGGCGTCTGGACCAGAGACGGACCGAGTACCTGCTGAAGGCCGTAAGCGAGGCAGTGACAAAGGGAAAGACCTACAACCAGACCAAGCGCCTTACGTTCGACTTCATAGTCTACAGGATACGGGAGGTCATCAGATGAGCCAGTTCGTAAAGAAGGCATCGACGAAGATCGAGAAGCTTCCGGCGGAAGAGATCCTGCGCATCATAGATACCCAGAACTCCGACCTGAAGATCCGTAACGTGATTCTGGACAACTCCTTCGAGGGCAGCCTGATGGTCTCTGATACGGGCAACGTGATGTATCTGAACAACACGCTTACGGCTCTGATGCCCCTGGCTTCCAGAAAGAAGTATACCGATGTCAATGTAAGCAAAGTCATTCTGAATAACGAGATACTTTCGTTCATAAAGACATTTCTGCAGTCTTCGGATAACCACAAGAGCGAGTTCTTCGAGGTGGATGACCCCTCTGTCGGCACAAGGGCTCTGGACTGCAGCGCAACAAGGCTTTCCGAGTATGAGGCCTGTCTTTTCATCTTCCGGGACGTCACGTTCTTCAACCGCTTCAAGGAGGAGTTCCGCAAGAACGAGAGCCTTGCGCAGATGACGACTATGGCGGCCGGCGTAGCCCATGAGATAAAGAACCCGCTGGCATCGATTTCCATCTACCTCCAGCTTATGGACAAGATGATGGAGAAGAACGGATCCATGACCCGCGAGGAGGCCCACAAATACCTGGACGTCGTGAGCGAGGAGGTCGACCGCATAAACAAGATCGCAGTGGATTTCCTGTTTGCGGTAAAGCCGATGAAGGTAGATCTTTCGGTGTGCAACATCAACGATATCGTCCGGAAGACGGTTGATGTGGTGAAGGCCGAGCTTGCGGAGA
This sequence comes from Spirochaetota bacterium, assembly GCA_918298275.1. Lineage (GTDB taxonomy): Bacteria > Spirochaetota > Spirochaetia > Sphaerochaetales > Sphaerochaetaceae > UBA9732. The sequence goes on along the minus strand of CAKJZO010000065.1, from coordinate 1,345 downwards.
AGGGCATTGGGCTTGGAGTGAACCTTGCCACATCGCTTCCGAAGGTCTTCGCGGACTGCTCCCTGATGCAGCAGTCGATCCTGAATCTGGTCAAGAACGCCATGCAGGCCATGCCTCAGGACAGGAAGAACCCCACGATCGTCATCAGCACCTTCATCGAGTCGGATATGGTCAAGATTTCCGTGCAGGACAACGGCTGCGGCATGACCGAGGATCAGATGAGCAAGATCTTCGAGCCTTACTATACCACCAAGTCCTCGGGTACCGGGCTTGGCCTTACGGTTCTGTTCAAGATCATGAAGCAGCACGGAGGCGATGTCACCGTGCATTCGACCCAAGGTGAAGGTTCCGAGTTCATCCTGCAGATTCCCGTGCCGCAGAACGAGAGATTCCGCATTGCCGATACCAGGCAGGGGGAGTGACTATGAAGAGAAACATACTTGTCGTAGATGATGAGAAATACATACGCGAAGGCCTGGTGGCGGCTCTTGAGCTGGACGGCTACAACGGACTGCAGGCCGAGAACGGTGAAATCGCATGGAAGATGGTCAACAATCAGGCCATCGACATGGTCATCACCGACCTGCGCATGCCCGATATGGGCGGCGCCGAGCTTCTCAAGCGCATCTACAGCACCTATCCGACCATCCCCGTCGTCGTGCTCACAGGTCACGGAACCATCGAGGATGCCGTCACCGCCATGCAGAACGGTGCCGTGGACTTTCTGACCAAACCGGTCAATCTGGACCATCTTTCGGTCCTGATCAAGAGATCCCTTGCCGGCAAGGACATGGCCGACAAGAACAGGGAACTGAGGACCGAGCTTGAGAACCTCAAGAAAAAGAGCGGATACACCAGCATTATCGGCAAGAGCCAAAAGGTCCTCAAGCTCATAGAGACCATCCAGCAGATCGCCCCTTCAAGGGCTTCGGTGCTGATCACAGGCGAGAGCGGAGTCGGAAAGGAGCTGGTTGCGGATGCCATCGTAAATTATTCCGACAGAAGGGATAAGCCTTTTGTGAAGGTTCACTGCGCAGCCCTGAATGCCAACCTTCTGGAGAGTGAGCTCTTCGGCCATGTGAAGGGTGCCTTCACCGGCGCAATCGCAGACAAGAAGGGCCGTTTCGAGCTTGCAGACGGAGGAACCATCTTCCTCGACGAAATAGGTGAGATCGACCCCAGCACCCAGATCAAGCTCCTTCGCGTGCTTCAGGAGCGCGAGTTCGAAAAGGTAGGCGGGGAGAAGACCATCAAGACAGATGTCCGAGTGATAGCTGCAACCAACAGGGACCTTGAGGAGGAAATCAAGAAGGGCAACTTCCGCGAGGACCTCTACTACAGGCTC
>CAKJZO010000064.1 GCA_918298275.1 Spirochaetota bacterium | reverse complement strand
TGGCTCCTTCGGTCTAATTTTTTGTGGTTAAAGTAATTATATCAGAAATCAGTGCCGCAATCAACCTTTTTCTTTGTTTATTTCACTGCAGTACAAGCATTTAGATACAAAAAGGGACCATCGCTATTCTGCGACAGTCCCTTTTTTTGTCCTGTGAGTCAATAGTTAATTTGAAATTGTTTTCTTCTTGATTTTTGGCTGTATTTGGAAGGACCTTCAATTGATGGTTTTTTTTGATGCTTTAGCATCTACAGGCTCTTGTTGGTTACTGGTCAGATATGGCAAAAGAGTTTGAAAATTATAATCAATCAGTTTTCTTATGCGTTTATCCAGTCCATCCTTTACAATGGGCCTGTACAAGCCGTTGTGATGAAGAAGAGCCAGGCTTGTCCTAGACATTCGGTTAGCGACTGCGACAGCAACTTTGTCATTTATTGGTCAGTCCTTCTTCTTTCTATAGGCGAACTTTGAAATATCTCAGACTGTTGAACAGGGCGAAGAACCTGTTGCTGAGCATCGTCTTCTGCTTTCGCAGGGGGGATTCAGTGCCATGATTACGGATTTTTCTGACTGTTCTTTTTCGGAAAGAATCGTGATTCCAGGCGACGTCGCCGCCCAGTGACCAGTCTCACAAGATACTTCGTCAAATCAAGATTAACAATATAACGTTTTCTTGATGACCTTTTTGGCTTACAGGGTAGAGTGCTTATTGCCGAGAAGAAAGATTCAAGGAGTTTTTGATAGCTGAATACTATGATTGAGACAATCAGATTGCAGTCATCCAAGCTTTGATTCCCGTAAATTTGATGGGATCCTTATTATAAATGATGAGATTAACGAATGAATATAAGAAAGAAAAAGAACCAAGAAAAATATTTCAAAACTTTTTTATAATTTGTAAAAAAAATTTTGAAAAAATGTTGACACTTGCAAATAAATGTAGTAATGTACAGTTGGGCATTGAAAAACATATTTTAAGAGAGGTTTTAGAAATGAAGAAACTTATCGCAATCCTTATGGTCCTGGCAATCGTCGCCGGTTTCGCTTTCGCAGATGCACCGGCAGCTAATGATTCTGCTAAGTTGACAGTCAATACTGAGGTTAAGATTCAGTATCCGAATTATTCTCTTCAGGCAACTGATTGGGTTGCTGGTGGAACAGGAGCTAATGCAAGTCTTGGTGCTGCTGCTGTTGTTGCAACCACGCCTGGTACATCAACTGTTAGAATCGGTGATGATGAACTGTTGACTACAAATACTTCAGTTCAGTTTACAATTACCCAGACAACGCTTTCCAGAATCAAGGGTGTATATACTCTTGGCGTAGAGGCAACGAATCTGGTTATTACTCAGGTTACCAAGTCCGATGGAACAAAAGTTGCTGCAACAGATGACGAGAAGGCTGCTAATTTCTTTGCAGTAAGTTCTGCTCCGACTATTACAAAGGGAGCAAGCGGAACAGCACCGACTAACACTTCCATGGATAATACTACTGCTGGTTCGCTTGCAATTACCTATAATGGAAAGAAGGTTGCAAAGGATGATGTAATTGGAACGTTCAATTACACATGGACAGCAAATGAAAACAATGCAGCTGGTGACTACCAGGCTACAGTTACGCTTAAAATTACAAGCATCACGTAAGTTTAGGTTTGATAGGCATACGAGGAATCGCAGATAAAAAGAATTCAATTCATTGAAGCGGTTTTTGAGAAGCTAGGTTGCCAATTTCCTGAAGAAAACAGGAGAAAGGTAGCCTAGTTTTTTTTTGAGTTAGCTGGTTGTTGTGCTATGAATTCACATATATCAGTTGTTCATCCCGCTAACACTGAAGAGTCTCAGAGGAACGCAGTCTCAGTAAGCAGATCCGGCAACAAAATAGACAACTATGCAAAAACGTCTATTACAAACGGTGTAGACTCTATTTATTTAATTTCATTTTTTTTGACAAGAGATAGTTTGAGTATAAGAGTCCCGAACACGGCAAAAGATTATTCAAATTTTTTTTACAAATTTATAAAATTAATTTTTAAAAAATTATTGACAATTTTTTTGCAATGTAGTACCTTTCTAGTGGGTAGAGGAAACATATTAGAGAGGTTTAGGAATGAAGAAGCTTATCGCAATCCTGGCTGTTATGATTACTTTTGCTGGTGCTGTTTTTGCTGTAACGGGTGAACAGCTTCAAATCAATGTAACAGTTAATCCGGTTGCTCCGGCTTTCTCGATTTACGGTGGAAAGACTTCCGATGAAGCAGCCGGAACGACATATCAGGGCAATGCAACAACACCTACTGCTATCACATTTGATTCTAATTCATATGATTTGACAGAGAATGATATAACCGTTTACATTCGTCTCTATCAGAACAACAAGGCAAAGTATACCGGAACTGCTACTTTGACTATTACTGCTACTCCTCTTGTCAATCAGACAATTCAGGAAGGAATCCATCAGACAGAAGCACCGACGGCTGCAGATATTCAGAAAACCACTCCTAATGGCATCTCATATTCAATCAACCCGGTTGCTTCAACAGTAGAAGGAAACACAGTTGTGACTTATAAGCCGAATTACAGTGGTAGTTCCGTTCAGAAGACCGATATCGGTACCTTCAATCTTAAATGGGATCATGATCCAGATCTTGCTGTCGGTTCTTATCAGGCAACAATCACCCTGGGATACGATGCTCCCTGAGTAGAATAGGTTAGAGGAATAGAGAGGACGCGCGAGCGTCCTCTTGTTGTTTATGGGCTTCTCCTTGCCGATTGGTGGTATTTTGGGTAACTTTGGATTTGGTTTTGGAGGAATGCCATGGAACGTAAACAGTTCAAGACAGAAGTTTCGGAACTTCTGCATCTAATCATTCATTCGCTTTATTCACACAAAGAGATATTCCTGCGTGAGCTGGTGTCCAATGCATCGGATGCCCTGGACAAGCTCAAGTACCGCACGCTGGTGGACGGAAAGACTCCGGACGGAGAGCTTAGAATCGATCTGAGCTTCACGGAAGGGGACAAGCGTACGCTGACGATTGCCGATAACGGTATCGGAATGAGCCATGACGAGCTCAACGACAATCTGGGAACAATTGCCCGCTCGGGAACCAAGAACTTCCTGCAGGGCCTTACGGAGGACCAGAAGAAGGACAGCAACCTCATCGGACAGTTCGGAGTTGGTTTCTATTCGGCCTTCATGGTTGCAGACAAGGTTGAGGTTACTTCCAAGGCCTATGGTTCGGACCAGGCCTTCAAGTGGGTCAGTGACGGCAAGGACAAGTACACCATCGAAGAAGCTACCCGTGAGGGATGCGGTACCACCATCGTGCTTTATCTGAACGACGAGGGCAAGGAGTACGGCAACAGGTGGCAGATCGAGAACCTGATCAAGCAGTACAGCGACCATATTGCGTATCCGATCTATCTGGCCTATGACCAGAACACCTATGACGACAAGTACAACGTCACGGGAACCGAGCACAAGGTCGAGAAGATCAACAGCGCAGCAGCTCTGTGGACACGCAGCAAGAGCTCTCTGAAAGAAGAGGACTACAACAGCTTCTACAAGGATACCTGCCACGATTCCGAGAATCCATTGTTCTACCTGCACACCAAGGCAGAGGGAGCAACCGAGTACACGACGCTGTTCTTCGTGCCTGCAAAGGCTCCGTTCGACATGTACCACGCCGACTACAAGCCGGGCGTGAAACTCTACGTCAAGCGTGTCTACATCACGGACGATGACAAGGAGCTTCTGCCTACTTACCTGAGATTCGTCAAGGGTGTAATCGACAGCGAGGATCTGCCGCTGAACGTCTCTCGTGAGATCCTGCAGCAGAACAGGGTCATGAACAACATCAGAACAGCTTCGGTCAAGAAGCTTCTGGGCGAGTTCAAGAAGATCTCCGAGCAGAATCCGGAGCTGTACACCAAGTTCATCGAGCAGTACAACCGCCCGCTGAAGGAAGGCCTTTATCAGGATTATGCCAACCGTGACGAGCTGCTGGAGCTTGTGAGATTCAAGAGCAGCAGCGTAGACGGCTACACATCGCTTGCTGCCTACAAGGAGAGGATGGTCGCAGACCAGAAGAGCATCTACTACATCACGGGTTCGGATGAAGCTGCACTCAAGAGCTCTCCGCTTCTGGGAACATTCAAGGAGAAGGGCATAGAAGTTCTTCTGATGACAGACGATATCGACGATCTTGTGATCTCTTCTGTCGGAAAATACAAGGATATTGACCTGAAGGCCGTCAACAAGAGCGGAGCAATGGACGATTTCCTGACCGATGACCAGAAAAAGAAGGCAAAGGAAGAGGGCGGAGCCATCGTTGAGAAGATCAAGAAAGCTCTGGGAGACCGCGTAAAGGAAGTTGTGGTCTCTACAAGACTCACCGATGTTTCTGCAGTTGTGGTGACCGACGAGAACGATCCTTCGGTACAGATGCAGCAGCTTCTGAAGGCCATGGGTCAGAGCGACTATCAGGGCAGCGCCCCGATTCTGGAGGTCAATGCCTCTGATCCGTTCGTAAAGAGAATCGTGGACTCAACGGACGAGACCTATGTCTCCGATGCCTGCAGCGTGCTGCTGGATCAGGCTCTGCTCTCCGAGGGAGTCATGCCGAAGAATCCTGCGGAGTTTGCCCGCAAGCTGCATTCTCTGTTGGTTTAAAATCTAGGTTTTAATTTTTATCCAGACCTATGAGATAGGTCTCGAAGCTATCGACCCTGCAAGCCTTGGGCTTCAGGGTCTTTGCTTTTTTGAACATCTGTCTCATGGTAAGAAGAAGCTTCTGCTGACCACCGCCCTGGAAGATCTTGATGACGAGGTTTCCGTGCTGCTTGAGCTGCTCCTGCGCAAGGATGACTACCTGTTCGGCAAGCCACTCGCTTCTGGAGGTATCGACGGTGCGGTTTCCGGTTGTCATGGGGGCTGCGTCGCTGATTATGGCATCGTAGGGACCGTGGCTTGTCAGTTTCTCACGGATTTCCTTCGAGAAGGCATCGCCCACGTAGGCAATGACTGTCGGCGGCACCGGATTGAGATTCAGCGGATTCAGGTCCACGCTTACAATCTGCCCCTTGCCTTTGAGAAGCATTCTGTGGGTGTAGAGCGTCCAGCTTCCGGGTGCAGCTCCGACGTCCAGGACGGTATCTCCGGGTTTGATTATGGAGTTCTGCTGCTGGATTTCCTCGAGTTTATAGACACTGCGGGCGGGATAGCCTTCGCGGTGTGCCCTCTGGGTGTAGGAATCTGCCGTGTCTCTTCTGCTGGTTGCCATGGCCGTATTGTAGCACGTTTTGCGGGGTACTTGCCACAACGGGAAGTGTTTACTATTTTATCAATGATGAAAGACAGCTTCCTGAACCGCAAGTTCAAGTACACATATTCAAATGCCGCAGTATATCTGGTTCTTGCCAACATCTTCATGTTCCTGGCTACCAACTATTCGAACTTTGCAATCAAGGGCGTAAGGCTCATCTATTGGGTGAGTCTGATTCCCGGATGCATCAACATGGGTTGGATCTGGCAGTTCGTGACCTACATGTTCGTGCATGGAAATTTCTGGCACCTTTTCTTCAACATGTTTGCGCTTCTGATGTTCGGACGCGCCTTGGAGCAATACCTCGGGACAAGGGAATTCCTGCTCTTCTATTTCGTCTGCGGAATACTCGGCGGAGTGGTGAGCTACCTGTTCTACATAATCCAGGGAGTGGTCAATGTTGCGGTCATGGGAGCATCCGGCAGCATATTTGCGCTTCTGCTCCTGTGCGCGGTGTTCTTCCCCAATGCAAGGCTGTATCTGTTCTTCTTCATTCCCATGAAGATGCCCATAGCCGTGATCGTCTATATTGCAATCGAGATTTTCTCGCAGATCTATGGCTTTGCCAACGGAGTCGCGCATCTGATTCATCTTTCAGGCATTCTGATCGGTTGGCTCTATGTCCTGATCCGGTTCAGGATGAACCCCATCAAGATCTGGCGCGATGCCCTGTAAATGAAAAAACTCGGGATTGGCTCCCGAGTTTTTTGTTTGCGCTTCGGTCTTGATTACAGGCCGAGCTGCTTGAGAATCGTGATGATGTAGGGTCTCTTCTCGAGGCGTGCATACTCCATCACGTTGTGGCCCTGCCAGTCGCAGATGTTGATGTCTGCTCCGCAGGTCAGAAGCTGTGAGAAAATCCTTGTGTTCTCGTTCTGTGAGACAGCCATGATAAGAGGAGTCTCTCCGAGGTAGTTGCGGCAGTTGATGTCCGCACCGGCTTCAACCAGAGTCTCGATGACCTTGGGGTTGGAGCACTTGTTGGCTGCAAGGTGCAGGGCGTTGGAGCGGTACTTGGGCTCCACTGCATTGAGGTCTGCTCCGTCCTTCAGAAGGGCCTTGAGAACCACGACATGGGGATTGTACTGTGCGGCAAGCATCAGGGGGGTCATTCCCCACTCGTTGGCGCAGTTGACATCGGCACCCTGGCGGGTGAGGTTGTGGATGTCTATTGCCTTTGTTCCGGAAATGGCTGCGCTGAGGAGTTTCTTATTAAGGATTTTTTGCTTATTTGTCATGCTATTTTTCCTTATTTCTTTTTGTAAAGTAAAATATTTAGTTCGATTATTTCAGAAAAACGGCATAATGTAAAGACTTCACTAATCGGATATGATGGTTTATCATCTATATTAAGTGCAAATAACGGGGGTTGTTATGGTTCCGTACGACATCATCAAGAAGATTCCCAAAGTAGAGCTTCATGATCACCTTGACGGAGGTCTCTGGCCGCAGACTGTCATCGATCTTGCCCACAAGAATGATATCCCCATACCTTCCTCCGATCCGACTGAGCTTGCCGCATGGTTCGAGAAGGGCTGCAAGCTCAAGAGCCTTCCGCTGTATCTTGAAACGTTTGCAGTTACCACTGCCGTGATGCAGACAGAGGAAGCCCTGCAGCGCGTGGCATATGAAGCAGTTCTGGATTGGCACGCAGAGAACATAGTCTACGGAGAAATCCGTTTTGCTCCGATTCTCCATACCATGCAGGGTCTGAGCATGGACAGTGTCGTCAGAGCCGTCCTGGAAGGCCTGGAGCAGGGCAGAAAGGAAACCGGGGTGCAGTTCGGACTGCTTCTGTGTGCAATGAGAAGCCTGAGCCCGAATCTGAGCCTTGAAATTGCAAAACTGGCAGTTGCCTACCGTGACCGCGGGGTGGTGGGGTTCGACCTTGCCGGTGACGAGAAGGGCAATCCGCCGAAGGACCACATCGAGGCTTTCCAGTATATCCGCAACAAGAACTTCAACATCACCATCCATGCAGGAGAAGCCTACGGGCTTGATTCCATCTGGCAGGCAATCCAGGTCTGCGGTGCGCACAGAATCGGCCATGGAACCAGACTCATCGATGACATGAGTCTTGACGGACTGCACATCGAGAGCATGGGAGATCTGGCCCATTTCGTGCAGGACAAGAGATTCCCCTTGGAAATGTGCCTTTCAAGCAACATCGGAACCGGAGCTGCGGCATCGTTCGGAACCCATCCGTTCCAGGTTCTGTTCAGAAATCATTTCAGGGTATTCCTTTGCACCGACAACAGGCTCATGAGCAACACGTCCCTGACCAAGGAGATGGATATTGCCGTAACCAATTTCGGTCTGAGCCTGAAGGATCTTGAGAAGATCAGCGTCAATGCCATGAAGAGTGCATTCATCCATCATGAGCAGAAGCTGGACATCATCTACAATGTAATCAAGAAACAATGTGCCGAGCTGAGGCGTGAATACGGATATTCCGACTGGAACTGAATATCTTTGTGTGGACAGTCGCCGAGCAATAAACTAAAATGGTAGGACAATGAAGGAAAACAAGCGCTGGAAATATATTGCAAACTCTTTTCTTGCCCTTGCGGTAGTGATATCGCTTGCCATGATTACCTATGTATCTGTCAAGCAGTGGGGCATTGTCTCAGACTATACTCCGGGCAATAGCGTATACATGATCAATGACGGTTGGGTGGTCCTCGAGGACGATGGCCGCATAACCGAATTCAATGACTTTCAGACAGAGCTTTCCGTGAATAAGCTTCACCTAAGCAGGATTTTCATTTTCCCGCAGGATTACAAACAGGAAACGCTGAACTTCATAGTCAGTTTCAGCGCAGTCCAGGTCTATCAGGATGGAATCCTTATCTACAGCTACGGTGATGAGGAAATGCTCAAGGCCGGATTGTTCCCCGGCAAGTACGAAGTCAACATCAAGCTGGATGTCTTCCCCGGTGAAGCCTCCGAGGTCGAGGTTGTCTTTACTTCGGCAACACCTCTGACAATCAACCCGTTCTTCTTCGGAGATTCCCTGGATCTGATGCACAACGAGATGCATGCAGCCATTCCTTCCGTAGTTTTCGTTTCAGGAGCTTTTGTCCTGGTGTTCGCAATGGCATTGATCGGAATCCTCGGAAGGAAGAAGTATTCGGCAGAGCCTTCCTTCTATTATTTCCTTTTCCTTGTGGCGGTAATCGCATGCTGGATACTGTCCAACATCAAGGCTCTGGGGCATTTGGGACTGAATATGGGAGTAATGGGAATAGCATCGTATGAACTATTCATGCTCATTCCGGTCATTTTCTGCCTTTTCATGTACTATTCCTTCAAGAGAATGAAGGTCGTTGACCTCATAGCCTTTGCCGTTTCGGTCGGAACTTTCCTTGTCGTGAATGTCCTGCATCTGATCAACAAGGTCAAGATCTACCAGACGGATATTGCATCAGAGATTGTTCTCGGCCTCTGTCTGGGTCTGGCTGTCGTGCAGTCGATCCATGATTATGCCAAAGTTCGTTCAAGAAGATCCCTGGTCATGATGATCGAGATTCTGATTCTCGTCATCGGCTCGTTCATACAGATCATTCTCCGCGACCGCAACAAGAGCACGTATCTTTCACGGGCACTTCTGCTTCCGCTTACGCTTTTCATCGTCCTGCACATGGCGATTGTCATCAGCGAATTCTTCAGCCTCATGGCCGAAGGCCGTAAGGCAGGGGACTATCTGGTCATGGCCAAGACAGATCCTCTGACAGGACTCGGAAACAGAAGAGCTCTCGATCAGTACATCTCCGAGATTTCAAATACTACATCCCCGTTCTTCAGAATCGGATGTATCGTCTGTGACCTGAATGACCTGAAGATCACCAACGATGTCCACGGCCACGCCGTAGGAGACCAGCTGATCAAGGATTTCGCAAAGTGCCTGGAAATCTGCTTCGAGAACCGCGGTGTTCCGTTCAGAACCGGTGGAGATGAGTTCTACATTCTCTTCAGTGATGTCGAGGTCGACATGTCGGCCATGATGAGGCGCCTTACCATCGGTATCGAGGGCTCGAACACAAGCACGGATTACAAGCTCTCCTGTTCCAGCGGATGCTATGCCGACTATGTGCCTTCACACAATGAGGCTGCAGTTTGGGATATCATCAAGTTCGCCGATGCCGAGATGTATAAACAGAAGAAGAAGGACCGCGAACAGCGCAAGGAGCAAGAGGGGGGGTGATTCCCAAATAATTCTATAATTTATAACGGAATAAAAAAGGAGCCGAGGTTATTCACCTCGGCTTTATTATTGAATCAGAGCCCCGCTTCATACCCTCGTGTCGGGCTCTGGATAGAGGGTCTTTCACATCTTGGCAATCAGGGCCTTGATCTCATCCGCAAGGTTGTCCAAATCGAAGGAAAGGACTTCCTCTTCATTGCTTCTGAGCTTGACCTCGCACTTGCCTTCCTTGAAGCTTCTGTTGCCCAACGTGATTCTGATGGGGATGCCGATGAGGTCTGCATCGGCGAACTTGACGCCGGCGCTCTCCTTGCGGTCATCATAGAGAACCTCGATACCTGCAGCCTCAAGGTCATGGTAGATCTTCTCGGCAACATCAGTGTCCTTGATCAGGCTGATGAAGTGTACCTGGAACGGAGCGACCGCGATGGGCAGCTTCAGGCCGTTCTCGTCGTTGTACTCTTCGCACAGACATGCCAGAAGTCTTCCGATTCCGATACCGTAGCTTCCCATGATGACGGGCTTGCGCTGGCCGTTCTCGTCCTGATAGTAGCAGCCCATGGATTCGGAGTATCTGGTTCCGAGCTGGAAGATGTTTCCGACCTCGACGCCCTTGGAAGCTGAAAGCGGCTTTCCGCAGGTGGGACATCTGTAACCGTCTGCCGCGCTGGCGATATCTGCAACGGTTCCGGTGTAGTCGGTTCCGAAATTGGTGTTCAGGAAGTGATAGCCTTCCTTGTTTGCGCCTGCAACGAGGTTGTTGGACTTAGCTACCGAATCATCTACGATGACGATTGTGCCTGCCTTGCATCCGATTGGTGAACCATATCCCGGAACCATTCCTGCAGCTGTGATTTCTTCATCATGTGCAGGTCTGAGGCTATTGGCCTTGGCTGCATTCTGAAGCTTGTTCTCTTCGATGTCCATGTCTCCGCGGACAATTCCGACAACCAGCTTGTCCTCTTCCTCTCCGGTCTGGTCGTTGATGAATGTTCCGACCATGAACAGGGCCTTGGCGGTCTTGCGTGCTGGGATGTTCAGCAGCTTGCAGAGATCCTCGATGGTCTTGGTCTCCGGGGTGGCGACCATTTCCCTGGCCTTGGGTTCTTCTGCATAGTAGTCCTTCTGGAACCTTGCGACCTGACGGTTGGCGGTGTATCCGCAATCGGGGCAGGTGATGATCGTATCTTCACCGATGGGTGAGAGGTACATGTATTCGTGGGCGACCTTTCCGCCCATCATGCCGCTGTCAGAACCTACGGCGATTACCGGCAGTCCGCAGCGCTTGTAGATGCGGAAATAGGCATCGTAGTGGGCCTTGTAGACCTTCTCCAGTCCTTCCTGGTCCTTGTCGAAGCTGTAGCTGTCCTTCATGGTGAACTCGCGCACGCGGATGAGGCCTGCTCTGGGGCGCGGATCGTCACGCCACTTGGTCTGGAGCTGGTACACCAGAAGCGGGAGTCTCTTGTAGGAGTCGATGACATTCCTTCCGAGGTCTGTGGCGCACTCTTCATGTGTCATGGCAAGAACCATGTCTCTGTCGTTGCGGTCCTTGAAGCGGCTCATCTCCCTGTCGATGCTGTAGAATCTTCCGGTCTCCTTCCAGATGTCGCCGGGGTTTACGACCGGCATCAGGATTTCCTGTGCGCCGAGGGCGTTCATTTCCTCGCGTACGATGGTCGAAATCTTCTGGATGGATCTGAATCCGAGCGGAAGCAGCGAGAAAATACCGGCTGCCAGCTGGTCGATGTAGCCTGCCCTCAGCAGGTATTCGTAACCCTTGCAGTCTGCACCGTTGGGTGCTTCGCGGAGGGTTCTTGAAAACAGTCTGCTCTGTCTCATGTATCTGTTCTCCTTGTCTGCGGCCTGCATCGGCCACAAGGGGAATTATAGTGAAATGACAGGGCCGATACAATGGTATCGGATTTTATGAGAGCGGTTTCAATTGCCACATATTATTTAGAGTGATATTATAAGACGATATCTTTATTTGAGAGGGACAGCAATGCTTGATAAACAGACCATTGAGTCTTTAGAGGCAAAGGCGACTGACATCAGGGTATCCACCATCCGCGAGATAGCACATCTCGGCAACGGACATATCGGCGGAGCCATGTCGATCGTCGAGGTCCTCACATATCTCTACTACCATGAGATGAACATCGACCCATCGAATCCCAAGATGGAAGGACGAGACAGATTCGTGTGCTCCAAGGGCCACGCAGGTCCGTCCGTCTATGCCACACTGGCAGAGAAGGGCTATTTCCCCAAGGACTGGCTCATGACGCTCAACCAGGGCGGAACAAATCTTCCCAGCCACTGTGACATGAGAAAGACCCCCGGTGTCGACTTCACCACCGGTTCGCTCGGACAGGGATTCTCCGCAGCAGTCGGAATCGCACTGGGACAGAAGCTCAAGGGCGAAGACAGCTGGACATTCACGATCATCGGAGACGGCGAGAGCCAGGAAGGCCAGATCTGGGAGGCCGCAGAGTTCGCATCCAGCCAGAAGCTGGGCAACCTGATTGCCTTCACCGATTTCAACCGCCAGCAGCTTGACGGCTACACATCCGACATCATCAACATGGACAACATCGATACCCGTTGGCTCGGCTTCAACTGGCATGTACAGCGCATCAACGGTCACGATTTCAACCAGATTGCCGATGCCATCGAGAAGGCAAAGGCCGTGAAGTGCCGCCCCAGCATGATCATCCTTGACACCATCAAGAGCAAGGGCTATGCACCCGGCGAAGGCATAAAGGCCAACCACAGCATGGCCATCAGCCATGAGAACGAAGAGTACGCCATCAGCGTCCTCACTGGAGGTGCAAAATGAGAGATGTTTCCGATATCAAAGACATGAGAGATGCCCTGATGGCTGCAATCATCGACCTTGCAAAGGCTCATTCCGAGGTCGTGTTCCTTGATTCCGACCTTTCAAGCTGCATCAACAGCGGTCCTTTTGCAAAGGAGTTCCCCGGCCGTTTCTTCAACTGCGGTATCGCCGAGGCCAACATGGTTGGCGTGGCAGCAGGCCTTTCCTCGATGGGATTCGTGCCGTACGCACATTCCTTCGGATGCTTTGCCTCAAGGCGCGCATATGACCAGTTCTTCCTGTCGGCAAACTATGCCGGCCAGAGAGTGCACCTCATCGGAACCGATGCCGGTGTCACCGCCCAGATCAACGGCGGAACTCACATGCCTCTTGAGGACGTGGGTCTGATGAGACTGATTCCCGAGCTGATTGTCCTGGATCCTTCGGACAACCAGAGCATCTATGACCTGACCATCCAGGCCTACGAGACCGGAAAGTGCACTTACACCAGACTTCGCAGAAAGGGCGGTTCCCTGCGCTACAAGCCAGGTGAGGTGAAGCTTGGCAAAGGCAACGTGCTTGCCGAGGGCGGAGATCTTGCCATCGTTGCCTGCGACCAGGTCATCGTCGACGAAGCCGTCAAGGCCGTCGAGATTCTGGCACAGAAGGGCATCAAGGCCACTCTGGTCGACATGCACACCATCAAGCCGCTTGATACCGAGCTTCTGGACAAGGTTTCCAGAGAGACCGGTCACGTGCTTGTCTGCGAGAACGCCCGCTACGCAGGCGGCCTCGGAGAGGCAGTTGCAGCCCACCTTGCCACCACATATCCTGCGAAGATGGACTTCGTCTGCATCGGCGAGAAGTTCGGTGAGGTAGGAAAGCTTGATTATCTGATGAAGGCATTCAACCTGCTGGCTGAGGACATGGTAGCCAAGGCTGAAAAGCTTGTAAGAAGATGATCTGAATTCTGATTGATTTCGGGTGCGGTTTCGGCCGCACCTTTTTTATTTGCGAATTGTTCGGCCTTTGCCGATTTCTTTGTAAACGGCCCGCACCTGTGCGTCCTCGCAGCCGTTCCAGGGCTTGTCGCGGTTCTCGCTCTTGTAGTGCTCGATCATGTAGACAAGGTCTCCTGCAATGCGCTCCAGGTTGCGCTGCTGCAGGTCTGCGAGGCTGGCTGCGAACTCTTTCTGTTTCTTGGCATCCAGAGCCTCCAGGGACATGCGCAGGATGTGTTCCATGTGATGCAGGCAGAAGCCCTTGCTCTTCTCGAAGGCTTTGCGGAACTCGAGGTCCTGGCCCCAGAGATAGGGAATGGTGAAGCAGTAGCGGTCAAGGCGGTCCTTCATCCTCTGGCATATCAGACAGCCCTGTTCGCGTTCCTCGAGGGCTGAATCGAGGTTGAGAAGGGTCTTCTTGAGATTTCTTCCGCTTTCCATCTCCTTGAAGGTCTTTTCAAGGCGCTCGCGGGTTCTCTCAAGGTGTGTTTCCCACAGAACGGCCATGGAATTGGGATGGCCCGATTCCACCAGCATTGCAGTGTGTTCGGGGCAGAAGCCCGTGGAGTTGACTCTGACTCTGGTTTCGGGGTTCATCACCGAGGAGCCGAGGAAGAACTTGAGGTTATCGGCCTGGGCCTCATGCATTAGGTCGCAGATGAAGCATTCGCTCTGGCTTTGGATTCCGTCCCATACGGGAATTGTCTCGAGCTGGTATTTGATTCCCATGCTCAGCGCCTCTTGAGGATCTTGTCGAGCGTGAGCTGCTCAACGGTATCGGGCTGGTCTCCGAGGCTGCGGCTGCGTACGGGCTCGAGGGTGCGGGAGTTGCGCTCGAAGTGGTAGTATTCGATTTTGTCCTCGTTGGCCACGTAGATGAGCATGTAGTTTTTCTGGACCATGAAGGAGAGGGCAAGCACGAGGTCGCATTTGCTTTCGCGCCTGAAGCGGATGAGCTCGTCCTGCTCGCCTTCGGTGAGGTAGTCGTTGCGGCAGACTATCGAGAGCATCTGGCTTCCGGTTTCCCTGTTGTGCACAAGGATGTCGGGGTTGAGGGCCTTTGGGGACCTGCTGAGTACGGGGCAGAGGTCCACTGACAGTTTGCGGTCGGAATCCTTCAGAAGTTCATAGAGGTGCGTGGCAAGCGCGTGGCTCAGTGCCACCCTGTTGCGCGGCCAGCTGTAGAGGACGCTGTCCTGCGCCTCGAGAAGGTTCAATGCTTTTCCGAATGTCTCAAATGCCCTGATCTTGCTTCTTTTCGTACTCATATCCTTATTCTACCAGCAAAAGACCGATCAGGCAAATGAGAAAAGGGCCGGCTCTTTCGAACCGGCCCTGTGTTTGCTTTAAGATTCGTGTCAGCTGTTCTTGACGGTTTCAAGGCACTCCTTGAAGACTCTGAGCATGTTGCGGCAGTCGCGGGGATAGATCTCGCCCATGTTGGCTACCTGGATCATGTTCTGCTTTGCGTAGTCGGCCTTTCCGATGTAGAAGGTGTATCCGCGCTCTTCCATTTCCTTGAGGAAGACCTTTGCATCTACGGGGAGGAATACCGAGGTGACGGTGTTGGACATGTTGTCCTTCTTCTCGTCAAGCAGGAGCCTGAGACCCATATCCTTGAGTCCCTTTCTGATGATGGCTGCACATTCCTGATATCTCTCGATGCGCTTCTGCAGTCCGCCCTCGTCCTCGATGTTTGCCAGAGCCTGCTGGAGAGCCCAGAAGAGGTTGACGTTCGGGGTGTTCGGTGTCTGGTGGGTGTCACGTGCCGAAACATAGTGCTTGTAGAGGTTCAGGTAGACGTTCTTGCACTGTGCGCCCGTAAGCTGCTCGAGCTCGTCTCTCTTTGCAATCACATATGCGGATCCGGGGAAAGCTCCGAGGCACTTGCCGCCGACCGATGTTGCGAAGGAGATGTTGTTCTTGATCACGTCGATGTTCTGTCCTGCTGCG
>CAKJZO010000063.1 GCA_918298275.1 Spirochaetota bacterium | reverse complement strand
GAGGGCATAGAGGATCAGGCCGATCACTGCAGGCCTCAGGTACTTGAAGATTGTTTCGACAATAGGATTGTTTCTGAACTTGCTCAGGATCTTTGCAACAATCAGGATGACGATTACACATGGAGTCACCAGTCCAAGAGTTGCTATCACGCCGCCGAGGATTCCGGCAGTCTCGAAACCGACATAGGTTGCCATGTTGACTCCTATGGGTCCGGGCGTGGACTCGGAGATGGCAATCATGTTGGCAAGCTCAGAAGTCGTGAACCAACCTGTCTTCGCGCTTATCTCGAACAGAAACGGAACGGTGGCCATTCCGCCGCCGGAGGCAAAGAGTCCGGTCTTGAAGAATTCCCAGAAAAGACGGAGGTAGATCACTGATTCACCTCCTTTTCTTCCTTCTTCCGGGAAGCGAAATACATGATGAGGCTGAAGGCCACGGTGCTCAGGACTATGATTACCGGCGATAGTTTCAAGAAGAGTTCAAGGCAAAGTGCAGTTATGGTAATAATGGCCGCAACAACGCTCTTGATGGTTTTTTTGGCAAGCTTGATTATCGTTGAAGCTATCAGTGCACAGACAGCGATTCTGATTCCGTTGAAGGCCTTCTGCACGTAGACATTGTCCTGGAACAGCTGAAGCACCGAAGCCAGGGACAGGATAATCAGAAGCGACGGGAAAATGACTCCCAGGGTTGCGACAACTGAACCGATTACTCCCCTTTCCTTGTAGCCGATGAAGGTTGCAACGTTGACGGCTATAACGCCGGGAGTGCACTGACCTATGGCATAGTAATCCAGCATCTGCTCGCTGGTAGTCCACTTGCGGTTGGTCACCACCTCACGCTCAAGGATCGGAAGCATGGCATAGCCGCCTCCGAAGGTCATCACGCCGACCTTGGCGAAGGTCAGAAAAAGAGTCCAAAGACCTGTCTTCTTTTCTTCGGTTTCGCTCATTTCAGGTACTTGTCCATTTCCTGACGGACCAGGGAATCGCACATCTCGTTATATTTTATGCCTGCATGGCCCTTGACCCAGTTCCACTGAATGTCGTGCTCGGCATTGAGCTTGTCCAGCTCTTCCCAGAGCTCGCGGTTCTTGACCGGATCCTTGGATGAAGTGCGCCAGCCGTTTCTCTTCCAGTTGTTGATCCAGGTAGTGATTCCGTTCTTCACGTACTGGCTGTCGGTGGAGATGCTCAGTTTCTGCGCGCCAAGCAGAGAGACATCCTCAATGGCGTGGATGACTGCAGTGAGTTCCATCTTGTTGTTGGTTGTCTGAGCCTCCCCTCCGCTTGAGTAGGAGATCATCTTGCCATCGGCAAGGGCCACATATGCCCAGCCGCCCGGACCGGGATTTCCGGAGCATCCTCCGTCAGTGAAAATGTCGACTTTATCCATATGTAAATGATACTTCAATAGTGCCTTGACATCAAGGCAGGGCAAAAATACTATTTCAATATCCCGAATCAGGGAAACCGGTCAGAAGCCGGTGCGGTCCCGCCACTGTAGGAAGGTGTGCCGTTGCAATATGTCACTGGGGAAACCTGGGAAGGCGCAACGGAAGTCCTTCGAGCCAGGATACCTCTCGGGGGGCGCGCTTGCGCGTACCGAACCTGTTTGGGCCTTATGGCCTAGTCTGCGATGTACAGACTTGGGGTGCAGTCTAAAAAACCCCTACATTTCTCTTTATGGAGGGGTAATATGAAAAAAACCCTTGCTTTCATCCTTGTATTGGCATGCCTTGTCCCTCTGTGTGCACAGGCAGTCACGGAGGTCTCGGATTCATCCGATGACCTGAGAATCGTCTCCCTCGGACCCAATGTCACCGAAATCATCTATGCCCTCGGTGCCGGAGACAGCCTGGTCGGAAGAACCGACTACTGCAACTATCCCGAAGAAGCACTTGCAGTGACAAGCATCGGAACACTCTGGGAGCCGAATCTTGAGGCAATCCTCTCGCTGAATGCAGACATCGCAATCGCATCCTCGATCGTAGATCCCTCATTCATCGAAAGCCTGAACAAAGCAGGAATCCAGGCCTATCAGTTCTATGAGGAAGAGAGCCTGGACGGAACATACAAGCTGGTTCAGGAAGTTGCAGACACCATCGGAAAGGCAGCTGAGGGCCAGGCTCTTGTAAAGGGCATGAAGGACCGCATCGAAGCAGTCAAGGCCAAGGTCGCAGCCATCCCTGCAGACCAGAGAAAGAGCACCATGTACATCATCAGCTACGGAGACTGGGGCGACTACGCTGCAACCGGCGAGACCTACCTCAACGACGTTATCGAAGCCGCAGGCGGAATCAACGCAGCCAAGGACGGTTCATACTGGTCAATCAGCAAGGAGCTTCTGATTTCACAGGATCCCGATACAATCCTCCTCGGCGCCTATGCCTACACCGATGAAGCTGCAGCAATTGCAGACTTCTCCTCCCTTGCCCCGTACAGCGAGCTTACCGCCTCCAAGACCGGCAAGGTCTACACCATCAACGGCGATGCAGCCGAGCGCCAGGGCGTAAGGACAGCCGATACCGTCGAGGCAATCGCAAGGATTCTCTATCCTGAACTTTTCTGAATCATGAAGCGTAAGCCCGAACTTCTAGCTTTAATTCTCATCATCCTACTGATTATCATGATGATAGCCGGAATCTGCCTCGGTTCCGTAAGAATCACAGCTTCTGATATAGTTCGGGCTATCTTTTCTCCTCAGAGCATCGGCAAGAACACAGCGTATATCATCAGGAATCTGAGGATTCCCAGAATCATCAGCGCCATTCTCACGGGGGCCGCCCTGGCCCTCTGCGGAGTGGTTTTCCAGAGTGTCTTCAGAAATCCGATGGCAGATTCCTACGTCCTTGGAGTGTCCTCCGGGGCATCGTTCTTCGTAGGTCTGGGCTTCGTGCTGGGAATCAGTTTTGCCGATGTTTCTTTGCCTGTGGTGGCCTTTGCCGGAGCCATGCTGACGACGGTGCTGCTCTTTGCCATAAGCAGGAAGAACACTGCGTCGCTTCTTCTGTCGGGCATTGCCCTGAACTTCTTTCTCAGCGCAATGACCACTCTCACCATCTATCTTTCCAACCGTCAGGCTGACAACATCTTGTTCTGGACCCTCGGAAGCCTCGGAAACTCCAGCTGGGTTCGGGTTCTGATCATGCTCTCGGTCCTAGCTGTCGCCACCGTCATAGTCGGAAAGAACTGCAGTGCGATGGATCTGCTTCTGATGGATGACAGTACCGCAATCTCCAGCGGAGTGAACATAAAGGCCACAAGAATAATCCTGCTGGCAGTTGCCTCTATATTGACGGCAACGGTGGTATGTTTCTGCGGAATCATAGGATTCGTGGGTCTGATGAGCCCGCACTTCGTACGCATCATCGTAGGGCCCAAGCACCGCAGGCTCCTGCCGCTGTCCATGCTGATGGGCTCCGTGATCCTTCTGTTCTCGGATATAGTCTGCCGCTTCATCGTCGCTCCATCGGAACTGCCGATAGGAATCATCACTTCAGTTCTGGGAGCCCCGGTGTTCCTCACCCTTCTCAGGAGGAAGCGCCATGTCTGAAAACGCAATCTCAATCAGAAACCTGACCGGCGGCTATGAGGACAACACAATCATAAGGCAGCTGAGCCTCAAACTCTCCAAAGGCGGATTGACGGCCATAGCCGGCCCGAACGGAGCAGGCAAAAGCACGCTGCTCAAATATCTGATCAAGAAGCTCCGTTGCCCAGACGGTACCGCCCTGCTCTTTGACAATGATGTCAATTCCTTAAAGCAGAAGGAATTGGCAAAACTCATCAGTTTCCAGGGTCAGTATGCACCCAAGAGCGATGAATTCACTGTGCGCGAACTTGTGGAGCTCGGACGCTTTGCCTACGGAGACAGCATGGCAAACAGCGACGCGGTAGATGAGGCACTTAAGCTCACCGGAATAGAGCATCTTGCGGACAAGTACATAACCCGCATCTCGGGCGGCGAGTTCCAGCTTGCAATGCTTGCCAGAACCATCTGCCAGAATGCCGGAATTCTTGCACTGGACGAGCCTGTGAACAACCTGGATCCCAGGCACCAGATAATGCTTCTGGACCTTCTGAGCAGGCTTTCGGCACAGGGAAAGACCGTCATCTGCGTCCTGCATGACCTCAATGCCATAATGCGCAGCTGCAACTGCTGCATCCTGATGAAGGACGGCAAGGTGTTCGCGTATGGGAAAACAAGAGATGTGCTGACGGAAAGCAACATCAGAGAAGTCTACGGGGTAGACGTGCAGATCATCGAGAAAGACGCAAAAGCTGTAATACTTTTCAATTAACCCTTGTTATGGCCGATGGCCTTGAGCATGCGGCTGTATCCCCTGCTCTCGACTGCATCTTCGGAGATGCCGACTTCAGAAAGAAGTGAGCGCAGGGCCCTGTCTGCACCTTCGATATCGAAACCCTCTGCGGATTCCGGGCAGATCTCCATTTCAAGAAACCATCCTAGATATTTTACATCGAGCACTTCAGCATGGACATCGAAACCGTTGTACATGACATGGAAATGCTTTCCCTTCTTCCATTTGAGCCGGCAGACCTGAAGTCCTATGCCGCTGCAGAAATTGAGGATGTTGTCCCACTGGTTGTCTGGAGCGGTGAACTCAAGCTCCTGGTTCTCCTCGGTTCCCTTATCGGTCTTGACCTTGTTGGGCTTTGCGGTAAAGAGGATGTCCGGACCATCGGCAGTCATCTCGCGCCTGACACGGAATATCGGCTCACCCTCATCGGTCTGCGACCAGTACATGTCGAACTTGCTGATCGGCCCGAGGCTCTTTGCCGAAGGCAGGGCCGAAATCGCAGAAAGAACGGAATCTACCTGATCTTCTCTCACATGTGCCTTAAGCTCGATTTCAAAGCCCATAATTGCCCTCCTCTCAGTATTTCCAGGGGAATATCATGCTCTTGAGACTTCGTGGACCCACAAGCTGCCTTTCCTCGTAGAGCAGGTCCTCCCAGTTCACATCTTTTCTGGTGGCTTCCGGATTTGCCTCCAGGAAGTCGTACTTCTTCATCAGAAGCCTCACCGTATCCATCCTCGAAAGGCTGATACCGGCAAGACCGGGTATAAGCGATGCAGTCAGGATTGTCAGAACCAGATCGAAGATAGTCCTCAGAAGCAGGAACATCGTTGCTCCGAAATTATCTGAAACAACCAGGAAGCACTTCTTCAGGGTCTTGAGCGGGCTGTCAGCTTCCATGTGGAAGCAAAGCGGGAAGAAATACTGAAGTGCCAGGGCTATGGCCACGATGATCCAGAACAGGATCATTCCCATGATGAGCCCGAAGTAATTTCCCATGGAGAAGTAGAACGGGATTCCGAACATGATCGTGAATCCGAAGGCAATGCAGATGGCGAAATGCAGAAATGCATGTCCGATGTGGAATCTGAAAGCTTCCTTGAAGGCAGCGAACCCGCCCTTCTTGTAGCGGCTGTATCCGAATGTGACTGCACTTACACCGAGCGAATACAAGCTGAAGATCAGCACGGCGATGACCATGATGATTATTGAAAGCAGCATCGAATAGTCGACTGCGACTGCAGAAGCATAGACAAGAGCCACGGGGGCTACAAAGCCGATATTCATCAGGACAACGAAAAGCAGGTTATCCCACAGATCGAAGAATCCTTTCTTTATCAGAAAACCTATCATATATGAAATCTACAATTATCTCGGAAGAAAGACAACACCCTCTTTTTCACATCACACGAAATCCACATAAACCGGGGCGTGGTCGCTTCCGGTGATCGCGGCATCTATGCCTGCAGCCTTGACCCTGCTCTCGGAACGCTTGGACACAAGCCAGTAGTCGATTCTCCATCCTGCATTGCGCTCGCGGGCCTTGAAGCGGTAGGACCACCAGCTGTAGGCATCCTTCAGATCCGGATAGAACATCCTGAATGTATCGGTGAAACCGCAGTCCAGAAGCTTTGAGAAGCTTTCGCGTTCCTCTATGGTGAAACCGGCGTTCCTGAGGTTTGCCTTGGGATTCTTTATGTCGATTTCCTTATGGGCAACGTTGAGATCCCCGCAGATGAGAACAGTCTTCTTTTCGTCAAGCTCCTTAACGAAGGACCTGAAGTATTCGTCCCACTCCAGACGGAACGGGAGCCTTGCAAGCTCGTCCTGGGAATTGGGAGTGTAGACGTCCACAACATAGAAATCATCGAATTCAAGGGCGCAGATACGGCCCTCGTTGTCCTTGCCGAACTTCACCGAAAGCGGCTCTGCCTTTGAGAAGACGGCGGTACCCGAGTATCCCTTGCGCTCTGCATAGTTGTAGTAGCAGTGGTAGCCTTCAAGAGGAAGATCCAGCTGACCTTCGGAGAGCTTTATTTCCTGAAGGCAGAACACATCTGCATTCTGTGCATGGAAATAATCGAGAAAACCTTTGCCCAGCACCGATCTCAGTCCGTTGACATTCCAGGATATGAACCGCATACAATACCCCTCTTTTATAACGTATAGTTAATATATACTATCACGCAATTGACGTTTATTAAAACAACATGGTATAACAAAACATCTTTATATTTTCGGAGATTGTATGGCGAAGAAACGTAAAGGCGAGAAATATGATGCATACCTTGTAGAGAACGTGGAGCCCATCCAGGAATTCATGACCAATCTGCTGGGCACAAGAACTGAGAACGAAGCGGTCTGCCGCTTCGACATCGACATGGAGAATCTGGAAGCCTACATCAAGCGAAGGAATGATGAGAATCCGGAATTCAGATACACATTCTTCCACGTCTTCTGTGCAGCCCTCGGCAGGACAATCGCCGAACGCCCGAGGATGAACTACTTCATCAGAAACACCAAATACTACGAACGCAAGGTCATCTCCATCACCGCCATTGCAAAGAAGCAGAAGAAAGACGGTGCCGAAGAAGGCATGATCATCATGAAATACAACAAGGACAGCGACACAAGCCCCGTCGAGCAGATGCACGAGTCCATCTGCAAACAGGTCTACAATATCCGCAAGTCCGAAGACAGCCATGACGATACCACCAAGATCATGCAGACCATAGTGAATCTTCCGGGCTTCCTCCGCAGGCTGGTCTTCTCCATGATCCTGCGCTGGGACCGCAAGGGAAATCTTCCCAAGGAAATGGCTGAGGCAAGCCCCTATGCACACACCTGCTTTGTCTCGAACCTCGGTTCCATCAAGATGGATGCACAGTATCATCACCTCTCAAACTTCGGTTCCAACTCGTTCTTCGCAATCATCGGACAGAAGAGCCTCAAGCCTATTTTCCATGAGGACGGAACCTTTGAGATGAAGACCTTCCTGCCGGTTTCCTTCACTATCGACGAGAGAATCGGTGACGGAGTTTACTTTGCAAACACCATCAAGATCTTCAAGGCATACATGATGCGCCCGGAACTCCTCGACAGACCTGCAAACGAAGCCATTGATATCAGGACAGTCGAAGACGAACTGGGACTCTGATATACAACTGGAGACAGTAAAATGAATTATTCACAGGAAGAGCTCAAGGTCGCACCTTGGCTCAACAGCTATGGGGAAGTGCCTTTCCATCTGGACTACCCCGATTTTTCCATGAGCGATGCCCTCTTTGAGAGCGCACGCAAGTATCCCGACCAGGTCGCTCTTACATTCCAGGGCAAGGACACCACATTCTCCCAGCTGGTCCCGCAGATTCAGCAGGCCGAAAAGGCTCTCAGGGCATTGGGAATCAAGGAGGGCGATACCGTAACGATCTGCCTCCCCAACATTCCCCAGACAGTCATCTGCCTCTACGCGGTCAATGCCATCGGAGCAATCGCCAGCATGGTCCATCCCCTCTCGGCAGTCCACGAGATAGCCTTCTACCTCAAGGAAGCCCAGAGCCGCACCATCGTTTCAATGGACCAGTTCTACTACAAGCTCAAGAAGGTCCGCGAGCTCGTCGATCTGGACCACATGGTCATAGCCAGGGTCTCAGATGCCCTTTCCCCAATCAAGAAGGTAGCCTACAGGCTTCTCAAGGAGCGCAAGTTCGAGTCCTTCCGGGAAGATGGAACTGTCATCAGCTGGAAGACCTTCATCGAGGGAGCAAAGAACTGTGACATAGATCCGTCGGTCAAGAAGTACGGCTCGGATCAGGCAGTCGTTCTCTTCTCCGGCGGAACGACCGGAGTTACAAAGGGAATCAGACTCACCAACCTGAACCTCAACGCACTGGCCCTGCAGACAGGAACGATGTGCAACAAACCCATACAGGGAAAGACAATGCTTGCAGCAATGCCCATGTTCCATGGTTTCGGTCTCGGTGTATGCGTACATACCATGATGTACTGGGGCGGCCGCAGCGTCCTGGTTCCGCAGGTCAGCGTCAAGGGTTATTCCAACATGCTCAGAACCGCCCAGCCCAACTACATTGCCGGTGTTCCCACTCTCTATGAGGGAATCACCCGCAACAAGGACATGGACAACGTCGACCTTTCCTGCCTCATGGGAGTCTTCTCCGGCGGAGACAGCCTCACGGTCGAACTCAAGAAGAAGATCGACAAGTTCCTTGCAGACCACGGTGCAACCGTCAGAGTCCGCGAAGGTTACGGAACAACCGAATGCGTTACCGCAAGCTGCCTTACTCCCTATAACAAGGAGAAGGAAGGCTCGATCGGTATTCCCTACCCCGACACCTACTACTGCATCTGCCAGCCCGGAAGTGAGCAGGAAGTCCCGTTCGGCACCGACGGTGAAATCTGTCTCAGAGGACCTTCGGTCATGCTCGGATACATCAACCACGAGGAAGAGAACAGAAACACCCTCAGACGCCATGCCGACGGAAACATCTGGCTTCACACCGGAGACCTGGGATACATGGACGAAGAAGGCTTCATCTACTTCAAGCAGCGCATCAAGCGCATGATCATCACCAGCGGCTACAACGTCTATCCTTCACAGATCGAGAACATAATCGATGCCCTCGATGAGGTTCAGATGAGCTGTGTCATCGGAGTGCCCGATTCCTACAAGATCCAGAAGGTCAAGGCATTCGTCCAGTTGAGACCGGATATCCAGCCGAGTGAGGAAATAAAGACCAAGATATTGTCCCATTGCCGCGAGAGAATCGCCAAATATGCAATGCCCTACGATATCGAGTTCCGCGAGCAGCTTCCCAAGACCCTGGTAGGAAAGATCGCCTATACCGTCCTTGAGAAGGAAGAGCTCGAGAAGCTCAAGGCACAGAAGCAGAACTGATTGCTCCGGGTAAAAGAAAAGAGGTCCGATGGATTCCACCGGACCTCTTTCTATATTCTCTGATAATCGATTACATGCAGGTGTAACCGCCGTCGACGGCGATGTTCTGGCCATTGACATAGCTTGAGAACGGAGATGCAAGGAAGATTGCACAGCTGTCAAGCTCACCCTCTTTTCCATAGCGTGAAAGAGGAATCATTGTCTTTGCATAGTTCTGGAAGAACTCGCTGTTGAGTGTCTCTTCCGTCAGCGGAGTATAGAAATAACCCGGGCAGATGGAGTTGACTGTGATTCCGCGCTCGCCCCACTCTGCGGCAAGAGCTCTTGTCATGTTGACGACACCGCCCTTGGCTGCATGGTAGCAGACAGTCGGAGCAATCTTGTTTCCGACAAGACCGTACATGGAAGCGATGTTGATGATTCTTCCGTACTTTGCGGGAAGCATTGCCTTCTTAGCAACAGCTCTGGCAACTTTGAAGGTTCCGAACAGGTCGATGTTGACTTCGTTCTGGAATGTTGCATCCGGCATATCCTCGGCGGGAGTAACTCCACCGGTTCCGGCGTTGTTGATGAGGATATCGATACGGCCGAACTCCTTGAGAGCAGCATCGACTGCAGCCTCAACGCTTTCGGTATCGGTGATGTCGCATCTGATTCCGATGGCCTTGACACCGTAGGTCTCCGAGATTTCCTTGGCGACCTCGTCAATGAGGTTCTGTCTTCTTGCCATGGCAACGATGTTGCAGCCCTGGTTTGCAAGGGCCTTGGCCATCTGAACTCCGAGACCTGTTGAACAACCGGTTACAACAGCCACCTGACCTGTAAGATCGAAATACTTCTTCATTACTGTTCTCCTTTTTAAAATCAGTAAAAAACGTTCTGTTAACTATATAGATTGTACAGTATCTTTCAATTCTAGCCTAGTATGTCAGCGCTTGTCCTTGTCAATGAATTCAAGGCTTACCGTAGCAAGAAGCGCACAAACCAGGGAGAACACGACCAGGGCGCCCCAATAGCTGTAGACGTTCTCCGGGGTCTTCTCGTAGTAGGGTTTTCGCAGCGTGGCGGAGGTCTTTTCCTTCACGTATTTGCCCACCGCCTCCTCTCCCACGAGGTTAATCATATCCTTGATGGTGAAACTGAAGGTTATCTGGTCCTGATTCTCCCTGAGATTGAAGGTCCCTATCACCATATCGGCGAAATCTCCCACATTGACGCTTGTGTCCAGACTCTTGATGTTGACATTCAGACCTCTCAGTTCCCTGATGGCAGTCAGGTCCTCATCCTGGAACGTCTTTGCAATCTGCCCCTTGGTCAGCGTCACGGGGATATCGGCATCCTTCATCTTCTGAAGGGTATTCCATGCCGTAACGGACGGAAGCTCGTTGAAATCGGCCTGGGCGGCGATGCACCTGAGTCCGTAGTGGGAAACGGTCAGCTTGGCAATGCCGTCACTCCAGGACGGAAGCGTGAAGATTCCGCCGGAGAAGATCAGCTGAACAATGAGCAAAAACGGCATGACGGTCATGGCCGTCGTGGTGTTCCTGACAATGGCTGAGATGAACAGCGCCATCATGTCCGCAGCAAAGGTGATCAGAAGAACCGTAACTCCCATATCCACAACAAGATAGGTTGAAACAGTTCCGAAAAGCGGGAACTTGATTCCGATCACGACCAGAATCGCCATGGTGGCGACGGTCTGCAGGATGCAGAGGATCAGCTGATAGAGCATGTGCGAGAAGATATAGGACGATATGTGCATACCCGCGCGGTGCTCTCTCTTGACGATATCCCTCTCACGGCAGATGACCTGGATGGAGTTGAAACATCCGTTCCAGATTCCTATGCAGGAGAGCGCCAGGGCGCCCTTGAGCGTTCCTTCCATGTTCACGAAGAAATCGTTCTTGACGACAAGCGAAACCACTGCGGCAATCAGCATTGCCATGGGAATGACCTTCCAGTCATTCTGATAGAGGAACATGCGGATCAGTTTTCCGAAGCAGATGGCCACCTGGTCGATTCTTCTTCTGTGTCTGTCTGAAATGTTGTAGCCCTGAGTCATGTTTTCAGCCATTTGCCACCTCCGCATTACCGCACTTGGCGTATTTTTCGATGAACTCGTCTGCTCTGCCCTCACCTCCGACGTTCTTGCCGTTGACGACCATGACTATCTTCTCCATCTCCTGACGGTCGAAGAAGGTCCTTGCCTCAGGGATGGGTCCGAAGAATGCAAGCCTGCCTACGCGGTCCTTGTCTCTTGCAAGGACGATGACATCATCGAACAGATCTATGACTCTGTCAGGCGTATGGGTAATCACTATAACTATCTTTCCCTGGTCAGCTATTTTTCTCAGCTGGACCATGAGTTCACGGGCCATGACTCCGTCAAGACCGGAATCGGGCTCATCCAAGATGAACAGCGATGGATTCGAAACGAACTCGATGGCAATCGAGAGACGTCTGAGCATACCTCCGGAAAGCTTCTCGACCATGCTCTTGCGGCTCTGTGCCAGGCCGAAAATCTCCATGACCTCGTTCTCGCGGGCTATCATGTCCTCTTTCCGGACGGACAGCGGCAGACGCATCTTGGAGGCATCGTTAATGGTATTTTCGACCGTATCCTTTCCCCTTATGAGGTTCTGCTGGGGTACGAATCCGATGTCGTATTTGATCTTCTTGTAGTTGTCGTAGACATCCGTTCCGTTGAGAAGGACCTTGGCCTTGGCCTTCTCATATCCGTTGACGGCATTCAGGAACGTGGTCTTTCCGGAACCGGATCCGCCCAGAAGGAGGACCATGTGTCCGGGTTTGATATTCAGATGGATATCACGCAGAAGGCATTTCTTGTGCATGAAATCGCTGACGGTCCTTTCTTCCAGATTAACAGAAAGTCCTGTATCGGTAGGATCGACGGTGCCTCCGGAAATGGCTGCAAGGGATTTCTCCCTGAGATCCTCGACCTTCATCGACGGCTGCCATTTCTTTGAATAGCCGGTCGCCATAGCTGCGAATCCTCTGAAGAAGAGCCAGATCCAGATGTGTCTTTTCTTTCTGCCGTAGACCTCATCCAGGCCCTGGAAGACCCTGAGGTTGTAGATTCTGAGAATGACGAATACCGACAGGGAAATGATACTCAGCAGTATCTGGGTTGTCTGGTCGATGTAATCGTAATTCAGGAAGACTCCCGAAAGCGTATCCAGCTCATAGAAGAGCTCGGCGAAGAACAGGGCCTTGCCTTCGGCCTCCCTGTCCGCACACTTTGCAAGGACGAACATCCTGTAGCACGGAACCAGCGCCCAGTACGGACTCACGCCCGATTTCCTGAAGATTCCTGCAAGTCCGATGATGAACATGATTGACAGGACAAAGCCGACTGTGTTGAACTCGTTGATGAAATGTACACCGGTCAGAATTACAGACAGCACATTAAGAATTGTTTTCAATATGGCCATGAATAATTTATACCACGAAACATAATAATAAAGACAGAATAATTCATAAAAAGATAGCCCCATCGGAACGTTCCGACGGGGCTTTGTCTCTGCCTTCAGGGCCTTGGATCAGGCACCTTCGAAGTATCTCTTGGCATTGTTGAACGAGATGTCCTGGACCATGCCTCCGACAAGGTCGAAGTCTGCCG
Organism: Spirochaetota bacterium; assembly: GCA_918298275.1. Taxonomy (GTDB): domain Bacteria; phylum Spirochaetota; class Spirochaetia; order Sphaerochaetales; family Sphaerochaetaceae; genus UBA9732. Next base: position 11,426 of record CAKJZO010000063.1, on the reverse strand, counting down.
GAATCTCGCCGTTCTCCATCCAGGTTCCGAGCATGTTGCACAGGATTCTCCTGAAGTACTCGTGTCTGGGATAAGAGAGGAAGGATCTGCTGTCGGTGAGCATTCCGATGAAGCGTGAGAGCAGTCCGAGATTGCCAAGGACCTTCATCTGCTCTGTCATGCCGTCGATGTGGTCGCAGAACCACCAGGCGCTTCCCATCTGGATCTTGCCCGGGACATCGCGCTGGAAGCATCCCATCAGGGTTCCGATTGCATAGTAATCCTTCGGGTTCAGCGAATAGATGATGGTCTTGGGCAGTGCATCGCGCTGGTCGAGGGTATCAAGGAACCTTGAGAGGTTGTAGGCGCAGTCGACGTCGGTTACGGCATCGTAGCCGGTATCGGGTCCGAGGGCCTTGAAACCGCGGGTGCTGTTGTTTCTCTGGGCCTGCATGTGAAGCTGCATTGCGATATTGCGCTTGGAGTACTCCTCTGCCAGGCTCATCAGGATGAATGTCCTGTAGATCTCAGCCTCTTCTGCAGTTACTGCCTTGCCGCTTCTGGCCTTGAGGAAGACCTCGTTGACCTTGGCATCGCTTGCAGGTGCATAAGGCGGAACGATGATGGCATGGTCGGTTGCTACGCATCCGTTTGCCACGAACCAGTCAAGTCTCTTGGCAAGAGCTGTCATGACATCGGCGGCGCTTGTGATCCTTACGCCGGAAGCTGCACTGAGCTTGTCGATGTAGGCATTGAAGCCCTCTGCATCAATGTTCATTGCCTTGTCGGGTCTGAATGAAGGAATGACCTTGGTAGCTGTCTTTCCTGCCTTCTTGATGGCGGCATGGTACTCGAGACTGTCGATCGGATCATCGGTTGTGCCTACTGCGTAGACATTGAACTTTCTGAAGATTCCGTAGGCATCGAGGTCGGGATCGCTCTTGAGCTTCTCGTTTGCTGCATCGTAGATCTCGCGGGCCGTCTTGGGGCTCAGCGGAGTATGGATGTCGAAGAATCTCTGGAGCTCCAGGTGTGACCAGTGATAGAGCGGGTTTCCGATTGCATGGGCGACTGTATCGGCATAGTTGAGGAACCTCTGGAAATCATCTCCCTTGGTCTCGTCATAGCCGTTGGTTCTCATCTGGCGCCACTTGTAATGGTCACCGTAGAGCCATGCGCTTGTGATGCTGGGCTCACGCTTGTTGTCAGCTATCTCCTTGGGAATGAGATGGCAGTGATAGTCGAAGATCGGCATCTGCTTGGCAAACTCGTGGTAGAGCTTTACCGCACAGTCGTTGTTGAGAAGGAAGTTTTCATCCATGAATGCTTTCATTTCATTCTCCTGTCAGGAATTGAATTTCTCTCTGTTGATCCAGAGTCCGAGGGCGGGATTGGGGATGTAGAAGATCTCTTCCCCATCAACTGTATTATAGCCGTACTGAAGCTTGGCAGGATCGTACTTCTTGGCAAGCTCTTCATAGGAAGCCGGAATGAATCCGACGTCCTCGATCTCCTTCTGGGAGATATCGCGAACCGCATAGGTGATGCTGAATCTTCCGTCGCTGGAGCCGTGGATCAGGTGGGCTGCAACACCCATGTTGGCCTGAAGGTCCTCGTTCTGGTTCAGAAGCTCCAGGGTGTGGATCCTTCCCTTGTAGCCGTACTTACGGATCAGGGCGTCGTTGGTCTTGTCCTCGCCGAACTTGTCAACAGCCGGTGCAAGGATGATAAGCTCTCCGCCGTCGGCAATTGCCATGCGTGTGCGGTAGACGGCCTTGTTGCCCAGCCATGTGCTGTGGAACTCCTTCTCGTTGAGGTACACTACGCACTTCTTGATTCCGGTATCCACATAGTCGATGTTCTTCTCCTGTGCCAGGGCAACTGCATCCTCGAGGGGCTTTCTGTCCTCTCCGATGAACAGACCATGGGTCTGGATCACATCGTTGGGAGCGGTACATACGGTGAGCATCCACAGAAGGTGGCATCTCTTGGAAAGGAAATGCTCAAGGGCATAATCGAAGATTTTCCTGACGGGGGTGAAATCGCGGCCCATCATCCTCTCCATGCCGTAAACGGCACCGATGATGTGGCTCTGGTTGATCATGTCCGATCCGCCGGCGCCGACAAAGAGGTTCTTTGCCTGGTTGGCCATTCCGATGACCTCGTGGGGAACTACCTGGCCCGGTGAGAGGACAAGGTCGAACTTCGGGTCAAGGACCATTCTGTTGACCTCTACTGCAACGGCCTTCTTCCAAAGTCCCTCGGTAACCTCTTCCACGAATGAGGCCGGAACCTCACCGATCTTCTCGACATCGTGGCGCCAGTCATGGCCATGGAACTTCTCAAGCGGGATATCGCCGTACATGGCCTTGATTTCCTTCTCGGTCATGGGAACATGGGTTCCCAGGGCCTCGAGGATCTCGACTCCCACGTTGTTCTCCACGCACCAGTGATAGGCGACGTTGGCAATCAGACCGGCATTGGAGAAACATCTGGTGTAATCAGGCACCACCATGAGGATATTCCTTGGCTTGCGCTCCTCAAGGGCCTTGATGACCATTTCTTTGATCTGTTTATCAGTAAGCATTAGCTTTCCTTCTTCAAGTCCTAAATGCAAAGTTAGTACAAAACGCCGCTTAAGGTCGATTTGTACTAACTTCTTAGTACGGAAACCACCTTGCATGGCTTCTGTACTAACATTTCATTCACTGTTCCTGCCGATCAGGCGTTGTAGGTGGATGCGGAAGTGCTTCCGCCCTCGCCTGTCCAGTTGGTATGGAAGAACTGTCCGCGCGGAGCATCGACTCTCTCATAGGTGTGGGCGCCGAAGTAGTCTCTCTGTCCCTGAAGCAGGTTTGCCGGCAGCCTGTCCGTGGTGTAGCCGTCGAAGTAGCTCAGGGCGCTTGAGAATGCCGGTGTCGGGATTCCGCAGAGAGCTGCGTTTGCAACTACCTGTCTCCAAGCCGGTACCAGGCTCTCGATGAGGGCTTTGAAGTACGGATCCAGAAGGAGGTTCGAAAGCTCGGGATCCTTGTCGTAGGCTTCCTTGATCTTGCCGAGGAAGGTCGAGCGGATGATACAGCCGCCTCTCCACATCAGGGCGATTCCGCCGTAGTTGAGCTTCCAGCCGTAGTTCTTGGCAGCAGCCTTCATCAGAACATAGCCCTGAGCGTAGCTGATGATCTTGGATGCAAGGAGAGCCTTGCGGATGTTCTCGATCATCTCCTTCCTGTTGCCCTCGAACTTGCCGCGCTGGACATTGTAGGCCTTTGAAGCCTCGACACGCTCTTCCTTCATAGCAGACAGGCAGCGTGCGAAGACGGCCTCACCGATCAGTGTAAGGGGAACGCCCTCATCCAGAGCGGCGATTCCTGTCCACTTTCCGGTACCCTTCTGACCTGCCGTATCGAGAATCTTGTCGACCAGAGGCTGTCCGTCCTCGTCCTTCTTGGCAAGAATCTCGCTTGTGATCTGAATCAGATAGCTGTCGAGCTCGGTCTTGTTCCATGCATCGAAGACCTCGTGCATCTCGTCAGCGGACATGCCCAGGAGGTCCTTCATGAGTTGATAGGCCTCGCAGATGAGCTGCATGTCACCGTACTCGATTCCGTTGTGGACCATCTTTACGAAGTGGCCTGCACCGCCGTTTCCGACCCAGTCGCAGCAAGGACTTCCGTCCTCGACCTTGGCGCAGACAGCCTGGAAGATCGGCTTTACCAGAGGCCATGCAGCCTCAGATCCGCCGGGCATCATCGAGGGACCCTTCAGAGCTCCCTCTTCTCCGCCGGAAATACCTGTTCCGATGTAGAGAAGGCCCTTGGACTCGACGTACTGGCATCTTCTGATCGTATCGGGGAAGTGGCTGTTGCCGCTGTCGATGATGACATCACCCGGCTCGAGAACCGGCAGAAGAAGCTCGATGAAGTCATCGACAGGCTGTCCGGCCTTGACGAGCATGAGGACCTTTCTGGGTCTCTCCAGATTGTCAGCCAGCTCCTGGATGCTGTGGCAACCGATGATGTTCTTGCCCTTGGCTCTGCCGGAAACGAAATCATCTACCTTGGAGACTGTTCTGTTGTAGACTGCGACAGTGAAGCCCTTGGACTCCATGTTCATGACAAGGTTCTCGCCCATGACGGCAAGTCCGATCAAACCGATATCTGCTTTCTTAGCCATTATTTACTCCTTTTTCAATCAACGCTTGACTCTTGCGTTGCCCTTGTAGATCGACATGATCTGATCTTCATCGGCAGGTGTGCCGTAGTCTGTCAGAACCGTTGCAGCCAGAACGCCTGTTGCCCAACCGAACTGGATCCACTGCTCCTCGCTCTTGCCTGCAAGGATTGCATACAGAAGACCGCCGACAAAGCCGTCGCCGCCACCGATTCTGTCCATGACCTGGATCGGTCTCGGAAGCTCTTCGTACCAGTTGTTTCCGACGCTGACAAGTGCGCCCCAGTTGTGCTCGTTGGCGCTGACGACCTCTCTGAGGGTCGTTGCATAGACCTGGGCGTTCGGATAGGCCTTCTTGACCTCGCCGATCATTCCCTTGAACTGCTCAATCTTGTTTGCAAGATCCTTTCCGCCGGCCTCGGGTCCCTTCATGCCCAGACAGAGCTGGAAGTCTTCCTCGTTACCGACAAGGATGTCTGCAACGGAAGCAATCTCGCTGAATGCAGCGGAGAGCTCTGCTTCACGGCCCTTCCAGAAGGAAGCGCGGAAGTTCAGGTCGAAGGAAATCAGGGTGCCGTTCTTCTTGGCGGCTCTTGCCACATCCAGACAGAACTGTGTCGTCTCGTGGCTGAGAGCTGCGATCAGGCCTGAAAGGTGGAGGATTCTCACACCGTCTTCCTCGAAGATCTTCTTGAGATCGAAATCGGAAGCCTTGAGTGTTCTTCCGACCTCGCCGGATCTGTCGTTCCAGACTCTGGGTCCGCGGCTGCCGAAACCGCTGTCGGCGATGTTGAACTGATGTCTGTATCCCCAGGCACCGCCCTGCTCTACCTCAGGTCCTACATAGTCGATGTTGCGGAATCTGAGCTCGCTCTTGATGAAGGAGGCAATCGGGCTCTCCTTGACGAAGCTTGTAAGGACCATGGTCTTCAGTCCGAGTGAGGAGGAAACGTTCAGGACGTTGCTCTCTGCACTTGTTGCCTGCATCTCGAAAAGATGGCTGGTGTGGACGGGCAGTCTATTGACCGGTGTGATTCTGACGCCCATGCTGGTGGGACAGACCAGATCGTATTTGCAGTTCTCTCTAAGTTTAAGCATTACCTACTCCTTATGTTCCTTGAAATTAAACTACTACAGCGTGGAGAGTCTTCCTGACTGCTCCGGGACCTGCGTTCATGCTCTCGAAAGCCTTGATCACGGCATCCTTGAGCGGGGATGTCAGCACGTTGTAACCCCAGATGTCCTCGCGGGAGAGGATCTTGTCCAGCTCGCCGCCCTTGAGGGCTTTGCCGAACTGGATGCCTGCGATGTCTGCGTGTGCGGACTCTGCAAGCGGATCCGGGCTGAGCTCGAAGGCGTTGCCGTTGTCATCCACGGCCAGAAGATATCTGATCCAGGAAGCCAGGACTACGGGGATTACCTTGAGGTTGGAGAGAGAGAGACCCTTTCTCTGATACTCCTTGACGGTCTCGCCGAAGCGGATGGCCAGCTTCTGGCTGGTATCGGTGGCGATTCTCTGCGGTGTATCGGGCATGAACGGGTTGGGAAGTCTCTTGTAGACGACATCGTCGATGAATGACTTCGGCGAGAGGATGCCGGGGTCGGTTACGACCGGAAGGCCCTCTACATAGCCCAGTCTCTCGATGTACTTGACGATATCCTCGTCCTTCATCTCATCGCAGATGCGGGTATAGCCCAGCATGCAGCCCATGACGCTCATTGCAGTGTGCAGCGGGTTCAGGCAGGTGCAGACCTTCATGCGCTCGACCTTCGTGACGGTGTCGCGGTCTGTGAAGTACACGCCGACCTTGTCCAGGGCGGGTCTGCCGTTGGGGAACTTGTCCTCGATTACCAGATACTCACACTCCTCGGAGTTGACGAACGGAGCGATGAAGGATCTCTTGGCGGTGACCACGACATCCATGTTCTCGACGTTGTCGTCGTTGATTGTCTGGGAGACCATCGGATCGGGTCTGGGAGTGATCTTGTCGATCATGGACCAGGGGAAACTGACCTTTGTCTCATCGCAGAGCCAAGTGACGAACTCCTTGGAAACCATACCCATCTCGCACCATGTCTTGGCGATCGTGGAAACTCCGGTGAACAGCTTGAGGCCGTTCTGGGAGCAGTTGTCCATGCTGACTACTGCCATCGGAGTTGCGCCGGCCTTGAATCTCTCGTTCAGGAGAGCTGTGACCATGCAGATGATGGTGGTGCATCCCTCGGGTCCCCTCTTGATGTCTTCCTGGACATAGCCGGGAGCCGTGGCATAACCCTTCTCGGTGATGGTGAAGCTTACCATCTGGAGCGAAGGATTGGTGAAGATCTCGACGAACTTCTTCCACTCCTCGGGTCTCTGTGTGCTGCAAACCATTGCCTTTGCAACGGAAGCGCAGACTTCCTTGGAAACCGTGCCGTCGCTCTTGAGGGTGACGTTGATGTTCATGTTGTCGAACGGCTCATAGCCCTTCTCCACGACCTCTGGGTCGAATCCCTCGCCTACGATGATGCCGGTATCTGCAAGGCCCTTGTTGAGAAGATCCTGCATTCTTGCTGCAGGGAAGATCTTGAAGATGTTTCCGCCGCCGAAGTGAACCCACCTGGGATTCTTCTCGGTGTTCTCTCTCATCTTTACGATGTCGTACTCGGGAAGCTTGTAGCCCTTGGAGGCCCATTCCTTCCTCGATTCAGCGTTCTGGATGCTCTTAAGATTAAGCTTCAAACCTAAACCTCCGTCTGTTATTCGATTACTTGCCGAGAATATCCTTGGCGTGATGTCCGATGTGGTTGAACAGAAGCTCTGCGTAGTCCTCTCTGTACTCTCTCCAGAGACCGTAGAGCCTGTCCTTGAATGTGTAGCTGCCGTCACTGTTCTTCTCGTTGAGGATCAGACCGTATGTGATGTGGATCAGCTGTCTTGCGTCATTGTGCTTGAAAAGATCCGGAAGCTGGGCATCCGTAAGGGTATCGAGCTTGGGGATTCTGTTCAGGTCAGTGGTCACGTGATAGTAGGCCGTTGCTGCCTTGAATGCAGTGAGGGCGAACTTGTGGACTTCCCTATACAGTGAGGGATCCTTCATGGCAACCAGCTTCATGGCCTCGAGCCAGTTGGTACCGGCGGTCTTGAGGTGGAAGCGGCCCTTTGTCTCCTTGCCTGCGGACGGGAAGATGGAGAACTTGTCCGATCCGCTGTGGATGGAGATCTTGTATCCGAAATGCCTTGAGATGACGGCATGGATCTTCATTTCGCGTGCGAACTGGTCTACGTCGCCTATGTAGTCGATTCCCTTCTGGAACTCGCCGCAGAATCTCGGTGCAACTGTCGATACCTTTACGCCTGCGAGGATCAGCTCGTTGGCAACGAAGAAGTGCTGCTCGGGGACGGTCGGTGTCATGGTCTCGTCGATCGAGAGCTCGAAGTCGGCCTGCTGGACTCCGTTCTTCATGATGACGTTGAAGAAGATGTCCTTGCAGTGCTCGATAGCTGCGCTGTAGATCAGAACGGATCTCTTGTACATCTGCTCGTCGAAGGAAATGGTCACTCCCTCTCCGATGTCGAAGCTCTTGTTGAGGTATCTGGCCTCGAGCTCCTTGTTCTGGACGTACTTGGCATTGACCTGCTCGTCGGTCATGCTCTCGATGGAGTTGTCGATCTGCTCGCTGCAGTCAAGTGTGATCATAGTGCAGCCGCTCTCCAGTGCATACTGGACCTCGGAAGCCTTCTTGACATGGTCTCCGTCCGCGCCCCAGCCTGTGGTGAAACCGCATCTGAAGACTGCGAATGAAGCGCTGTCGATGACATCTGCGAATGTCCTGTTGGTGAGATTCAGCTCTCTGATTGACTGCTGTGAGAGAATCGGAGTGATCTCGGAGTACTTCTTGAAGACCCTGAGGTGTCCGTCAGTAGCAATTCCGAGTCTGTCGCCTACTCCCATTGTCTTGTCCCTGTCCAGGACTCTCGAAGGAGCCGTGAAGGGATAAGCTGCGCGCATCTTTACTGCATTGGTGTGGTTCAGCGGAGCCAATGTCCACTTCTTGCCACCGCTTGTGACCTCCTCACCCTCGAAGCCGAGAGCGGGACTGGCGACGAAGTAGTCGCACTCCTTGGCGGCAACCATGCAGAGGTCGTCGTGTACCGAATCCTTGTAGACGTCAAAAACGCGTCCGTCATCTGTCTTGAACATTGTAAAATCCTCCTGATGCCCAGAGGGCATGTCGGTGGTTCTGGACCACACTGTTACAGTGTAAGATGAAATGCTCGGGAATGCAACTGAAATATTAGTATATTTTTGTGGATTATTGCGACCTTTTGCTCTATAATACAGCCATGCTGACCGACATGGTATACAATGACCTAAGACAGAAGATACTCAGTCTGACCCTCAAGCCGGGCACGGAGCTGAGCTTCACGAACCTCAAACCGCTCTACAATGTGAGCATTTCCCCCATCCGCGATGCGCTCAAGCGCCTCCAGACAGAGGGTCTTGTGGATATCCGCCCGCAGAGCGGAACGTCGGTTTCTCTTATCGATATGGCAAAGGTTCGCGATGAGCGTTTCACCCGTCTTTATCTTGAACTCGGGGCCGTAGAGAAGGCCTTTGACCGCGGAATTTCAAATCAACTCATTATGCAGTGGGAAGATAGCCTCAACAAGCAGAATCTTGCGTTCGCAGCCAGGGATACAGCTGCATTCCTGGATCTGGACAACCGCATGCACCGCCTGCTCTTCGAGGCCTGCGACCATCAGCTGGTCTTCGACTCCATGCTCTCCACCAGCGGCAACTACCACCGGGTGCGCATGGTCAGCTACCTCTTCGACGAAATCTTCTCCAATGCCATAGAGCAGCACACGGAAATCCTAGAGGCCCTCAAGTCAGGCTCCAAGGATGCTGTGCTCGCACTTGAGAGAAAGCACATCTCGAAGATGGATACGGAGACCTCCTCCTACCAGAAAGTCTACCCCCAGTACTTCAAGTAATTTCAGAGTAATATATCAGTTTTCTCAGAATTTTGAGCCGAAGACGGAAACCAGGAAGTTATCCGTCCTTTCCGGCCAATCATATACTTCGGGAATCACCCCGGGATGCCTCGCGCTGGAGACCTCTTCCGTTCCCAAAGAGTAGCCGTGTCCGCCCAAGCCCTCATAGAGCACGAACTCATTGCGCACTCCATAGCGGTCCAGAGCCTGTTTGAACATCACTGAGTTCTCATACGGAACCGAAGGATCGGTCCTGGTGGTCCAGATAAAAGAAGGCGGAGTATCGGCGCTCACCTGCTTCTCAAGCGACACCTTCTCGCGGAGAGAAGACCTGTTCCCTATCAGGTTCCGAATCGATCCCTCATGGGCAAGAGGCCCCGAAGTGATGACGCTGTAGCACAAAACAAGGGCGTTCGGCCTGCACTTCTCTCCGTACTCCGGCCAGAACACCCCTATGCTTGCGGCAAGATGTCCGCCGGCGGAGAATCCCATGACGGCGATCTTGTCCTTATCAGTATTCAGCTTATCCGCATTGGCTCTGATGTAGGCAATCGAGGCTGCAAGCTCTTCAAGAGGCTTGGGCCAGAGTCCCGCCCAGGAATCGGTAATCTCATCGTAGGAATCGAAAGGGGCCGTGCTGTAGAAAAGCACCGCCGCATTGTAGCCCATGCTGTTGAAACGTATGGCAACGGCCTCTGCCTCGCGGTTGGAGCAGAAATGATAGCCTCCGCCCGGGCAGATGAGCACCATGGCCCTTCTTCTATTTATATCTATCTCCTGATAGTTGGAGAGCACATAGAGCCTTAGCGTTGCGTCCCCTATCTTTTCTTCTTTATATATCATAGTCCTCTCCCGCTCCTAAAACGCCTTCTCGCAAACGCCCTACTCGCTTCTGAGAGCCAGCACCGGATCCTGACGGGCAGCCTTGCGCGAAGGAATCAGACCGCCGATGAAAGTCAGCAGGATGCACAGCAGCACCAGCACCACGCCCGAGCCCGCAGGCAGGAAGGCCTTGATCCCCTCCTGCTCCGCCAGATTTGCGATGATGCGGTTGATCGGAATCTGGAACAGCAGCGTCAGCAGGATCCCCAGCGCACCGGACAGCAATCCGATGATGAAGGTCTCTGCATTGAACACCTGGCTGATATTGCGCTTGGAAGCTCCCAGCGAACGCAGGATACCGATTTCCTTACGCCTCTCCAGCACCGAGATATAGGTTATTATTCCGATCATTATGGACGATACCACCAATGACACCGAAACGAATGCCACAAGCACGTAAGTGATTGCATCAATTATAGTTGTGACCGAGCTCATCAGAGCTCCGACATAGTCGGTATAGTAGATTACCTTGTCCCTCTGCCCATCGGCACGCATTGCCGCATTGTAGCTGTCCAGAATCTCCAGAACGGCATTCTTGCTCTCGAAATCCCTCGGGAAGATCGATATTCTCGAAGGTTTTGAAAGATCGGCATAGCCGAAGCGTGTCAGGTTCCCCTCCAGGCTTGCAGTTTCGGATGCAGTTCTTGAAAGCAGCATCTCCTGCATGCGCGCCTCGTCAATTGCCAGCGAGAACGCCTCTGCAAGCTTGCTGCTGTCCACATCCACTATCGTCGAAAGAAGAGCCGTCCCCTCTGACAGTTTCTCCCTGAGAGTCCTGGATTCGCCTTTCCAGTAGTACTCGCTCATTATCCTCGAGATGGTCTCCGAAGTGATGAATGTCTCATCCGACACAAGAGCCTGAATGTTGTCCCAGCGGATCGAGACCACGTCCAGGATCTTCTCCGGGTGGAACTCGATCAGATCCAACAGCGAAATGCCCTTATCTTCTGCCTGCTGACCGAAAACCCTGCCTGTAAGCACATCAGTTTCGGGATCTGCAAGCTGGGCCTTTACCACAGCGCTTTCGGCGGACTGTGAAATCAGGCGCTCGGTGAGCTCGGGAGTATAGCTGATGCCTACACCCAGAATTCCGTAGGAAGTGTCCTCCTTTGGAGTAACAACTCCAACTATGGTCAGCTCCTCGGAAGAAGAGAGAAGCTCTTCCATCCTCGAGCTGTCCTTGGAGACATCGACCCAGATACCGAGGCGTGAATCATATTCGTATTTCTCGTAGGCAGGAAGGACCCTGAAGGAGATTCCCAAAAAGTCCTGCGGGCGGAAGACCTGATTGCGACTTACGCTGCCGGTGTTTCCCCTACCGGCCACCACGGAGCTTATCTGCTGATTGAGGGCGTCCGCATCCTTGAGGCCCATGGCATAGAGGACAAAATCGGGAATGCCGTCGGAGCTGGAA
>CAKJZO010000062.1 GCA_918298275.1 Spirochaetota bacterium | reverse complement strand
CTTCCGCACCGGCGCTCTCCGAGTAGTTCTCGCGGATGAAGCTCTTGGTGTAGGAATCCCTCTCATCGAGGTTTTCCTCATCGTCCTCGTCCTCATCCTCGTCCTCGGACTCCTCTTCCTCGACCTTCTCAAGATCCTCATCGGTAGGCTCGTCCATGAGGTCGATCGGAGTATCCTCAAGAAGGTCCTCGTCATCCTCGGAAGCAAGAAGGTCATCCTCCTCGCCCTCATCCTCCATGTCGGCGATCTCGTCGCTGGTAGGTTCATCGATGAAGTCCGATTCCTCTTCCTCCGAGTTTTCGATCAGAAGACCCTTTGAGCGGAGCTCGTCCCTGAAGAATGCAATATCCTCCTCGGCGTCGACGTGTTCCGACAAAAGGTATTCATTGAGATCAGCAATGGTGAAAGAATTCTCGTTCTGTGCAGAATAGATCAGTTTCTGCAGTATTTCGCTTCTGTTCTCTTCGGTCATTTCTGTTCCTTAAGTTCCATCTCGCCCTTCAGCTCAAGAATCTCCTTGTCAAGGGAGCTCTTTGTCTGAAGCAGGTAGGCAAACTCCTGCTCGTCCATCATGTCCATCTCCCCGCCTGAGAGCATCCTCTGCACTGCACTTCTCCGTTCCTCCAGCTTGGCCAGCTTGAGCTGGTACACCGCATCCTCGAGAGTCTTGTCTACGTCCATGCGTTCATACATCCTACTGGTGAAGGCCGCAGCGGCCAGATCCCTGAGCTCCGGTTCGTCTATCATCTGAAGCACCATGTCATCCGTCCTGAGTTCCTGTCTGCTCGCGTCTTCAAGCACGGTATACAGCTTGCGTGCTGCATCGTCGGTGAGATCGCCTGGTTTGATTTCATTACGGAACTTCTCGAACCTTGACCGGTTTCTTAACAGGATCAGCATTGCATTGAGCTGTGTTGAGACTTTAAGGGGGTTGTACTTTACTGTAACTGCTGCCGGCGCCTTTTCCTGCTGCAACGGCTCATCCGTGCCCTGTCTCTGATAATCGCTTAAAAGCTGGTCCTCTGATACCCGAAGCCTTTCGGAAAGATATCTGATGTATTCCTGACGCTCGATGCTCGATGCCGTGGCGTCAAGATAGGGTTTAACCTCCTTCAAAACTGACGTTTTGCCTTTGGGCTGCCGTATATCATACAATTTTAAAGCCGAAGTTACAAGATAAGAAAAGCCGGGAATTGAATTTACACAACTTTCCACCAGTGCCTGGGGACCGTTTTTCTCAAGCATCTCCGAAGCATCCTTGGCACCCTCGAGTTTCATGACGAAATTCTGTATGTCCTGCTGCTGACAGAGAATAAGGGCCTTGCGGGTTGCATCCTGACCTGCAGTGTCAGAATCAAACAAGAGATAAATCTTGTCGCAATAACGCTTTATCATCTTCAGATGCTCGGGTGTCAGAGCAGTTCCGCAAGTAGCGCAGCTGTAGTTCAGACCTGCCTGATGGAGCGAAATTACATCGAAATTTCCCTCGCAGATTATGATCTGTTTCTTTTCCTTGAGAGCCGGAAGGCTTTCGTAGAATCCGAACAGTACGCTGCGCTTGCTGTACAGCATGGTCTCGGGAGAGTTCTTGTACTTGGGAGCCTCGCTGAATCCGGACATGTCGCGGCCGCTGAAAGCCACGCAGTTTCCCTGCCAGGTACGGATCGGAAACATTATCCTGTCTCGGAAGAAGCCCTTGTTGAGATCACCCTTCTGAAACAGTCCGCTTTCAAGCAGAAGATCATCCGAGTAGTTCTGCTTTGAAAGAAGTCCTCGCAGGAATTCACCCTGGGCAGGTACATATCCAAGTTGGAAATCCTCGCATGTCTTGTCCGTGATACCTCGTTTTGCAATGTACTCGCGGGCCTTCTGGGCATTCGGGCTCTTGAGAAGATACTGGTGGAGATAGCTGCAGAGTCTGTTGTACATGTCCGAGGTGGCTTTTTTCCTGTCCTGGAGCTTCTTTTCCTCTTCACTCTCCTCTTTCAGCTCAACTCCTGCCTGCTTGGCAAGAATCTCCACTGCTTCAGGGAAAGTGACATGCTCGATTTCCTGGATGAACTGAAAAAGGCCTCCGCCCTTGCCGCAGGCAAAGCATTTGTAGAAACCGCCGTTTGAACCGCCGTTGTCCATGACCGTGAATGAGGGATTCTTGTCCTGATGGAACGGACAGAGCCCCCAATAGCGGTCTCCGCGGCGAGTAAGACGCACATACGGGGAAACCACCTCACTCATGGTGAGGCGGCTCTTGATGCTTTCAATCACGGATTCGGAGTACTGTGCCATCTTGCCCCTACATGATCACTACGGGCTCGTTCTCGAGCCTGACTCTTAATATAGCTTCTATTTCTTCTTTGGTGAAGAGTTTACCCTTATTCATGCCGGGGCAGGAACGGGCTTCCTCATCCCAGCACTGCCTGTCTTCAAGAACATGGGCCCAGAAAGGATATGTGGAACACTGCTTCGGCCGATTGTCATAGACCTTGCACTTGCCGTCCTGAAGGAAAATGCAATCGTAGTTCTCCTTCTCCTGAAGGCTGATCATCTTGAACATACCCATGTCCACAATCCGGCACCAGGTATCGATGAAAGTCTGTCTCTCCATACCGAGTCCCAATGCCATGCGCTCTATATCTTCTTCACTCAGAAACACATAGCCCGGTTCACATCCGCAGCAGTAGCCGCAGCCCTGGCACTCGAATCGAAGACCTTTTTCATAGAAGCAGGAACCCATCTTCACCCCTTGAAATGCCTGTATAGACAACGAGGACTTCCCCTTTCGAGGAAGTCCTATGAAGTGGAGAGAGAAGGATTCGGACCTTCGAAGGCTGAGCCAACAGATTTACAGTCTGCCCCCTTTGACCGCTCGGGAACCTCTCCATATTAGCCACCTGTCGGATTCGAACTGACGACCCCGAGATTACAAGTCACGTGCTCTGGCCAGCTGAGCTAAGGTGGCAATCGTCTTGCGACAGAATGTACTGTACACAAGATTAGCATCTTTGGCAAGTGTTTTTTGGAGAAAATGAAGAAGGCCACCGAAATAACGATGGCCCTCTTTTCCGGGAAAATTAACAGTCGTCAGTCTTTCTTCTTCGGAAGTGCATTCACGATGATTCCGAGGATCAGTGCACATGCAACTGAAGTGATTGTGACCGAACCGAAGCTGACTGCAAGTCCGCCGATTCCGGCGATCAGGATAACGGAAACCGTGAAGAGGTTCCTGTTGTCCTCGAGATCGACCTTCTGGATCATCTTGAGACCTGAGACTGCGATGAATCCGTAGAGAGTCATGCAGACACCGCCCATGACGCAGGCCGGAATCGAATCGAGAACTGCGACGAAGGGTGAAATGAAGGAAACGATGATTGCGAGGAAGGCAGCGACAAGAATGGTGTAGACCGAAGCGTTCCTTGTGATGGCGACGCATCCGACGGACTCGCCGTATGTTGTGTCGACACAACCGCCGAAGAATGCGCTGACCATGTTTCCGACACCGTCACCGAGGAGAGTTCTGTTGAGGCCGGGCTCCTTGAGAAGGTCCTTGCCGATGATTGAGCTGAGGTTCTTGTGGTCAGCGATATGCTCTGCGAAAACTACGAAGGCTACGGGAACATAGGCCACGATGATCGTGCCGAGGTAAGAAAGGTTCATCTGCTTGAATCCCTTGAAACCTTCGATGAAGGTGAACTGCGGGATGTTGAAGAAGGTTGCGAATGTGACCTTGCCGTTTGTCAAGAGGTTGTGGAACGGTGTGAAGTCGATAATCTTGACTCCGCAGACCGTGAAGATGAGCGATACGATGTAGCCTGCTCCGATTCCGATTACGAACGGGATGAGCTTGGCCATCTTCTTTCCGTAGATGGAACATCCGATGACCGTGAAAAGGGTCACCAGTCCGCAGACGAGGGCTGCATATGTGGATCCGCCGGCATCAGCTGTAGTGAGGTCGCCGATTGCGTTTCCTGCAAGAGAGAGTCCGATGATTGCGACTGTCGGTCCGATGACTGCAGCAGGCATGATCTTGTTAATCCACTCTACTCCGACCTTCTTGACGATCAGGGCGATGATTACATAGACCAGACCGGCCGAGACTGCACCGATGATCAGTCCGAGGAATCCCATCTGCATTGAGGTGGCACCTGCGAAGGCTGCGAACATCGAGCCGATGAAGGCGAATGAGGAACCCAGGAAGACCGGGCTCTTGAACTGGGTGATCAAAAGATAGGCGATCGTACCAGCACCGGCTCCGAAGAGAGCGGCAGATGCGGTCATTCCGTTTCCGATAATTGCCGGAACAGCGATCGTTGCAGCCATGATGGCAAGCAGCTGCTGGAAAGCGAATACGATAAGCTCTCTGAACTTCGGCTTATCCTGAACGTCGTAAATAAGTTCCATTTGACTTCTCCTTCAAATAAAGCTCAAAAAAAAGTCAACCCGAAAGAGGTTGACTATCTGTTCACTGAAACTGGAGAAATGGAAAGGTTGTCCCCGAAACCAAGCAATGCCGTTTTTACACTAAGCTCAATCATCGTTTCCCCTCTCAATTTCCTTGGTTGAAAATAGCAGATATCGGAGAGTATGAGAAGAGTTTTTCAGATGATTTATGAAAAAACAACAAAGCGCAACAAACGATTCGCTATTTGATGGCCCTTGCCTCCATGTAGTAGCGTTTCTCGTTGGCTTCGCCCATGCTGAACGTCTTTCTCGGAAGGGCTCCGTCCTTGATGATGGTATCGAAGAAAGTACCCTTGTCGATCGCCGGCAGGAACAGGCCGATGTTCCCCTTCTCGCTTCCGAGCTTGTCCGTGACATCCGCACCGTGGATATAGTCCACCGAATAGCCCTTGGAAATGAGACTGTCTATGACCTTCTGCAGAGTGCCTGCAGCAATGTTTGCGGACGGGTTCTCCAAAGTCACGACCACATGCTTGTCCGAGGTGCAGTAGCCGAATCTCTGGCGGCTCTGGTCGGCGATGTGTTTTGCGATGCAGTTCCTGCAGCCGACCTTCTCGGTATCGACCTTGTCTGCGTTCTTGGCCAGCTCTGCCAAAAATACGTCTTCGGGGACGTTGAACAGCACGCGGTGGATGGGCTCGAATACAAGACCTGGATCGAAGATGTTCTCAAGCTCCACCAGGCAGAAACGTGCCGGATGGGTCTTCCGCTGCTCTTCGGTAAGAGTCTGCTTGATGTCCTCCCAGCAGCTCTTGGCCGTAGCGAAGCTGTGGTTTCCGTCTCCCATTGCAAAAAGAAGCGGATTCTTCGGATCCAGGGCATCATAGAGCTTTCCGAAGGCTGAGGCGATGGCCGTCTTGTCCTCGTCGGAATCGACCAGCCAGGCCTGCAGATGGCCGCCGTTCTTCATGAGCTCGACATCGTAGACCTCTGGGAGCCTGTCGGTCTTTGCTGCCAGCGGCTCGATGACGCTTTTTTCCTTATCGCTTATGAGAACCATGATATGAGGTATCTCCAGCGGAGCATCCTTTCTGATCTTCTTTCTGGGCGGGATTCTGGAAAGGATGGTGCCTTCCGTGGCGCGGATGATGCTTGTGGAATCCTTCTCCCAACTGTATCTGTCCAGGTCCAACGAGGCCATCAGGCCCCATCTTGAGGCATTGCCGCAGGTCCTCTTCACCAGGAAGAAGCAATCCCTGTAGGTGTCGAACAGGTCATCCTTGACATATTGTGCCATGGTCCTGTTGATATCGGCTATGCGCTTGTCTCCGTCTCCGTCCTCAAGGTAGCACTCCGGGAAAATAAGTCTCAGCGTCGAGGGAGCATCTCCTACCAGGCGGTCCGCATCCTCCCAGTAATCCTTCTCGGACGTGAACTGGTCGCAGGCAACAACTGCCCACTTCGAAAGGTCCGTACCCTTCTTCGGAATCATCAGGTCCGATGCCCTCAGGCCCATTTTCTCAAGCTTGCAATTGATGTTTTCCACGTTTTTCACCTCTCGGAATTTGTCTTGATGTAATTATGATAAGCCTGAATTGCGGAATTCGCAACTCTTTTGTACTAATACAGTCAAACTTCACCAAATACTTCACTTGTGCTATCATTTGACCATGCTTCAGAAACGAAGGGTCTTCGACCTGACCAATACCATAATGAACTACCTCTTTCTGGTTTTTCTTCTTCTCTGCGGTATCTATATGGTCTCGTTCTGGGTGGAGCTTACGCCTGAATTCCTCCGGACCCTTGTCACCTGCATCAACGTCGCCGCATGGACGATCAGCGGCCTTTCGGTGATTCTGGTCGTTCTGGCGCTTGTTATAGCTGTCCTGGACCGGGACCTGAAAGGATGGACTCTTCTCTGGTGTATCGTGAGGATGGCCGTGTGCATTGCCTTATCTATAATTATAGATGCAGGCTCTATTCTTGTTTCCGAGGGAGTCAGTGTAACCCTTTGATCAGCGCAGAGGCATCATACAGCCCCTGACGCACAAGCCTGTAGGGTTTCACCGTGGCATCGATCAAAGTGGACGGAACCTTTCCCTGTGTCTCGTCTCCGCGTACTACCACATCAACCAATGCCTCGAAGCGTTTACAGATTGCAGTCAGATTCGTAAGGGAGCTTTCCCCTGCCATGTTCACGCTGGTCGAGTAGATCGGACAGCCGACTTCGTTCAGAAGCCTCTGCAGGAAAGGATCATTGGGAACCCTTATTGCTATGGTCCCGCCTTCCTTCCTGTTGAGTATGACCGTAAGGGCTGCAGGCCAGGCCGAAAGGATGTCCTGCGGAATCTCGGTGCACATCGAGACAGCCTGCTCGACGGTAGCAAGGACAAGGAACGCCTTGTTCCTGTCACGTCCCTTTATCTCCATGAGCGGCTTTTCGCCGATGCCGTAGGCAGCGCACAGACCGTAGATCGTGTCGCACGGAAGGATGGCTACTCCACCTTCCCTAATTATCGCCGAGATAGTTTCCAGTGTCTCCGGATTCTTCTTGTTGAGGATCATCCTCTTCTCCTTTATGCCTTCTCAGAAGCAAAGCCAACAGACAGATGATAAAGGAAGCGCCGACGGAAATCAACAGGATGAACGATGGTCTGAGAGGCTTGAATGAGTTATTTTTTTGCTCTTCATCAACATTATGGGATGTTTCTGTCACTTCGACCTCATCCTTCGTGTCAAACACGTAGACTTCATCGCCGTCTACCTTGTAGCCAAGATTCATCGCAGTGGAGCGCCTGCCGTCCTCCGACTGGGTCTCCGTTTCCTGCCTTGTCAGCATCTCTATTTCAACATCACTCTTGTCGAGCTTGTATTCATTCTCCTTCAATTGCCTCTTGAGCTGATTATTTGCGATAAATCCTCTTTCACCCAGGAACGAGGATATCAAACTGTAAAAACAGAGCGTCAAAACGGCAAATAGAATGATTATCTTTCTTGTCATGTTTCTTCCATTGGTATATAATAACGATATCGAACTTTTAGATAAAGGGTTTATTACAAGCTTTTTGGGGGATTACAATGAGCAAGAAGAAGAATTCGAAGTCTGTAATCATCACAATCATCATCACACTGATTGTTTTGGGCGGTCTCACATTTGCCGGCATCAAGTTCCTGCTTCCGCAGTACACAAACGGCCAGGAGACTTCCCAGTACAAGATCTATGAAATCGCCGTCAAGGTATTCCCGCTTCTGGTGGGTGTCGTCCTCATCGTCATTGCTTCGATGATCGCAACAAGCCATGAGGAAGAAGAGGATGAAGAAGACAAGCTTCCGCCTAACTCCTATGACAAGCAGCTGTTCGAAGCTCCCGCCGATGATCCTACTGCAGCCGCAAAGCCCGTAGAGCATGAAGATGCAAAGCAGGACGAGGTTGCTCCGGAAGAGACTCAGGAGTTCTATTCAATCTTCGATGCACCTGCAGAGGAGACAAAGGAAGAAGCAGCCGAGGGAAAGACCGCAGAAGAAGCAGAAGAACCTGCCGAAGATACAAAGAAAGAAGTCGCAAAGGCTGCCGCAGCCGCAGCTGCAGATCCGTCACAGAAGCCGCTGCTCGATGCAATCTATGCCCTTGTAAACAAGCTTGATGACATGACCGACCTCATGAGCTATGAGGAAGAGGATGATGACGAGGAAGATAACCTCGATGACTATGAGTACTACGATTATCCCGAAGACTCAGAGGAGTATAAGGAGCAGTATCAGAGACATCACTATGATTCACCTCTCGAGAACAAGATCGATAAGCTTTGTGATGCAATTGCAAACCTTACTACAATAGTCAGTTCTCAGGCCGGTGCACCTGTAGCAGCTCCTGTTGCCGTTGCAGAACCCATTGAGACAGAAGCTCCTGCTCCTGCTGAGGAACAGCCCGCTCCTGCCGCAGCTCCGGCACCTGCAGCACCTGCAGAGACAGTCATCCAGACTGTAGAGGTTCCAGTCGACAAGGAAATCAACGACATCGATGCAACTGATCCGATTCAGAGAGCAAGAATCGAGTTCGACAGTGCCAAGGACGGCGAGTATGACATCTCATTCGTTTACACTAACGCAGATGTCGACAGTGTTCTGGTTTCCCTCGGCGGAACCGGTGATGCATTCGAGATCAACGGAAAGACAGTTGCAATCATTCCGTTCCTTACCGGAGCCGAGGCTCAGGAAGAGATGGATAAGCTCGGAGTCGAGTATGAGATCCAGACCATCGATGCAAATGCAATCATGGATGCAGACTTCGATGCAGAGGTTGCCCCGAGACTTGCCTGATTCGATATTGATTGGAAATTCAACGCGTTATCTTAGGATGACGCGTTTTTTTATTCCGCAGTCAGCAGATAGCTATTGCGGTCACGGCAGAGAATCGTATCCGGGAATATCTCACAGGCTTCTTCCTTGAGTTGATTCAGTTCCCGATCGGTATATCTGGGACTATAGTGAATCAGCCCGAGTCTCTTTACGCCGGCATCACGAGCTATTGTGGCTGCCTGTGAACTTGTCATGTGCTTCTTCGCGAACGCATCCTCCGAAAGCTCGCGGGTGAACATTCCCTCACAGAGAAGGAGGTCCGAGCCCTGTACATGCTTGGCTATGTGGCCCATGTAGACGGTATCCGTGATGTAGGAGAACCTGACTCCCCTGCGCGTCGGTCCGAGTACCTGGTCCGGATGCACAACGGTCCCGTCGTCCAGAGTCACATCCATACCCTTCTGGAGCATCCCCCACATCGGGCCACAGGGTACATTGAGAGCTTTTGCATTTTCAACGCTGAACTCCCCCGCCCTGTCCTTCTCCGTCAGGACAAATCCCATGCAGGGCTTTGTATGAAGCAGAGGAACTGCTTCCACAGTGAAGTCTTCCGTCTCCAGAACGATGCCGGGCTGAGTCTGCACGAAACGTATCTCATAGTTGATATACATATCCAGAAGACGCCGGTTGGCATCGATGTAATCGCGAAGCTTTTCCGGACCGTAGATGTACAACGGTTCATCGCGGTCGACCTGGGAGGAAAGCATCAGCAGTCCGGGCAGGCCCGTTACATGGTCCGCATGCATGTGGCTGATGAAGATATGCTTTATGCGTTTCCAGTGCAGGTTGAGCATCTTGAGGCTTACCTGAGTGCCCTCTCCGCAGTCGAAGAGCATGAGATCCCCGTTGTGCCTCACCATTGCCGAGGTGAGGAATCTTCCGGGAAGAGGCTGCATTCCGCTGGTTCCGAGCACGAAAACTTCAAGACTCATGACTAGAGATTACCATTTTTACAGTGAGGTGAAAAGTTGAATCGGACTGATTCGTCGCGTCTTCGCCAACGAAAGCCAGATTGCAACGTAGGAAATGGCCAGAAGACACAGGCTGATTATCAGAATCGACAGCCACGGCACATTGATATCGAAATCCAGAAGATAGAACGACAGGCTCTGGAGTCCCAGATCGGACAATCCCGTCAGAATAGGCCCGAGATTGCATCCTATCAGAAGCCCCAGGGCTATGCCGATGAGCATGCCGATGACTGTTACCGCATAGACGCTCAGGAAGGCGGATTTCTTCACGAGGGTATCGGAACTGCCTATCAGCTTGGCAATCGCGATATCCGTCATGTCATCCTGAACCATCTGCTGGGCTACCGATGCCGTATAGAAAGCGGCAACCACGACAACAAGAAGAAGTATTATGAAGATCATCTGCCTGCTCGTCACGAAGTTCTCGTAGACGGCGACATTGTACTCGTTCCACTTGGAGATGCCGTAGCCGTCCCCTAGGGCGGCGATCACATCATCCAGCTTCTCCATATAATCGCCCTTTACCAGAAGCTCGATGCTTGTCGAGGATTTCTCCGAATACAGGGTCTTCGCATAGTCGATGTCAACGAAACACAGGAGACTGTCCAACTGGTCATAGCCGCTGTAGAAGATGCTGTCTATGCGGCAGAGCACCGGCCTAAGTACCTTGTCGGGATTGTCAGGAACTATCATCAGAGCCACACGGTCGCCGATGCTGACCTGAAGTTTCTTTGCGGTAGCGCGGCTGATAGTTATGCCCTTGAGGTTGGAAGTCGTAGAAGCATTATCGCTTTCCGAGGCCACCATGAAGGTTATCTGGTCAAGCCTCTTGTCGTTGAAATAATCCTTGTCCGTCCCCTTTACCATGACGTTGCTTGTGCCGGTGGCGGAATACATCAGCGCATAGCCCGTGGTCACCTCATCAGCGCTGTAAAGCATGTCGGGATATCGGGATACATCGAAATCCTCCAACTCCTTCCCGTAATTGTAGCTGAGCTGGAGATGCCCGTCAGACAGATAGATGTACTTGCTTGTTATTCCTTCCATCATGCTGTCGGAGAAGATGAGTGCGCACACCAGAGGAGCCATGACAAGGGCAATGAGAATGAGGCAGCTTGTCAGTCTGCCGCGTTTTCTTATTCTCTTTGAACTCCACCGGAATACGAATGAATTCATGACAGGCTCTTCTCCAGGTTCAGCGTGCGGTTCTTCAGAAGGTATACGTTGTCGCACTTGAATGCGAACTCCTGGTTATGGGTCACCAGAAGAAGGCTTCTGCCCTCCTCTTTCACCAGATCCAAGAGAAGGTTCTCCACATCGGTTGCATTCTCCTCGTCCAGGGCTCCGGTCGGCTCATCGGCAAGTATGACCTCCGGCTCGTTCATCAGGGCGCGGCAGATGGCCACGCGCTGCTTCTCTCCTCCGGAGAGTTTTCCGGGTACGTGGTTCATCCTGTCTTCGAGTCCCAGACGTCTGAGAAGGCTTACAGCCCTTTCCCTGCAGTCCTTTGCCTTCTTGCCGCTGATAAGAGCGGGAGCCATCACATTCTCCAGTGCAGTGAAGTCCTCGAGAAGCAGATTGGCCTGGAAGATGAAACCGATATGCAGATTCCTAAGTTCGGACCTCTTTCTGTCATCAAGAGTAGCGAAATCTATGCCGCTGCAGAAGACCTTGCCCTCGGAAGGGCTGTCAAGACCGCCTGCTATATGAAGCAGCGTGCTCTTTCCGCTGCCGCTTCTTCCAATGATGGCAGTCGACTGTCCCTGTATCACGTTGAGGCTCAGGTCCTGGAGGATAGTTATCTCCTCCTCGCCTTTCTCTGCGGCCTTGAAGCGCTTTGTTATGCACTGAAGCTCAATAGGATGCATGAAGAATCACCTCCATAATCTCATTTCTATATATTCTTCTGCACCCTATGGAGGTGAACAGAAGAGACAGGGCGAACACGAAGAGACAGACTATGGCTATCTCCCCGTTTCCCACCGCTGCGTTGAAAGGAACCTGCGTGAGCACGGTTGCCCTGCCGGTGAACAAGGTCACAATCCTGTCCACAAGACCGAGTATTCCCTGAAGATTCGCAATTACTATCTTGCCGACCACAATGCCCAGGATTTCTCCCAGAAGACAAACGATCATGCCCTGCGTGAGGAAGATGAAGTTGACCTTAGACCGGCTGCATCCGAGGGCCCTGAGCATGGCTCCTTCCTTCTGTTTGTTGACCAGAAGTCTCCTGGTGGAGTTCTTGAGGTTCACGCAGATGATTAGGAACATGAAGGCCAGAAACACGTACATGAGCGTTTTTTCAAGCATGAGTGCCGAATACAGGGCCTTGTTGTACTCCTGCCAGGTGATGATGACCGCATCTGGGTCCTTCTCCTGTATCAGCCTGATGACCTTGTTCTGATTTCCGTCGACATAAACGCCGATTTTCAGGTCTTCGGTTCCGATTATCCCTGCAAGGCTGTCGAAATCCATGAACAAGGTCGTGGAGCTGAACTCGCTCATGCGGGAGCTGTAATAGCCCTCAACGCGGTAATCGGAGGTATAAGGAACTATCGTGGCTGTCTTTCCCGGCTTGAGGAACGTGATCTTCATGTCATCGGATGTCTTGAGACTGAGCTTCCGCATCATCGTGTAGGACATGTAGATCCCGTATGTCGGCATGAAGTCTCCGTTGAGAAGATACAGGCTCTCAGACATCCTGGGACTGGATAGCACATCTCCGTCATAAGCCCTCATACGGGCGCTGGAGCTGATTCCGCTTGTCTTGTCCACGACAAGCACATTGGTTTCCAGGAAACCGAAAGCCATTCCCACGCCCGGGATTCCGGAAATACCATCCTTATCCAGCTTTTCGCTCTTTACCATCAGATCGAAGGACTCGAGGTTCCTCAGCTGATCCATCTGGGCGGTCTGCAGACCGTTCATGACTGATGAGATCACAAGCAATGCAACAAGACCTACGGCAATGCCCACGAGTATCATTATGCTCGTGGTCCGCTGGCCTCTTGTCCTGGAGAATGCATATCTGAAGGAAGTGCGAAGGCTGAACATCTATCTGTACTCTATCCTTTCGACTGTCCTGTTGTCGGCATTGTAATAGACAACGGCAATCTCCCTGCCGTTTCTGTATAGGGTCTGGATGTTTCCCTCCCTGCGGCACAGCGTCCGGCTTATAAGCTGCGAACCCTCGTAGTCCAGGATCTCGCACTCATTGCCGTTCTCATACAGAACGACCTTCCTGTTTTCACCGGTTACGGTCTCACTCTTTACCAGCTGGCGCCCCTCATAGGTGTTGGTCGTTACGGAAGAGCCCTGCTCGATTTTGAGAAGCAAACCGTCCTCCGAATAGGTATATGTCCCGTCTTCCAGTTCTACGACTATCTCCCCGCTCTCCTGGATCTTGTAATCACCGGTGAGCACAAGGTCGGAAGAAAGGATCTGATAGAGCTCACCGCTCTGGAACATATAGGAGCCGGACATGAAACGAAGTCCGCCGTTGTCCTTCACGGCCACAGGCTCATTCCCGTCCGCACTTCTGAGAAAGAAGATGACGTCCATGGTCTGGCCGTCACGCCTGACGGTACAGAAAGCAAGATGGCCCCGGATATATGTGTATATGGATTCCTCGGTTATTCCGTCCGAAGTTAGGGACTCCTGAACCAGAAGCCCGTCCCTGTAAACAAGAGTCTTTGTATTTCCGCTTGAAAGCTCCTTCTGCTCGATTATCCTCTCGTTTCCCTGATTGCTTTCTGCAATGGCAATCACTGCGCGTCCGTCAAGATACAGGGTGCTTTCATCCCCGTTGACATCAAGGGCATAACCCTGAACCGGAATGGAGTCCAGCTTTTCAAGCCTCTGCAGAAGCTGGTTGGACCTGTATACCTGTGCATACAGAAGCGAGGAGAATAAAAGTAGAAGAATTACAGTGGAAAGCTTTCTCATTCTCCGAGGCCTGCAAGGGATGTGAGGAACTCATCCTTGTCGAACACATGCATATCCCCGTAGTGCTCGCCTGTACCGACGAACGCAACGGGAAGACCTATCTGCACGAGGGCGCCTGCCTTTGCGGCAGAATCATACTTTGTGAGAATCAGGGCATCGATTCCGACCGCTTCATTGAAGATCTGTGCCTGGCTGATGGAATTCTGGCCTGTGGTTGCATCGATGACAAGGATCTTCTTGTAGTTCTCAGGTTTGATCCTGTTTTTGATGACCTTGTCTATCTTCTGCAGCTCGCGGACAAGATTCTCCTTGTTGTGCATTCTTCCTGCGGTATCACAGAGAATCAGGTTATCGCCACGGGCCTGTGCACTTGAGATGGCGTCGTAGATGACGGCACCCGGATCGCTTCCATTCTCCTGACGCACGATTCTGACTCCGGTGCGCTGGGCATGAAGCTCAAGCTGGTCGATCGCAGCTGCGCGGAAAGTGTCGGCAGCGGCCATGACGACCTTGTAACCCTCGTTCTTGTAATAAGTTGCCATCTTTGCAATCGATGTAGTCTTGCCTACTCCGTTTACACCCAGCACCAGATAGACGGTAAGTTCATCCTTGGATGGTTTGAGGTCTATGCAGCTGATCTTGTCCTCGAGAAGCTCACGTACGATAGCCATGAATTCCTCTTCTGTCTTGGGCTTTCTGGCATTGACTTCATCGCTGATGAGCATGGCGTTCTTCGCGCCGAAATCACCCTCAATCAAGAGGTCCTCGAGATTGTCGAAGAAACTCTGGTCAAGTGTCTTCCTGAAACCGCTGAAAAGAGCCTTGAGCTTGGCTCCGATACCGAACTTGAAAAGCATATTATCCCCTATGGCGCTATGTATTCAGTCTGCCTGTAGTAATCGATCAGACATCCCACCATATCAACAAGAGATACGGTGAGAGCTCCGCTTGCCGCGATGTCCAGACCCGTGAGAAACCGGTTGTCCCCCCTGTTCAATGTCCGTGTGACAATCTTGGCCCCGAATATCAGAAGGCTTCTTGCAAATGCGGCATAGAAGCCGTCCTTGTTTTCCTTGAGAATGGCCTTGTCCGCCATCCACTGTGGCTTGAGCGATACCGAAATGCCCGGAACCTTGTTCGTCAGGCCGATGACGCTGTCGCTGTAGCCTTCGCTTGTCAGCCTTACGGAAGCGGGAAGCGAATAGCTTTCCACCGTCAGAGGCGTTCTTCCCATGCTCACTCCCCCTATGAACACTTCAGCTTCCGGATCCGATGTAATAGTAAGATCCGAAAGCAGAATCGGAGAGAGCCTGGATGCGATGCTTGATACAACCCCGCCTGCAAGGTCCAGCTTTATGTTTCTGGTGATATAACCCGTTGCACTCAGGGATATCAGGTGCTCGCCTTCCGGAACAAGCACATAGTAATCCAGGATGTTGTACCGGTTCCCGTCAACCAGAATCTCTGCGCCATCCACTATGCCGTCCAGAAACAGCAGGGACATGCTCTCGGAGCTGATTGCCTGGGCAAGAGGCAGGATGCTCCTGAGCGGGAAGCTCCGGGAATCCCTGGAAACCTCCTCGAAGACCATTCTTACCGTATCCGAACCATGGAAATGGACATAGATGCCCAGATGCCTGAAGTTCTGGATTTCCGATACAACGGGCATTACTATCACATCGCTCTGGGTCTTGCGGCATACCATGTCCAGAAAAGCCCGGTCGCCCTTTATCATGGGCTCAAGGTCGAACTCCAGCTCGGTATGCTGAAGCACTATGTCAAGCTTGTTGAGCTCTTCAAACTGAATGGCTCGGTTCTCGAAAGCCTCTATTGCGGTGGAGATCTTGGCCTCGTCTTCCGTCAGATAGGCAGCTGCAAGCTCTTCGCCGAGCTGCCGGTCAGCTTCGGACTGCATTCTGCCGTGCACAAGATCCAGCTTGGCAGGATCGGCAGCCACCGATGGGAGAAAGGCCGTGAGATAGCTTTCTATCTCAGCATTCTGCGGATAGACAAGCACATTCAGACTCTCTGCATAGGCAGAGAATCCGAACGCAAGGAGGATGGTCATCATGAGAATGACGCATCTGATCTTCAATCAGGCCTCCTGGCTCCAACGGAGGAAGGACTCGATGAAGTTGTCGATGTCTCCGTCCATTACGGCCTGGATGTTTCCGGTCTGCTCGCCGGTTCTGGCGTCCTTGACCATGGTATAGGGCTGGAAGACATAGCTTCTGATCTGGGAACCCCAGGCTATGTCCTTCTTCTCGATTGCCTCAGCGGCATGCTCTTCCTCGAGCTTGGCGCTGTAGTACTCGTACAGGCGGCTTCTGAGCATCTTGAAGGCCTTGTCCTTGTTCATGATCTGGGATCTCTCGTTCTGGCACTGGACAACGATTCCGGTCGGATAGTGCGTGATACGCACGGCGCTGTCGGTCTTGTTGACGTGCTGTCCGCCTGCTCCGCCTGCACGGTAGGTATCGATTCTGATATCCTCGGGCTTGATCTCGATGTCGATGTTGTCATCAACGACCGGTGAAGTATAGACGGATGAGAACGATGTATGGCGTCTGGCATTGGAATCGAACGGCGAGATCCTGACCAGACGGTGCACGCCTGCCTCGCCCTTGAGGTAGCCGAACGCGTACGGACCGGTGACCTGGATGGTCACGCTCTTGTATCCGCCCTCGTCCTCGAGGGTATCGAGGATCTCAGTCTTGAAGTTGTGACGCTCGCACCATCTGAGGTACATGCGCATGAGCATGCTTGTCCAGTCGCAGGCTTCTGTTCCGCCGGCGCCGGCATGGATGGTGAGGAAGACGTCGCCCTTGTCGTACTTTCCGTTGAGCAGTGTCTTGAGCTTCAGCGGCCTGTACTCGGCCTCAAGCTGGAGGATCTTCTCGTCGACCTCCCTGGCATATTCCTCGTTGGAATCGTCCTCTTCCTCGTATAGCTCGATGAGGTCATAGGTTTCGTCTATGTCCTTCAGAAGCTTCTCGAACGGAAGAAGAGTGTCTTTGATTGCGTTTATCTGAGCAAATACTGCGTCTGACTTCTGCTTGTCGCCCCAGAAATCAGGCTCCATTGTCTGTTTTTCAAGTTCTGATAATCTAGTTCTCTGCCCTTCCGGGTCAAAGTCCCCTCCAGATTGCCTGAGATTCGGTTCTAAGCTGCTCAAGAAGTGCTCTGTTCTGTAGTGTCATTGTGTTTCTCCTTACGCTTCTCTGTTCTGAAGCCTATTGTCAGACGTGTGTCCTCGAACGGCTCCAATGAGAGCTTTTTCTGAATTTTCAATTGAGTATACTCATAAAAAGTCTTGTCTCCAAGCCAAGTACGGGCTTTTTGGCTGAAATCTGTCCTTTGGACAGTCGCCTCCTCTCCCAGCACGATAGAGATGCTGTTCGGGAAGCCCTTGTCGGATACCATCACGCTCTGTGTAAAGGCGCTTTGGGTGTCGGCGATCTCCCCCTCCGGACATGTGACGATGAAACTCTGGGGAAGAGCAAGGTTGATGGTATTGACGTATGTGTAGTTGGTCAGTTTCTCGGACGAGAGGTTCTCGATCTCTATCTCGACTATGACCGTGTTCTGTCTGAACTTGAAGCGCTTGTTCAGGTTTATCTGTACCTTGCCCAGCGTAAGCGGTATGGTAGCGAAGAAATCCGAGCGCTTCTTCTCAAGCGGAGTAACTTCATAGGTCTTCTCCGAAAGCTTGGTCTCCTTGCCGCGTTCGTTGATGAACGAATCGCAGAAAAGTCCTTCCGCGCTGTGGAATGCCAGATCCGCATAGTCCTGGGACATCACGAAACGGCTCAGGACCGCGCCTCGTCTGTTCAGATAGGCAATATTGGTTTTTCCGATGATCGGATACTCCTCTTTCCTATCGAAATCCAGATCCGTCTCCTCCGGTATGGGATTGGAATCCATCTTGGCAAGAATCCCTTCAATTTCACATGCGAAACGGTTGATGCTGCGCCGGATCGAGGGGCTGCTGCATTCGTTGGGAAAATACAGGCAGGAAGAGCTTGCCTTCATCAGCAGGTTGTCCAGGTTCTTTCGGTCCTCGATCAGCTTCTTGTTGTCCCTCAGCACTTCCCTGAGAAGATTCACAAGGCCGTAATTCCGGGACAGCACCGGGTTATCATAGATAAGCTGGTTTATGGATGTAGCCTTACCGATGGAATAATCGCGTCCGTAAATGCCGTTTGGCAGATAGTGAGTGCGGGATATCTCGTTGTCCTGAAGGAAAATGCTCGGAAGCGTACAGTTGTTCCCCAAAGCCTTGTACAGGACATCGAACACCTGGACCGAACCTTCGGTCGCCATCAGCTGGTCGAGATTGAGCATGATGGTGCTCAGTGTGCTCGTAGTGGCTTTGGCAGCCTCGGTGCAGTCCCTGAGATACTTGTCCAGGGCGATGTTTCCCCTGTAGAGGTCCTGTGTCAGACGGCTGAAACGGTCATCCGTCGGAAGCACTAGCGCGGCCTTGCCCATCTCCTCGGTATAGAACGGCCTGGTGGACTCCTCCACTCCGTTGACCTGGTTGAATGTGGAGATGACCATGTAATCCAAGGCTGAAAGCGAGATCAGAGGCACAGTCGTGGGATTGAACACCTGGTTGTAGAACCACAGCCCCTTCGGCTTCTTCGAAAAGTGCTTTCTGATATAGGTGGTGGCCTTCTCTATCTGCGACGACCTCTCATGCGTGGGAATCAGCGAGAGGACAACATCGTAATAGCTTGACGTCAGAATCTCCAGCTGCCCCTTGCGGCAGAGGTCGTTTATGAGCATGTTGAGCTCGGGATGGTACATCTCAAGGTAATCGAACTCGGTTATGCTGAGCCTGAACAGGAGCTTGAGCTCGCTGTTTCTGTAGACCATCGTCAGAAGAGGCTTCAGCTGTCCGGCAACCAGTGCTTCGAATTCCTCCTTGGGGGAACCGAAGGGAAGCTGGCTGTATGCACCAAGAATGTACTGCATTTATCCCTCGGCTATGTTTAGCGTCTTTGCATTTTATACCAATTATCATATTATTAGAATATGAAACTTTCATTGTTTCTCGCCAATTTGAAGCATCCTCCCGTAAAAGTCTACGCCCTCGTAGGCCGCAGCGGCACGGGCAAGAGCTTCAGGGCGCAGCTGGTGGCAAACAAATACCACATTCCCCTGATAGTGGACGACGGCCTTCTGATCAAGGACGACAAGATCCTTGCCGGCAAGAGCGCAAAACAGGAAACCAACTTCCTCACTGCAGTCAAAAGAGCCCTCTTCCAGGAGATTTCCCACCACGAGGAGGTTCTCAACGCACTCAAGAACGAGCGCTTCCGCAAGATCCTGATCCTGGGTACCTCGGAGAAGATGGCAACCAAGATCGCCCTGCGCCTGAACCTCCCGGAACCAAGCCAGATCATCCACATAGAGGACATTGCCACCAAGGATGAGATCGATACCGCCATGCGCATCCGCTATTCGGAAGGCAAGCATGTCATCCCGGTCCCTCCGCTTCAGATAACCCGCAACTATCCCTCGATCGTCTACGATTCCATCCGTGTAGGACTGAGAAAGCGCCTGGCGTTCCTGCCCTTCTTCCGCAACACCCAGACAGTCGAGAAGACCCTCGTCTGCCCCGAATTCAGCAAGCAGGAGCAGTCGGCCATAAGCGAAGCAGCCATTACCCAGATGGTCCGCGGATGTCTGAACGAGTATGAGGATACCATGAAGGTCAGCAAGGTCACCTACAGCTACGGCAACGAGGGCTACGACCTTGAGATCACCGTCAGGTCACCTGAATCGATTTCTGGCCACATGGTGGCTGAATTCGAGGAGTACATCGCTGATTCACTTGAGAAGTACGGCGGAATCCTGATCCACAAGGTCAGGCTGATAGTTCAGGCCTGGTCATAAGTTAGTACAGAAAGCAACTAAGGCCTCATTTATACTAACTTTCCTGAGTCGTATTCTGCTCTGCAACTGCAGTCTCCGGCTTTTTCCTCGGCCTTCTGCGCTTCTTGGGCGCAGTCTCGGGGGTATCGGCCTTGGTTCTGGGGCTGTGCTTTCTGGGAGTGCGGCTTGTCTGGGGCGCGTCCGGATTCTTGTGTCTGATTGCGCCTTTGGGGACCTTGAGGCCCTCAGAGGTCATGTAGAGGGCGGCTGCGGACTCAAGCTCGTAATTGGGCGGAGTGATGGGACTCAGAAGCACCTTGATTTGCCTGAGTATATCGTTGAATATCTCCATCGGGTTGACCAGCTCGGTGTTGCGTGTGATGAAACACTGGACCAGCGCAAGGTACATGCGCGCCTTCTCGACGCTCTTTGCGCCGCTCTGGCGGGACTGCTGGATCTGCTTGTCCAGAGCCTTCAGGGACTCGAACATCTGCGGGAAGGATGCATAGACGGAGATTGCAGGAAGCATGTAGACCAGAAGCTTGTAGTGATGAAGCCTCTCGAAGATCTGGGCGCTGCACCCGCAGGCAAGGATCTTGTTGACCTCCTCGGTCATCCTGGAAGTGCTGACATCTGCAATCAGAGGAGCATAATGGCGAATGGCCATTGAGAGCTGGAACGGAATCTTGAAACCCGTGGTGACGGAGTACTTGACCGCCCTGACCATTCTCACGGGGTCTTCGACGAATGTCTTGTTAAGAGGGATAAGCGATACGATCCTGCGGTCGCTGAAGTCCTTCAGGGCATTGTTGAAATCTATCAGATTCTCCTTGATGGGATCGTAATAGAGGCTGTTGATCGTGAAATCACGGCGCGAGGAATCCTCCTCGATGGTACCGAATTCGTTGTCGGTCGGGCCCTCATGCTCCTTGTTGCTCCTGAACGTGGAGACCTCGATTATCTGCTTTCCGAATGTGATGTGGACTATGCGGAAGCGCCGTCCGATGATCCTGGAGTTGTAGAAAAGCTTGTGGACCTGCCTGGGAGAGGCTGCCGTGGCTATGTCGAAATCCTTGGGAATCCTGCCCAGGAGCATGTCGCGTACGGCTCCTCCGACAAGGTAGCTTTCATAACCCGCTTCCGTAAGACGCTTGATTACCGTTATGGCGTTGCGGTCCACAAGGGTGTTGTCTATATTGTTTTCTGCTCTGGAATAGACGCGCGCAACAGCATCAAGCCCGTCTTTCCCCTTCTTATATCTAACCAACATGTCTGTTACCGTTGAACAAATCTCTTATTTGTATAGAATGTATTACAACAAATTTCCATGAAAAAGACAACACAACCGGGCCCCTTAGTGCCGGGTTGGATGAGGTGAATATGATAGAACCCAAGGTTTTGAAAGGATTCAGGGACAGCCTCCCGCAGCAGGAGATCGTCAGACAGACCCTGATGGGCAAGATCCAGGAGATCCTCCGTTCATTCGGATTCGTGCCCATCGACACACCTGCACTCGAATATACCGAGGTCCTTCTGGGCAAGGGCGGCGGAGAGACGGACAAGCAGATGTTCCGCTTCCAGGACAACGGAGGCCGCGATGTCGCGCTCAGATTCGACCTGACAGTCCCGCTTGCCCGCTATGTCGCGGCAAACTACAGCCAGCTCTCCTTCCCTTTCAAGCGCTATCACATGGCCAAGGTCTGGCGCGGAGAAAAGCCCCAGAAGGGCCGCTTCCGCGAGTTCCTGCAGTGTGACTTCGACATGGTCGGAGTGGACAATGCACAGAGCGACTTCGAGATCCTGCTTCTGATCCACACCTGCCTGACCAAGATGCAGGTCGGACCTTTCAAGGTATCGGTCTCTCACAGGGGACTTCTCAACCGCTTCCTCGGATCAATGGGCATCTCCGAAAAGAGCGCAGATGTTCTCAGAGCCATCGACAAGCTAGGCAAGATCGGCTCTGATGCCGTGAAGGAAATCCTTGTCGAAGATGGACTTACGCAGGAGCAGACAGATAATGTCATCTCATTCATCTCAATCGAGAAGAACAGCTTCGAGAGCACGCTCAACAAGCTTACCGAGATGTTCGGACAGTGCGACGAGATCGTCCGCCTCTCCTCCATCCTTGAGATGATGAAGGCATGCGGCATCCAGGACGATTTCATTCTCGACACATCGATTACAAGAGGACTCGACTATTACACCGGCATTGTCTACGAGACACTGCTCCTTGACATGCCTTCCATCGGATCGATCTGCTCTGGCGGTAGATACAACAACCTCGCAGGCCTCTACACCAAGGAGAACCTGCCGGGCGTAGGATCCTGCA
This sequence comes from Spirochaetota bacterium, assembly GCA_918298275.1. Classification (GTDB taxonomy): domain Bacteria; phylum Spirochaetota; class Spirochaetia; order Sphaerochaetales; family Sphaerochaetaceae; genus UBA9732. The sequence continues at coordinate 18,660 of CAKJZO010000062.1, read as the reverse complement.
TCGGACTTGACCGCCTGATCGCTGCCCTCGAGGAGCTCAAGAGCCCGATTGTTACCGACGCAAGCTATGCCGACGTGATGGTCATCGGAAAGAAGGAAGAGCCGGCATGGTCGGAGAGCATTGCAATGAAGCTCAGGGAGCTGGGTATTCGCACGGACTCCTATGTCGGAGAGAAAGGCACGGGCCAGCAGTTCGCCTATGCGGAGAAGAACGGAATTCCCTATGTTGTCACCGCACAGAATCCGGACAATCCCAACCTCTTCTCCGTCAAGGAGATAGCAACCAGAAAAATGCTTGAGAACCTCACGTTGGAGCAGATTGCCTCCCTTGTCAGAGGCTGACAGAAGGTAGATGACAGACTTCAGGTCCCTTCCCGTCTATCAGCACAGGCAGCAGATTCTCGATGCCCTTGAACTGAATCAGGTCATCATAGTCGAAAGCCCCACGGGCAGCGGCAAGACCACGCAGATTCCCATAATCCTCAAGGAAGCCGGATACGCCGAGCGCGGCATAATCGGAATAACCCAGCCAAGGCGCATAGCCACGCTGGGAGTCTGCTCCTACATCAAGAGCCAGATAGCCGCCGAGGGCCTTGCCGAGAACTACTGCGCCTATAAGATGCGCTTCTACGACACCACGGATTTCAACACCCGAATCAAGATCCTCACCGACGGCATGCTTCTTCAGGAGCTCAAGGCCGACGGGGACCTTAGCCGCTACAGCGTTATCATGGTCGACGAGGCCCACGAACGCAGCCTGAACATCGACTTCATCCTGGGTCTTCTGAGGCAGATTGCACAGCGCCGTCCCGAGCTCAAGATCATCATCTCCTCGGCCACGCTCAACACGAAGGTCTTCTCCCGCTTCTTCAATGGAGCTCCGATAATTTCAATCAACGCCAGGGTCTATGATGTTGCAGTCAAGTACTTTCCCCTCCGCAACCAGGCCGATACCGCCGAGCTCAGCCACAGCATCTGCGTAGTGCTGAACCAGCTTCTCAAGCGCTTCAAGACAAACGGATACAAGGACAACGAGGACACGCTTGTCTTCCTGCCCGGCGAGTTCGAGATCAAGACCTGCCTGCAGCAGATCTACTACGAATGCGACCACGAGCATCTTCAGATCTATCCGCTTTACGGAAGGCTCAACAAGGAGGAGCAGGAGCTGGTCTTCGAGGAGACCCAGCCACAGAAGATGAAGGTCGTCCTTGCCACCAACATAGCGGAAACCAGCCTAACCATCGACGGAATCCGTGTTGTCATAGACAGTGGCCTTGCCAAGATCAACTACTATAACCAGACTGATTTCACATCGTCTCTGATAATGAGGCCTATAAGCCGATCCTCGGCAGAGCAGAGAAAAGGTCGAGCCGGCAGAACGGCTCCGGGAGTCTGTTACAGGCTCTTCTCACGCGAAGACTACGATTCGCGTCCGCTTTGGACAACGGAGGAAATACTGAGAACCGACCTCTCCGAGGTAGTACTGCGCATGGTGGATCTGGGAATCTACGATTTCGAGACCTTCCCCTACATCACCCGTCCGGATCCCAAGGCCATTCAGAGCGGAGAGCGTACATTGAGGCTCCTCGATGCCATTGACGAGATGCGCCATCTGACATCCGTAGGAGAGATAATGGTCCGCTATCCCCTGCTTCCGAGGCACTCCAGGGCACTTGTGGAAGCTCTCAAGCGCTATCCGCACATGATAAGACCGGTGGTCATCTGCCTGGCATTCCTCTCCGCAAGAACACCTTTCGTGCTTCCGCCGGGAGAGGAAGACATGGCCAGAAGCGCCCACAGACGCTTCTCCAGCCCATACGGGGACTTCGTCAGCTATCAGAGCATCTACCGCAAATACAAGGATCTGAATACACAGAAAAAGCGCGAGGAGTTCTGCAAGAGCAACTACCTTGACATCCAGAGCATGGATGAAATCCTGCACATCAGCGCACAACTGTGCGACATCACCACGGAGATGGGAGTTCCCGTTCCCGAATGCGATGTCACGGATCCCGAGCAGTTCGCCCACGATCTTCTGGTCTGCCTGGGCTCGGGGCTGCTTCAGTACGTCTGCATCAAGAAGAAGGCTTCGATCTACAGGACGCTGCTGACCGATGAGATCTATATCCATCCCGGCTCAGCCTGGTTCCGCAACCCGCCTCCATACCTGCTTGCAGGCGAAATCGTGATGACCACCAAGATGTATGCACGCACAGTCTCCCCGCTCTATCCCGACTGGGTTCCCGAAATCTCGAAGGGCCTTGCCGAGAAACTCCGCAGAATGGCAAAGGAATCCGAACTGCGCGATCGCTCGCGCTCGGGCTCCAGGCAGGAAGGCCGCTCCACTTCAAGGGGTGCAAACGTCAATTCAAAGGCATCCAGGGAGGCGGAGAGCAAAGTCTCACGCATCTTCAGCTTCGAATTCCCCGTCATCAAGGACATCGGCAAGAAGCGTACGCGCAACATCGTCGTCATTCCGGCAAAGGACCTTCCGGCTCTTGCAAAGGCCTACAAGCGCTCTTCGAGACATCCCAAGGGCACTGTGGCAACTCTATTGGTAAACGGCAGTTACCTTGCCTACGGCGAGAGTCTCTACGACATAATCAGCCTCAACGGCCGCGTGGACCTTTCACCTGAAGGCTACGTTGCAAAGCCCTGCACCCGGGTGTTTGACCTCGACAGCCTGAACGACCTGATTCCTTACCTCGGAGACCTCATGAAGATCGCACCTCTGAAGGACAAGGGCAAGCTGGGATACATAGAGCTTCTGATCTCGGGTCGCAGCAGCGTGTTCTTCCATGTAAGCAGAAGCTTCACCGATGCACTGAACAACAGCGCCTACACCCTGCTCTCAATCCTGGACAACGTGAATCTCCCTGAACTACGCAAGGCCTACAACCGCATCCTGAAACTTCTGGATTAATCAATTACAACTGAGAAATAAAACTCATTGAATCTCATTTGTATGAGAAACAATGGCCTTTATATATCATGTCTATCCCCTGAAGCCTAAGAGGAACCTGAGAATCATTTGCACAATACAGAAAGTCTCCCCATCCAAGCAATCTTTCTGCTCCAAGCTGATCGATTATTATTCTGCTGTTTAAACCACTGGATACAGAGAATGCAATCTGCGACGGGAAATGAGTTTTTATTACTCCTGTTATGACATCAGATGTGCACCTGTTTGTGGACATTACAAGATGAATTCCGACAGTCTTACCTTTAGGAGCAATCTGCATTATCATCGACTCAAACCATCTGCCATCTTCAAGCATCAAATCCGAATACTCATCAACAATTACAACAATGTATGGCATTTTCTGATTTGAACGATCATCCTCTGAAATGCCTTCGTTATACTCAGATATATTTCGGACGCCTCTCTCCTTAAGAAATACCAATCTCCGCTCCATTTCCTCGAACAGATAATCAAAGAAGTCAAGTGCGTTTTTTGGTTCTGTTATTATCGGAACCAGCAGATTTGGTATTTCCATTCTTTCCGAGTACAAGATGTCCTTTGTATCTATCAGAGACAATTTCACCTCAGATGGGGTTCTAGTCAGGACAATGGAGTGAATCAGACAATTGATGAAAGTTGTCTTCCCTGTACCCCGGTTTCCTGCAATCAGAAGATGAGGACACATTGTAAGATCTGTAACATGCCTGTTGCCGTATACATCCATTCCGAGCGCAAACGGAATCACTCCGAAGCTGTTTTCAAGAACTGGGGGAAATGGATCAAATGGGATGCGTATTCTGATTGGTGCACGAACTTCTACTCCGATGGTGGTTTTCCCCGGAATCGGAGCAATAATCCGGACTCTCTCTTCTGATAAAGCTACGGCCAAATCATACTCGCGAGATGCAACCGAAAGCATTCTTGTTCCAGGAGCAACCTTAACCTCATACAGCGTATATGCTACACCATTTGTGCAACCAATAATTTCTGACTTAATTCCATAATTATTGAAAGTATCTACAATTATCTTACTGATGCTAGAATCATGATGCTTCATTTACAAATTGAACCGTCATAGCATTTGTATGTTTCAGAGGTTGGTGAGAACTTGCGCAAACTACATCTCGAACCAGTATAGAATCTGCAATCCTTGCAGTATTTCAAGTCATCCGGATTCCTGGTACTGTATGCGGCATACGAATAGCATGCAGTAGATTGTGCGCTTGGCTGGAAATTTCTTGCCTCACATCTGCCTTCATCATTAAAGAATCTGCATCCTTTACAATAGTTTGCCATTTAAAGCCTCCTGTAGTTTATTTCAGGATAATTATAGAGCGTCCGCATTCAGCGAACACTTGAAACACTTCTGCACATTTTTCTCGGAACTCAAAGGTAACTGTTCAATATATAGGCCACTTCCCTGCTTCAGCTATTCTTTCCTTGATTATCCTGAGATTTCGAGCACACTTGGAATCGAGACACCGGATGTTGTATTTGTCGACAAAGAACGGCTTGACTATGTCTGCCTTGTAAACCCAGGTAATATCCTCACTAGGCAAGTCCATTCTCCTGAGATTGTAAATATCATAGAGAGTAGCAGACTCGGTATCCCAATCATATCCAGGGCTAGCGAGAAAACCTATCTGATATCCATTTCCATATTCCCATGGAATCCAATACTTCACAACCTCGAATTCTTTGAACAACTTTGGTTCGCCCAAATACGAATGAGAAAAATACCTATGCCATTTGAGATTTGGAAATGTGTTCTTAACAAATGCTTCAGTGCTGGGACGTATATCATCATATCTCCTAAGATCAACCGAGAGCATACGACTTACAGCCTTTTCATCAGGATTCGGCAGGTACTCAACAAGTCTCTTAAAGAAAGAGGATGCGGCATGACGAGAACTGACCTGACTCAGGATCACATCTGTGATCTGCCAGAGATTCCATTCAGGCAAGTGTTCAAGATAATAGTCTCTGAACACATTTGACCTAATTCTCTTAATAATGTCTCTCATCAGTTCTTCCATGCCGCATCCTCCGATGTAAAGGAAAAATGTAAAGGAAATAGTTATGAACTACTGAAGATTAGCAACAAAGCGTCCGCAAAATGAGAACGCTTTTGCATTATTGTACTTTTATCAGCAGAGATTCACTGGTAAACTTGATACTTGGAGAGATAAAAATGAGAAACAATGATGTGTCAGATGATCTGAAAAACAGCGTATCCGGCAAACTGTATCAGCAGGCAATCAGTTTTTTCGTTAACCATCCTGACAGATGGTTCAGCAGAAAAGAGGTTCAGGATGCCTTGGGAATCGGGAAAACCCAAGCTTGTCGCCTATTCCAGGCGCTTGCCAGTGTTGCGTGCCTTGAAAGCAACGAGTTTGACCGCCCAGCGGACAACAGTCCTCTCAAACTAAGACTAAGCACATATAACATAAGAAAAGCCGAGCGCGAGCTCTCCCGGATCAGTTCCCTTTCAAACGATGACCGCATGATTCTGACCATACTAATGGACATGGCTGAATCAACAGGTCTTTATGGCGGCATGATAGACAATCTCAAGGAACACCTTTCCTTAAGCCGATTTGCCTCGAAGGGTATAATTCCCATGGTCAGCTACAGCCCGGACATGCAGACCAGCGGAGAAGGACGGCAATTCATTCCTGACATCCTGAAAGCTATAGATCAAAGCAAATCCGTCTGGATCACATATAAAAGTCCATGGTCAGAGGAGAAAAAGTACACAATCAATCCAATAGGCATCTTCTCTCAGAATGATATCCTCTACCTCTTCTCCTATAATCCCTACTTCAATCACACAGTGGTCCATGCCTTCTCACGAATCAGGAACATAGAAATCTTTGAAGATGCAGTCACACCGGATGAATTCAAAGACCTCTCCCAGATTATCGATCCATTCGGCATAGTCACTGATGACGAGCCCATAACAGTCAAGGTATGGATTGACCCGGATCAGGCCATCTTTGAGAAAGAAGCTGCTCGTTCCAAGAATGCCCAAATCACAGAGAATGAAGATGGTTCCATTGTCATGACCGTTCAGACTCGCAGCCGCTATGCCTGTAAGAAGTGGATACTCAGCTTAGGATGCCAGGCCAAATGCCTTTGGCCGGAGGATTTGATCGAGGAGATACGAAGCGAGCTGTCCGCCTTAGTGGCTCAGTACGAACAGGAGCACAGTAAGCGCAATACAGAGAAGATTACAAAGGGAGAAGCCAGGCATGCGTTGGAATAAGCAAACAATCCCGAACTCCCCATTCCCTTCCTCATGAGGCACTTCGGGATTGATTATGAGAATACCGAAAAACTGGTTGACTAGAGTCAACAAGCAACCCAGTTTGCTAACTCTCGTTTTATGAAACAAGTCTTGCCTGCTGGATCTAAAGAAACAAAGCAGTCATTTATTTGTTGATGACAAAATCTGGGGCCTCTAGCACGTTTCTCACTATTTCTGTCACTTCTTTCTCAAATAATGAAGTATCTGGATCGATAAGTATTTCTGGATTCAATGGAACAAACGTCCAGTTATCAAAAGTTTCAGTAGCGTATGCTTCTAATCCAGATGATATGGTTTTTTTAAATGCAACACTAAATCCATAGTCTTTAGTTTTTTTCCTATCATTAAGATCAGAAAAACCACAATAACATACCATATCGTATCTTTTTCCTCTGTGTGTTATGTTCAATGCTTTTCCTATGCCGCCATCATTGATTTGAGGCACTTTGTTATTATCGGAGTAGCTAAAATAATAATTGGATGCAGATAACTCTATAGGAGTCCCTTTTGATTTGAATTCACCGTTTAGATTTTCAATTAGCCTAGTTTCTATTGCTGCTATTCTTTTTAACAGTTGATTACAAAGAGATATTGCATCAAAAACCTTTTCTACGTTGTTCAGCATAAGCACCTCATATGCTCGTAATTCACGAGTGTCTTCATTTTTATGATTAATGTCGACAACCGATTCAAAATAAGAAATCACCTCAGCCAAAACAGGAGATGCAGAACTGTATTCCCGCTTTTTTATCCAACTAATAAAATTCTCCCAGTAAACTATTGACACAAGAGAGGTATAAACGTCTTGAACTCTTTTAAGCAAGTCGGCAAACCCATATTCTTGAGGGATAAGGAATACAAGCTTTCCATACAATCTACCTTCTGAATGCTCTTCTCTTCGTAAAGAAAGCGAACAGAATGCTTTTATTTCTTGAATATAATCCTCTAGTTCATGCTCGGTAGGAGCAGTTCCTATCCGTATTTTGTTCTCCACTATTACGTAAACGTCTTTAGTCTTGATTTTTAAATCCGGTTTTCCAATTCCTTCTACTACTCTCTGTGTTATAATCTCAGCATCTGTAAAGTCATATCCAATTAATCTTTGATAATCACCACATAAATATTTAATAATATCTGATCTTATAAACAAATAGCTTTTCAGAGTATTAGCCAAGAGTTCTGTAGTGGAATCCTCATTCTCATTAGTCATACGATTAAAAATGCTTTTTTCTATATCCATACATTTTCCTTTTCATTATTGTTTCGTTATAACTATCATCTATTCATCCACGATTATAAACTGTACTAAATCAAAGTAGTCATAAATATCTAGAGCCTACATTGTACTCTGAAATAACTGGTTCATCATACTTGACATTTTTATACTCTTTTACAACTCGAAAATGATCCCAATCATCTGTTTCCATTTTCCCTCTTATCTCTCTGTCGTAAGTTTCTTCTCCTATACCATCCAGATTATCTACAAGGCTAATCGCTTCTTTTTCATCATGAGCGAAAACAGAGACATATGTTTTCATAACCATTGAAACCTCAACTATCATTTTATGAGGCCTATCATCAGCATAGTATTCTTCCAATGGTTTTTCTACGGGAGGCAAAACTCTGTGTTGGATATCATCCATGATAAAAGATTCATTGTCAAAAAAGTGATATCTAAGCAACGTGCCATCATATAATCTGACTTCCAGTAGTTTTTCCCTTGAAAAATCAAATGCCATCAGATCACCAATTGGTACCGGCATATTATCATCCGGAATATACCTTCCCTTCTCAGCTTCACTGGGGTTTGCACCAGAAAAAACTAGCCCATCTATTGAATTCGATACAAACATCACCCCGAACTCTCCCTTTCTGAAGCAATGAATACGCCCACACTCATCATGGTTAATTTCATAACTCCATCCTTGATCCATAAACTCTTTTTTGATTTTTTCCAGATTCACAACCAGAAACCTCCTTCTCAACACTTTCATTAGTATCCATTATACCCCTCAAATGCATAATCCAAAAACAGCATCATGGTATCGATGATGGACAGATGCTCGCTTATCGCTCTCTCGAATAATTCTTGCTGCTTGTCCTCTACGGCGTGAATGAATCTTTTGATTACGTTTATTTCTGCAGGGAAATAATAGTTGAGATAAGAGACGGCAGCATCATTTCCATCAAAGTATTCGAGAAAGCATAAGTCCGGATCAACTTCTTCAATGAACATATCCAGATGCCCTTCATCCAGTTCCTCCAAGAATGATTGAACCTTTCCTGAAAACACTATCTGAAACGCAAAAAATAATTCTGTGTCAGGGTTAAGATAACTGGAAATATCCACATGTGATCCAGGGTCAAAGAAATCTGCCATCTCGTTGCTGGAAACATTAAGATACCTGCTCCAGTCTTCAACTGTAGATACAAACGACAGTTCATCCCTACTGCTGAGATAATCTCTGATAAAAGAATTGAAATCAGATTCCCTGCATTCGTCGGGTCTCTTGTACTTCTTGAGCTCGTTGAATCCAGCTCCATCTAACAGAAGGTTCCCGAGTTCATAACGATAGTCGGTCAACGGAGTGCGGTCAAGGAATTCGAATTCCAAATTCTTGAAGAAGCGTTCAGAAGGGCTGAATATGCCCATGACATCCTTTCTGCGGATATGATTCTTGAATAGTTTTTTATCCCTGTCATTTCTTGCATCTGTATTAACTTCTGCCATATCATATGCAGTAGGTTGATACCCGGATTCAAACCATCTGTATCCACAGTTCATGCATTTATAAGAAAGCATATCAAGTATGATATTTTCAGAGCCACATCTGCTACATACCTCATCGTGAATCCTATACTTCATTTTTCTCCTCCGTATTCATTTTATCATAGCTTCTTATTAACCAAAGACTTTACTTTCAACTTCTGCCACAGCTTGACCAGCGCAAAGGTATCGAGCCCGCAGTATTCGCTCAATTGTCTGCATTTCTCCGGTGTCTGGTCATCAGGATCCTGCCACATTGCTAGATAGGTCGCCGAGGCATCACCACCATTGTGGATTCCGTCAAGCCGGGAGTAATCAAGCTCTGGGTCATCGGGATAGAGGGCCGGAAGGACGACTTTCAGGGAATATGAACCCTCCATGGCATCGGTGTAATACCATTTCCTTCGGAACGGCACCATGAGATCCTTCATGTTGTCATGAATATCCATCAGATGATCAGCAAGGTCCGGAAACAGTTCCGCAAGCTCTCTGATTCTTGCTTTCTCAAAGCACATGTTGTAGGCAACAGTACAGACACCTTTTGGGATATCAGCGCACAGCTCTTCCGCTATGTATCTCCTCGGATCACGTCCGGGATAAGAGAAGAATACTGCATGGTGCAGCTCACCACCCTCTTCTTCTATCCAATGCAGCGAGTACATGAACGGAATCTGCTGGTATGGCCTGACACCTTCAAACAACGGAACCGCAGGATATATGGTCTCGAAATCCAAAAAGTATAAAGGATATGAAAACTCAGCCAGGAACTCTCTGATCTTCTCTGCATCAATAATGTCTTTCATGCTGTTTATTCCTAATCCTCCCATTACATGTGATTCATCACATTGCTAAACTCAACAGGATAATGGCATTTGATGAAGGCCAGCCTGTATGTAAGAACCGTGTGCCAGAACCCGATTTTTCTCTTATAAAACTCAGAAGAGAACTGACTGATCATATCGATAAGCTTTTCTGCATACTGACTGTTCTTGTTGAATCTGGCCATTCTGTCTTTGAACTCCTTTTCGTACCGATCAATCGTATCTCTATCACCTCTGAATAAAGCACGGCAGTAATAGAGCGCTTCTGCTTCGGATAGCGCGGCTATCTGGGTTAGGACATCAATAATCTGCTCTTTGTATACGATTACCCCATAAGTCCTTTTAAGCTGCTCATTTTCCTGTAGATCCTGATAGTTTTCCGGCAGCATTCCCCTCTTTGCATCCATGTACATCGGTATCAGATCAGTCGGACCATTGTGATAGAGAGACATCAGCGCATCAAGTTCATCGATATTACTTGGTCCTAAGATTCTCAGACACTTCCGAATCCAATTGTCATTGAGGAGCGGAATCCCTTCGGACTCCCCTTTTGACAGCATTTCGAATGTCTCAGAATCATCATCCGGAATTGAATCGAGACTGAAACTCGGTGTGCTTTGCTTTATCAGATTCTCAAGACTAACCAAATACTCAAGAGTTTGTTCATAATCCAAAGTGACTGGAATTATCCCGTTCTGTTCCAATGCCTTAGGCTGGACGAGGAAATGCCGTTCCAAGGTATAATCATCAATCACAGACGGAACAGGTTCTCTAAGACCCGTCTTGTTCAGGAGAAGACCTACACCATTAGGAATCAACCCGACTTTGTCTTCTCCGAATTGTTTCACCATCTCGCTATAGATGGAATGGGTACCTTCTTTACGACAGATGATACTGAACCATGGTATTCTTAAGCGTTCGATGCTGAGAAAAGAGGCAAATCCCAGATTGTACAGAAGGGGATTCCTATGTGTGATTCCAAGACTATATAAGACAAGAGAACCTTCTCCATCCAAGGAATCAACGAACATAGGAATACTGTTTCTCTTTGCCATGGATAAGACATTTTCAAAGGCAAGAATGTATTGCTCCAAACCTGCTTTTCTGATTAAGGCCAGTTCATAATCAAGCCTCTTCTCCTCTTCCAGAAAATCTGAATTAATGTCTTCCTTAGATAACTTTATCATCAATTTATCTTTCAAGGATTTGTCCTCCAGTTTTGCATTAACAAGAGGCATAATTACATATCATCGTTCGGATTTCTGGAACACTTTTCAATTCTTTTCTTCTAAGAAACCCGTTACATGGCCTGATGGCCAAGATATCTGTCCGGATGAGCTACACTAAAACTCAATCAAGATTACCTCTGATTAATCAATCATTTTTGATTGGAATCACAGAAAAAGCTTGTCATTCAAATCAAATTTGATTTATATTTAGCATAGAACACCTAATGGAATCATATTTGAGGGGAATAACAATGGCATATATTTGGCAGAATGAGAACTGGCCTCATTTCAATTATGACAGAACCCAAGTGGAATCGGCCTACAACAGATACATGTACCAGAAAGGTATCGCTGATGGGGCATTTGCCATGCTTTCTGAACGTGCCAGACAGATGATGATAGCAGAAAGCCTCTCCACAGAAACAGTTTCAAGTTCTGCAATCGAAGGTGTTGACCTTCAATATGACAGTGTTTATTCATCCATAATCAAGCAACTGGATGTTGATATGTCAATCAAGGCAAAATATGACAGAAATGCGGAAAGCGTTTCAAAACTGATAATGGATGCGAACAGAAACCACACTCCCCTTACTTTGGATCGTCTCTTTGACTGGCATCGCTTACTCTTTGATGGCGTTGCGAAAGGTTTTGCACCAAAACATGTCGGGGCTTTCCGTACAGGCCCGGTTTATGTCGTCCATAATACCCCCCGTGATACCGAAATTATTTATGAAGGTATTCCCGCAGATAGAATTGGAAAAGAAGTCGAATCACTTATTGAATTCATTAATTCCGATGAGGAAACAAATCTTCTGATCAAAAGTGCCTTAGCCTCTTTCTGGTTTGTATCAATCCATCCTTTCGATGATGGTAACGGCAGAATATCAAGAGCAATTGCAGACTATATTCTCTCAATCGAGGCGGGAACAGGATTCAGGCCATACAGCGTTTCGGGAACCATTATCAAAGACCGCAAGCCCTACTACGACAGTCTTCAGATTTCCCAGAAATCACCATCGCTTGATATCACTCCATGGATTACATGGTATATCAATTCCGTTTGTACTAGTCTTGCAGAAGCAGTCGAACAATGCCATAAGAAACTCAGGGTTTCTTCTATCATGAGTTCTCTTGATCCTAACAAATATAACTCAAGACAACTGTTTATGCTCTATAAAATTGCTGATGGCTCATTCTACGGCAAACTGACAGCTGAGAAATGGATGAAAATGACAAAATGCCAAAGCGCTACTGCTACCAGAGATCTTACATCATTAACAGAAAACGGCATTCTTATCAGACTTGGTGATGGCGGCAAAGGAACTCATTACATCCTGAATCCGAATCTCAACTAAGCTTATTAATTATGTTGTCTCCGAGTAATACTCCCTGAGATAAATATTGCACATCTCTTCCATCGAGAGTCCGCTCTTGTACTTCTTCTCCAGAATCGTCATCGCACGTCGCGGAAGCGTCAGCTCGCCTCCCTTGTCCAGGGGCCTGCTGAAGTCTGCGAGCACCCTGATGGCTGATTCGATGTCAGGATATGAGAAAGCGTCCGTGGTCCTATAGTATTCCTCAAGTCCGGCCTTGTTCTTCTTGTGAATGGCGTTATGGATAACTCGCAGGGCTGTCGCCAGACCGAAAGCCAGCAGAAGCAGAACAAGGAATGCCACGGGAATCGGGACATAATCCGTCACCGTGCTGACTTCATAATGGTCTCTCCACCCGCCTGCTTCCTCTCCGATGAGGAATACCATGATGATGTAGACCAGACCATATGCAGTTACAGTCCCCATGGCCAGGAAGGTTTTCCTGAAGCTGATGCGGTGATCGGAATTGATCAGAAAGAATATCAGCACTGCCAGCAACGGTTATGATTGCGCATTCCGTCCACCGCATACGGGATGCACATGGCTGCGGAAACAGCCATCAGCATGTTGGAAAGAATGGTGAACAGGTGGTAGGACTTCCATCCCTGCTCAGGGAAATACGATTCCGGATTGAAGACCAGCTGCTCGCAGACTCCGAGGAAAACGACGATACAGAGAAGCGTGCATGAGATTATCGCCAGAAGGCAGCGCAATCTGTTGAACTGCAATGCATCGAGTTTCCTTTTCCTTGCCATCTGCTGCTCCTTGTCCTGTTGTCGTTTGAAAAAGGAAAACAGCTTGAATGACTGTTGTAAAGTATTTATTTGAGTTGTAGAATTCAGTTATGCGCGAGTTTCTGAACTGTCTTGGAACAAAGGTGTTCATGGCCGATGATTTTACCGACCTGTCCTATCATGTCGGTACATACGGCAACAAGACACTCTGGGTATGCGATTCCAACACCGCCAAGATGGTCAGACCTCTTCCCTCACCGAATGTGATCCTTGAAGCCGGTGAGAGCTCAAAGAGCTTTGCATGCCTTGAGAGAATCATAAGCGTGGCGATGGACAACAACCTCGGACGTGACTGCACGTTCATAGCCCTCGGCGGAGGGATGATCTGCGACATCACGGCCTTTGCGGCATCGATCTACATGCGCGGCTGCAAGGTCATCCTCATACCCACCACCCTCGTGAGCATGGCAAGTTCCACCCTGGGCGGCAAGACCTCGATCAATTTCCGCTTCGCAAAGGATATAGTCGGGACCTTCTTCCCCGCCAATGAGGTGCTCATCTGCACGGATTGTCTGAGGAGCCTGTCTCAGAAGGACTATATGAACGGCTTTGCCGAGGTCCTCAAGCACAGTCTTCTGACCAAGGATGATGAGCTTTTCAACATAGTAGCCACCCAGAAGCAGAAAATCCTGGATAGGGATTCCGAAACTCTGAAGCAGATTATTTCAATTTCTCTGCAGATAAAGAAATCCTATATCGACAATGACCCGTACGAAAGACTCGGACTCAGGGTAGCCCTGAATCTTGGAAGCACCTTCGCCTATGCGCTTGAAGGCATGTCGCGCCTTCAGTGGTCCTCGGGCCAGGCCGTTGCATGGGGAGTCTGCAAGGCCATGGAAGCCAGCCGGGAAATGGGCATCTGCACCAAGGAGTTCGCCGCAGGAGTCATAAAGCTCTTCGCATTCTACGGTTTTGATGTCAATTACCGCATTCAGCGCGGGGACTGGATGGATTACAGGAACCAGCTTGCAAAGAACAAGAAAACAGTGAACGGAGTTGTCAGCTTCGTTCTTCTCAAGGATCAGGGCGAGTATGAGATACGCCCGATTGACGAGGAAATCATCAAGAGCGTCGTGATGGTTCCTTCCGTCTGACAAAGATTCATAAACAGGAGCAGCAAATGTCAAAAGATAGGAAACTCGATGCGCTTCAGGTCAATAAAGTCCGTTGCGTGCTTTCGATAATAGTCTGCAGTCTTATCTGCGTTTTCGTTTTCATAGGAGTCTGTCAGCAGCTGGTTGTTATACCGACGGATGACGGTTTCCCTGAGGTAGGCTGGAAGTCCTACCACCTGTTTACGATTCTCTCCAATATGCTGATGGCTGTTTCGGCGGCAATGTGCATCCCCTATGCCGTGGACGGCATGCGCAATCACAACTACCATCTGCCCCGCTGGTATGTAGACCTGATGTATATCGGAACCACAGGTGTAACCGTTACCTTCATGGTTGCACTCACGGTCCTTTCTCCGGCTATGAGCTTCTACAGGATCATGCTCTGGTCAAACAACCTGCATCTGCATACAATCTGCCCGGTTTTGTCGATTGCCCTGTTCTTCTTCATCAACTCCGACCATAAGATCGGTTTCTGGAAGACCTTCCTTGCCATGGCTCCGGCTACAGCCTATGCACTGGTCTACATCATCATGGTGTTCATCATCGGCCAGGACGCCGGCGGATGGAGAGATCATTATTCGGTCAGCACGGTTCTGGATTATGTTTCGATTCCGGTAGCCGCTTTGATATTCTTCGTCATCTGCTTCATTCTGGCAACGATCCTGAGGTTCTTCCACAACCTCATCCACAAGGACAGGAAAGCCGGCTTCGAGGAATTCTACAAGACTTCGGATTCCTACGATTATCCGGATATCGAATCAGCAATCAGAGCTTTGGCACAGGAAAACAGACCTAGAGACAAGGGCGGCGAGCTTACTCTTCCCAGACGTGCAATGACTGTTCTGGAAAAGAAATACAAGAGCGGACTTTCGATGGAGCAGATGTGCAACATCTATCTGAACGAGTACTACATCTGATTGTTCACCAACTAACTTCAATCTGCTAATATATGGACATGCACTATTTCGACTGGACTGCCACAAGCCCGATGGGGCAGAAGGCTCTGGAAGTATATTCAGACATAGCCACGAGATATATCGGAAACCCCTCCTCTACGCATCCGCTTGGAATCCAGGCAAAGGAATGTCTTGAAAGCCGGCGTCGCGATGTGGCATCGATGCTGGGGACTAAGCCCGAGTACATATACTTCACAAGCGGCGGTACGGAGGCCGATTCTATAGTGCTCTCATCGCTTCTCAGCTCCCCGTCTCCCGGAGAGATAATAACCACCGGAATCGAGCATGCTGCAATCCTTGAGTGGAAAAAGGCCCTGGAAAGCCATGGCTGGAAGTTCACTGCCCTTCGCTGCCCCGGCGGCTATCTTGATCCGATGGCGCTGAAGGAAGCTCTTAATGACAAGGTCCGCATGGTCGCCTTCATGAAGGTCAACAACGTAACGGGAACAATTCTTGATACCAAGGCTCTGGTGAAAGTCGTACGAACTTACGAGAAGCAGTCAGGCAGGAAAATCCATATCCACTGCGATGCAGTGCAGGCTTTGGGAAAGATTCCCTTCCAAGCAGAGGAAGAGGACTTCGACAGCGCTGCATTCAGCGCCCACAAGTTCTGCGGTCCCAGGGGCGTGGGAATCCTTTACTGCCGAAACAAGGCCATTGCCGCTCTCTCACGCGGAGGCGGTCAGGAAAAAGGCCTCAGACCGGGAACGGAGAACCTTGCAGGCATCTGCGCAATGGCTGCAGAACTGAAACCCGCGCTGGAAAACCTGAAGCCTAATTATGACAAAGTTTTGGCCTTCAGACGCAAAATTCAAGACACAGTTCTGGAGTCAGGTTATACGCTGATTTCACCTCAAGATAAGTCAGAAAAGGAGTTTTCTCCTTATATCATAAACATTTGTGCAAAACCGATTCCCTCGGAAGTCTTTCTGCGTGTAATGGCAGACAAAGGCTTCTGCCTCTCATCGGGAAGTGCCTGCTCCTCCAATTCGAGGGGCAAGGCCGAGAGCGTGCTTGCTGCAATGAACATCCCAAGTTCTGACAGGATGTCCAGCATCAGGATTTCCCTCAGCTACCTTAATACAGAAGAGGAAGTCGAGCTTCTCTGCAAGGCACTTGGGGAAGCCTCCGCACAGATGGGAATCAGGAAATAGGAAACGATATGCCCAGAAGAGAATACAAACAGGATATGAACGAGCTTAAGAGCATGAACCTCTACCTTATCCGCCTCGGCGAGATATCGCTTAAGGGGCTCAACCGCAACTTCTTCGAAAAGAAGCTCAAGAACAACATCAAGCTCAAGATCCATCCGTATCGCAGCACCCTCACCCGCGAAAAAGGCCGCTTCTACCTCTATGTCTCCGGGGAATGCCCCGAGGAAACCGTAATCAAGACCCTCAAGACCACATTCGGAGTCGTTGGATTCTCAAAGGCCATCGTCTGCGAGAAGGATTGGGATATGATTGTCCAAAATGCAAAGGCCCTCATTGAGAACGAGCCCTTTGCCGACGGAACCGGCACCTTCAAGGTCGAATGCCGTCGCGGAGACAAGAGCTTCTTCATGAACAGCTATCAGATCGAATCCCAGCTCGGTGGTGTAGTGCTGGACAGATATCCTAATATGAAGGTCAAGGTAAAGAATCCTGAGAAGGAACTCCGCGTAGAAGTCCGCGAGCAGGTCTACATGTACACCTCCCCCATCCCGGGTCCCGGCGGATTGCCCGTAGGAACTGCCGGAAAAGGCCTTCTGCTCCTCTCGGGCGGAATAGATTCCCCTGTTGCAGGCTGGAGAATGGCCAAGCGCGGCCTCAAACAGGATTGCCTGTACTTCCATGCCTATCCCTACACCTCGGACATGGCACTTCAGAAGGTCAAAGATCTTGCACGTATCATAGCCCCGTACAACCAGGGCACAAACCTCGTCGTAATCAATTTCACCGAGTGCGAGCTCTGGATCAAGGAACACTCCAAGGAAGAGGAACACACGCTTATGATGCG
Organism: Spirochaetota bacterium; assembly: GCA_918298275.1. Lineage (GTDB taxonomy): Bacteria > Spirochaetota > Spirochaetia > Sphaerochaetales > Sphaerochaetaceae > UBA9732. The sequence goes on along the minus strand of CAKJZO010000062.1, from coordinate 1,339 downwards.
CGCCTGCATGATGAAGGTTGCAAACATGGTTGCAAAGAAGCGTGAATGCAAGGTTCTGGTCACAGGCGAAGCCCTCGGTCAGGTTGCATCCCAGACCCTGGAAAGCATGTGCTTTACAAACAGCATGTCAGAAATCCCGGTCCTCAGACCCCTGGTCGCCATGGACAAGGAAGAAATCATCTCAACAGCACGCGAGATCGGAACCTACGAGACCAGCATCCTTCCCTATGATGACTGCTGTGTGATCTTCAGCCCCAAGCACCCGCTTGTGAGACCTGAAGTCGATATCGAGCGTAACTCCTATTCGGAAATGAAGATAGAAGACCTTCTGCAGAAGGCCGTGGACGAAGCACAGGAGTTCGAAATCACCTACCATGTCTGACCGTCACCACGAACACCGCCCAAGGAACTTCGGCCGCGAAGCAACTTTCCGCGCCTTTCTGGCCCTGGACATAAACGAAGAAGCAAAGGCTGAACTCAGCCGCCTGGCCGCCCAGCTGAAAAGCCAGTGCCACGGCTCGTTCCCCACATCCGACATGTACCACATGACCCTTGCCTTCCTCGGGGATATCACCGAGACTCAGGCCGAGGCCCTCTGCCGTGTCCTTGAAGGGGTTGCCGAAAAGTACTCCCCATTCGATCTCAGGCTCTGCCGTCTGGGATACTTTGCCATGCCCAACGCCGCAACGGTGTTCTGCAGCACTGAAAGGGACAATACCCTGCTCTCCCTGGCCCAGGATGTCTATCGTGCGGCCTGGGATGTACGCATCCCGTTCGATGACAAGCCATTCAGGGCCCACATAACATTGGGCCGCAGAGTCGATCTGAGCAGCATAAGGCTAAATTCACTGGAAGTAGAGCATGTTTCATTTCCGGTAAAGGGAATTACGCTCTACAAGAGCACACTGCGCCCCTCAGGGCCCATTTATGAGGCCCTGGAGCACATTTCATTCTGATTCAGAGATAATCTCAGGCAAGAGCCTTCTTGAGAAGCTCGAACACCTCTGTCGGTTTGGGAGAGGAATCGACTTCCTTGATCAGGCCCTTTTTCTTGTAATAGTCGATCAACGGCTCGGTCTGCTCTGCGTAGACATCCAGACGATGCATGATTGCATCTTCCTTGTCATCCGGGCGCTGGATGAGATCCTCGCCTGTCTCATCATCCTTGCCTGCCACCTTGGGCGGGTTGAAGATGATATGGTATGAGCGTCCGGTCGACGGGCAGAGTCTGCGGCCGGAAAGGCGCTTGATGACCTCTTCCCTTGAGAGCTGGAAATCGACGACTGCATCGAGGTCCGTCATCTCGGCAAGGGCATCGGCCTGAGGAATTGTGCGCGGA
>CAKJZO010000061.1 GCA_918298275.1 Spirochaetota bacterium | reverse complement strand
GAATACAAGGCACTGCTGGCTACTCTTGGACTTGGCCTGGAAGACCGCCTGACATCAAAGGTCGGAGTCCTCTCCGGAGGCCAGAGACAGGCCCTTACCCTTCTGATGGCGACATTGAACAAACCCAAGCTTCTGCTTCTGGACGAACACACCGCTGCCCTGGATCCGAGAACTGCAGAAAAAGTACTCCAGCTCTCCAATCAGATCATCACGGAGAACAGCCTCATGACGATGATGGTCACCCACAACATGAAGGATGCCATCCGCTTCGGCAACCGCCTCATCATGATGAACGAGGGCAGGATCATCCTGGACATAAAGGGTGAAGACAAGGCGAAGCTCACTGTCAGGGATCTCATGGATGAATTCACCAAAGCCAGCGGTGAAGAGCTTGCAAACGACAGGGCCCTGCTCTCGTAAGAGAACAGAGCCCTGAAATAATGTCCCAGAATATCAATATAGTTTAGAATTCTCTCACGATTGCACGGATCAAGGCCGAGAACTGACCTTTGACTCTAAGTCCTGTCTCCAGTACTTCGGTGTGTCCCAGAGGTTGATCCAGTATTCCTGCAGCCATGTTCGTCATGCAGCTGATGCCGAGTGTTCTGAGTCCGCAGTGGGCAGCGGCGATGACCTCCGGAACCGTCGACATTCCGACGGCATCGGCTCCAAGGACACGGGCAGCCCTGATCTCAGCGGGAGTCTCGAAGTTGGGCCCGGAGAAGAACATGTAGACGCCTTCGGTTACCGGAATGCCGAGCTTTTCTGCCTGTACCTTTGCGACCTTGATAAGCTCGGGGTCATATGCCCTGGACATATCGAAGAATCTCAGCCCCAGTTCATCCTCGTTGCGGCCTCTCATCGGACTCTGCGGGGCAAGCTTGATGTGATCGTTGATCAGCATCAGGGTTCCGGGCTTCCAGGATGTATTCACGCAGCCAGCTGCATTGGTGAGAATCAGACGCTGGACTCCGAGCATCTTCATGACCTGGATCGGGAAGACGACCTGATCCATCTCGTATCCTTCATAGAAATGGAAACGCCCCTGCATGCACAGAACGTTGCGCCCCTCAAGCTCCCCTATCACAAGCCTTCCTGCATGGCCGGCAACCGTGGAGACCGGGAAGTGAGGAATATCCTTGTAATTGATTATCACGGGGTTCTTGATTTCCTCGGCAAGATCTCCGAGGCCCGAGCCCAGTACAAGACCTGCATAGATATCCATGCCCTTTGTCCGCTCTTCGATGAATGCCTTTGCCTCGTTCAGCTTCTTCATCAGATTCTCCATATCATTCTCCTATTGTCTGTTTCCGTTGATCATTCTTGTAATTGTCCTGTCCAGACTGTCGGCAAAAGCCTTCTGGACACCCTGCCCCATCCTGCTCTGCTGCTCCGAAAACACACCCCAGGATCTCAGTTCCTGATTTACAAGCCTGTCCCCCAGACGGACCTTTATGTCGGAAGCAGTGTATTCCGATCCCCTGTCGTCTATCACCGTACAGCCTCTTTCGAGCAGCCTTGACGCAAGCGGGATGTCATGCGTAATGCAAAGCGATCCTTCCGCGGCAGTTTCCACTATGTAGTCATCGGCGCTGTTTTCGGAAGAAGGAACCACGACCATCGCAATGGAGCTTCTGATCTTGCGGATCTCGACGGTATCTGTCTGCCCGTTTTCCCTGGCCTTCTGCCTGAGTGAGAAAGTATCGTCGGCTATATAGGACTTCACGTCTGCCAGTTCCCTGTCCGCCACGAAGAAACATCTTGCTCCTATTCTTGAAGAGGCTTTGAGTATCATCTGTCTGAGGTTTTTCGGGACCGAATCGGCATCCACCCATATATCGAATACCATGTATATATTCTAGGCAAAGAATATTGAATATTTCAAGCGTAGAAAGTAAACTCAGAATGAGGGTTTGCCGCCGATTTCGGCCCCTGAAAATGCATTCTTTACCATGGGAGGAAGAAATGAAAGTCTCAGCTCTTCAGCAGGCAAGATATTCCTACAATCCGAAACTCCCCCTGATCCTTAGGGAGGACATCAGCAAGATCAGACCGGTCCTCGGTCAGAAGACACAGTCAGTCAGCGACCAGGAGAAGCTTCAGAAGCTTTTCCCGAATACATACGGACTTCCGAAGGTAAGCTTCGAGAAAGGTGACAAGAAAGATGCAGGAAAGAAGATGAACGTAGGTGTCATCCTCTCCGGCGGACAGGCTCCCGGCGGCCACAACGTCATCAGCGGTCTCTACGATGCCCTCAAGAAGGCAAATCCCGACAGCCAGCTCTACGGTTTCATCGGCGGCCCCAGCGGAATCCTTGAGGACAAGTACATCATCATGACAGACAAGCTCATCGACGAATACCGCAACACCGGCGGATTCGACATCATCGGATCAGGAAGAACAAAGCTCGAGAGCCAGGACCAGTTCGCTGTCTGCACCGAGGTCTGTCACAAGCACGACATCAACGCCATCGTAATCATCGGAGGCGATGATTCCAATACAAACGCAGCTGTCCTTGCAGAGTACTTCCGCGCCAAGGGCGAGGGCATCTGCGTAGTAGGATGCCCAAAGACCATCGACGGAGACCTCAAGAACGAGAGCATCGAGGCCAGCTTCGGTTTCGATACCGCAACCAAGACCTACTCCGAACTCATCGGCAACATCGAACGTGATGCAAACTCTGCCCGCAAGTACTGGCACTTCATCCGCCTCATGGGCAGAAGCGCAAGCCATATCGCTCTCGAGTGTGCCCTGCAGACACAGCCGAACATCTGCCTGATCGGCGAGGAAGTCGAAGCAAAGAACCAGAGCATCGAGGACATCACCAACTACATCGCAGACATCGTTGCAAAGCGTGCCGAAAACGGAAACAACTTCGGTGTCATCCTCGTTCCGGAAGGACTTGTCGAGTTCGTTCCTTCACTGAAGATGCTCATCCGCGAGATCAACGACCTGCTTGCATCAGTCGAGAAGGAATTCAACGCAATAGATTCCATCAAGGAAAAGATTTCATTCGTGGAGCAGAAGCTCTCCAAGCAGTCCAGAAGCGTCTTCGACAGCCTCCCCGACGAAATCAAGGGACAGCTTCTTGCAGACCGTGATGCACATGGCAACGTTCAGGTCTCCAAGATCGAGACAGAGAAGCTTCTGATCCAGACGGTCGAGAAGAGACTCAAGGAAATGAAGGCAGCAGGAACCTACAAGGGCAAGTTCAGCACGCAGAACCACTTCTTCGGTTATGAAGGACGCTGTGCATTCCCGTCCAACTTCGATGCAGACTACTGCTACAGCCTCGGCTACAACGCAGTTCTTCTCCTCGAGGCCAACCTCACCGGTTACTTGTCAAGCGTGACACAGCTTTCCAAGCCCGCAGACCAGTGGCAGGCAGGAGGAATTCCCATCACCATGATGATGAACCTCGAGCAGCGCCACGGCGAACTCAAGCCGGTCATCCGCAAGGCTCTCGTCGAGCTGGACGGAGAACCGTTCAAGTACTTCGCCTCCCATAGGGATGAATGGGCAATCGGAACATGCTTCACATTCCCCGGAGCAATTCAGTATTACGGACCTGCCGAGGTCTGCGATCAGAGCACGATGACCCTGAAGCTCGAGCATAAGAACTGATAAGACAAGATGAGCAACAACAGAAACAGCAAATACATAAGTCTCGACAGCCTGTTTTCAGGAAAACGGGAAATCGAGCTTGATTATTTCGACAGGCAGAATTACTTTTCCGCAACTGTAATATCCGCCCTGATGCTTGCGGTTGACCTGTTCTGGATCATCGCCAAGCTGTTCGGAGCGGATATCTCCTCTTTCAACCATCCTCTTGGAGCAATAGGCATACTGTTCAGTGCGATATCGTCACTGATCATCCTGATCTTCCTTCTGAAGTTCAAGGGTCTCAAGAGGGCTCCGCTGAATGCCGTAATGCTGTCTCTGCATTTCTCCATAGTAATCTCGGTTCTTCTCCTTGCAACGGGAAGGATTGCGACCATAGGCAAGCTCGGACCCGCCTCCACATATAACGGCATCACGCTCTCAACCTATTATCTGATCATCTGTGCGTTCCTGCCGTTCTACCGGAAGCGTGAAAGCATCATCTGCATGTCTTTCCTGTTCCTTTCCTGCTTCTTCCCTCTTTTCGTACTCAGCAACTCGAGCGGTTATGTCCTGATCGGAAACATAATCATCAGGGTTTGTTCGGTTGTCGCATATGTCGTCTTCCGGCTGATCACCTACAGAAGCGCAAGCCTTCAGGCCGATCTGATAGAGACTGCATACCGGGACATGCAGACCGGTTTTCTGAATATGCGCGCTCTCTATGAGTATTTCGATACTATAGGGGAAAGCGAGGCCGAAAGGTTCGGTGTGCTCATCTATGACCTCGATGACTTCAAGAGGTTCAACGATGAATACACCCATGAGCGCGGAGACATTGTCCTCAAGAGAATCAGTGAAGCCGTCAATGATTATCTGAATTCGGAGAATGCAAAGATATTCAGATACAACGGAGATGACTTCGTGGCCATCTTCGAGGATATAACCGATGAGAAGCTCCTCAAGCTTTCAATCGGACTCAAGGATGTTGTCGAGAAACTCAGGATCGAGCGTAAGGACGGCACCATCCGTGAGTATATGACCATTACCGTCGGTTGCACTTCCGCAAGCCGCAACGAATGCATGGAGCGCGACATCCTCAATGAGGCGGAAACCCAGCTCTACATCGGAAAGAAAGGTGCCAAGAACTGCGTAATCTTCAAGGGACGCATCTTCGTAGCAGAGGGTGAGATCTCCATGGAACAGCAGCCTACTCACTACACCGAGCGTGTTGCCCAGGCAATCGGCGAAGCCATGCGCACCAGAGAGATGAAGGCATACTACCAGCCTCTGTATGAGACGACTTCCCACAAACTTGTCGGCGCAGAGGCCCTCTCGAGATGGGACAAGGGCAACGGCGAGGTAATCCTCCCGGCCGAGTTCATTCCAGAGCTGGAAAAGAACAGTTCGATTCTGGCCCTTGACTGGTACATGTTCGAGGAAGCCTGCCGCATGCTCAGCAAACAGAGGGATATGAACGTGCCGCAGGTACGTATTTCCGTCAACTTCTCCCGCATGCATGTGCTCTATGAGAGAAACATCGAGCGCAGACTGTGCGAGATTGCAGATTCATACGGCATTCCGCACAACCTCTTCGAGATTGAAATCACAGAGTCCGCATACATCCATCTGCCGAGTATCATAGACCCGTTCATCAAGGCCATCAGGGCAGCAGGGTTCCTTGTTGCAGTTGATGATTTCGGAAGCGGTGCATCGTCATTGGAGTTCATCAAGACAGTAGATGTCGATACCCTTAAGATCGACAGAAGCCTCATCAGTTCAAAGGTTCTTGATGAGAAAGAACGTGTTCTTCTGGAATCCGTAGTCTTCCTTGCCCACAGGCTGCAGCTCAATTCAGTTGCTGAAGGCGTTGAGACAATGGAGCAGATGGGCTTCCTGAAGACCCTTGGAGTCAACCAGATCCAGGGCTATATCTTCTCAAAGCCTCTGACAGAAGCCGAATTCATCGATACCTGCAGGCGCGAGGCCGGAAACATTGCAGATGCCGGACTCCTGAAGAATACCGCACAGACTTCCAGTGTACAGATGCTCGTGAATACTGTGTTCAAGGAGTATCCGCTTGTTCTCATGTCCAATCTGTCCAGAAACAGTTACTATGCAATGGCATATGAAATAGTCGATGACTATGAATACGCCAGCGCAGGCTCTCTCACCGAACTCTTCAGCCAGCTGACACCGAACATGACGGAGAGCGATGCGGCCGAGTTCATAAAGGTCTTCGATGTAGACAAGCAGATCGAGAACCACAAGAAAGGCATGGAAAAATTCAACTACACGGTAAACATCCGCAACAAGAACGGAGAACCGAAGTCCTTCCTGACTACAAGCTATTTCATCAAGGAAGCAGGAAATGACGACCTTCTGGTTGTCACCCTGTGCGCCGAAAAGAAGAGTTGAACCTAATCTACAAATATTCTGCTGACCCTGTCCTTCAGGGTCAGTTTTTTTACTGTCTCTCCGGAGAACCAATCCCTCATGCCTTCCACGGTTATCTCGGGCACCGTCCGCTCCCCTTCTCCACGGTACATGACAAGCACGACCTTCCGGCAGCTGCTCTGCCTTCTGAATTCAAGCACTTCGTCATCACAGAAACCGAACTCCCACTGTCCCTCTGAAAAAACCTCTGTGAATTCATGTCTCAGCCTGCCCAAGGCGACATAGAAACCGTACATGTCCGAGTCCCATCTGTCCTTGTCCCAGACCATGGGATAACGGCAGTTCTCGACACTGCCCATCGGTCCTTCTATGCCGATTTCATCCCCATAGTAGATGCAGGGCATTCCGGGAAGAAGGAACTGCATCATGACTGCACCCTTGTACAGGTTCCTGTCGAAGACCTCCCTGTGGCAATGAAGCCTGGGGATATCATGGCTGTCGATAAGGTTCATCTGCTGGAATACCATCTGGCCCTCAAGAGCATTCAGCAGGCTTTCGAGGTGGCCCTTGAGCTGTCTTGCAGTGTAGGGCGCAACTTTTCCGGGCCGGTTGTCGGAAGCCCAGAAGAAGCGGTCATTCTCCCCCATCCAGCGTCTCAGCGGCCTTGAGCAGCCGGCGTAGTTCATGGTGGCATCCCACTGGTCGCCCTTCAGATATGCACTGCTGTCATCCCAGTCTTCTCCGACCAGGTAGACATCCGGTCTGATAGCCTTGAGGTTCTGCCTCACTTCCTTCCAGATCTCATGGCACATCCTCTCTTCCCTGTGGTTGCCGACACTTGTGGCTACATCAAGCCTCCAGCCGTCCTGCAAGAACGGGGCCCTGAGGAACTTCTGGAGAACGGAATCCTCTTTCCGGTATATCAGGTCCCTCAACCTTTCCGAATTGTAATTGAGCTGAGGCAATGTGCTTACATTGAACCAGCAGTCGAAGCCACCCCTGCTGTTTCTGTAGTAGAACTCCTCTTCAGGTCCGCCTGCGGAAGCGCTCATGAACCATGGATGATCGGTGCCGGTGTGGTTTATGGAGATATCGGTAATGACCCTGATGCCGGCCTTATGAAGAATCTCTATCATCCCGGCATAGCCATCATCGCCGCCCAATTTGGGATCGATGTGGAAATAATCCGTGCAGTCATAGCGATGCGTTGTCCTGCTGCACCCTATCGGGTTGAGATAGATTGCCGTGATACCAAGGCTCTTAAGGTAATCCGCCTTGGAGGCGATCCCGGCAAGGTCTCCGTTGAAGAAATCCAGACAGTGTCCCTGCTTGTACGGAAGCGGCTTGTCATCCCAGGCCATCTGAGTGACCTTGCAGCCATCGAACTCGTACTCGCCCTCTTTTGCACCCAGACCAGGATCCCCGTTGCAGAATCTGTCGGGGAATATCTGATAGCAGACAGAGGAAGGTACCCAGCAAGGAACATCCAGATCTTGTTTCAGAACAAAGGCATCATCCCAGGAACAGAGGTAACCGAAGACACCTTTCCGGGACAGATAACAGTCGCTGCCGTCTTTTAGTTCTGCCTCAAACCAATACCTAATTTCTTCATCAGGGCTTGATATTTTTGCAGTGTAAACATCATAGGGACCATCATCTGCTGTTTTTTCCATTTTATAGCGGAAAAGATTATCGTTCTCGATGACAGTAAGTCTGACCCATTTCACACGGGTACGGTCAGCACCTGCGCACAGAGAAATCGTCTCGCCTTTTCGAGGATAGAGAGGCCTGACGTAAAGACTGCTGACTCCTGATCTGAGAACAGGAAATTGCATCTCAGTTCTCTTGTGAGAAATCAGTGGTGAAGACAGGACTTGGATCATCCATATGAGCCTTGCTCATGATGTTGTAGTCAAGGTGCTTGAAGAGGTTGTTGCGCTTCTCGGCCTTCACAAGCCACTCGGTGTTCACTGCGTTCTTGCACATATTGTCATAGACAAGATTCAGATTCTGGATATGTCCCTCGATTCTCTTGAGCGCATACTCGGAACTGGTCTGGTTGTGGATTATGAACGGCCAGTCGCTTGCCATAAGCAGCAGTGTCTCCCTGGCGGCCTGATTGAGGAATCTCTGCTTCAGGCTCTTCTGTGCAGGGAAGCGCTCTGCAAGCTCGGTCATACGCTCAATTGCCTTGAAGATATGTCTGTAAAGCCAGGCGTTGGTGGAACTGTCGACCCATACCGAAGAATAACCGCCCTCGCCCCAGCTGGATGTTGCCGGTCTGAGAACCTGGACGATATGTCTCTCATGGATGAAAACAGTCGGTGTGATAAGCTCGAAATCCTCATCCTTTGAAATCAGGAGAATCAGCTGCTCGAGCCACTGAACTCCTTCATACCACCAGTGTCCGAACAGTTCGGCATCAAAACTCACGGTATAGACAGGATCCAGATCCAGAATGTCCTCCATGCTTCTGGTGCGGTTGCGAACGTTGTACATGAAGTTCATTGCATGTGACCTTACCTTTGCAGCGGCCTTATCAAGATTGTAGATTTCCTTTTCTGCGGTGTTTCCGGTAACGGCACAGTACTTGAAACCCGTAAATGATCTGATCTCAGGCTCATGCACATAAGGCTTGATGTAATCCATCGGAAGATCATAACCTATGTCCCTGTAGAAATCACGGTACTCCGGATCTGCAGGGTAGCCTTCCTTTGAAGACCAGACCAGGCTGGCAAGATGCTCGTCCCTTACAAAGCAGTACAGTCCGTTGGAACATTTTACAGGACTGTAGCTGCCGCGCTCGGGCTCATCCGGAGAAAGGGCAAGAGCCTGTGCTCCGAGACTGATCCAGCTTATGTTGTGCCTTCTCAGGATGTTCTCGATTCCGGGATAATAACCGCATTCCGGGAGCCAGAAACCGTCGGTCATCTTGTCGAAGTGTCTGTTATGCTCCATCACTCCGGTCTCTACCTGAGCATTCACGGCAATCGGATAGTCCTTATAGACAGGAAGATATGCATGGGTAGCTGAGGTCGTGATCAGTTCCAGATAACCGGCATTGGAGAGAGCATTGAATGCGGTAAGGATATTGCCCTGGCACTCGTTCTGATAGAAAGACCGGTTCTCAAGCATCTCGTTGCGGTAATGGGCGGCAAGAGTGCGATTAGCCTTGTCCGACGAAAGCCTGGCTATCTCCTTCTCTCCGAGCTCGATATGCTCGTCAAGATATGTCTGGAAACGGCTGCTCAGAAGTTCATCCGAAAGCATTGAACAAAGTGTCGGGCTCAGGGAGAACGTAAGCTTGAACGGGACCTCCTGCTCTTTCAGGCGATACATCATCCTGAGAAGAGGAAGGTATGACTCGTTCATTGCCTCATAGAGCCAGTCTTCTTCGAGGAACTTCGGATACTCCGGGTGTCTTACGAAAGGCAGATGTGCATTGAATATGAAGTTTAATCTGTTCTTTCTCATAGCTGGTTCTCCCCGGAAAAACCGTTCTGCAATTCATCGACCAAAGCCTGAACCTGACTGTTGGCAATCACTTCCCCACCCTTGCGGATCATGGAACTCAGAATCATCCTGAACGTGATATCGTCTCCGAGTTCCTCGGAATGCTCTGCCAGCCAACTGCTTGTTGTAGTAAGGCTTGTACTCTGGCAGATGACAGTCTCCTTTCCGTTGCAGCAGGAAACGAGGCTTACGGTGTATGTATAGCCTACATATGGAAGTTCAACTGTCCAGCTGTTGTCGCTGAGGGAAACGTCGATGTCATAAACGGCAACCTCTTCGCCTTCAGCATTGGACCTCGTGTTTCTGAGGATGAGGTTGCACCCGCTTTCCTCAAGTTCCTTCATCTGCTGTGCGGAAAGGCTCCAGAAGACATAAGCCCAGTTGAAATCCTTCATGATCAGATGGATGGAGGTTTCGTTGTACTGATCAGGAAGAGCTTCTACTCCCGGAAGGGACAAAACATTGTCCGTCTGGACATCTGTGAGTGTGTTGACATATTTGCGGCTGGAGCTGACGCTGTCATTAGTCCTGTCGATATCCTCATCATACAGATCCTGAAGCTCGTCAATCAGTTCCTGTCGAGTAAGAGAATCCCAATCCTCAAGCTCTTCCTGCTGAGCAATAATGCGGAGCTCATTGTCGGAAAGACTTTCAATATTAATAAGAACCATACTTTCCCCTTAGGGGAATATTAGGAAATAGAACCCCTTTAGTCAATTGGACAGCAGGCTGCGGGCGTGGCTGAGGGAGACCTCGCTTTCGTCTCCGCTGAGCATTCGGGCAATCTCATGAACCCTATCCTCTCCCGAGACAGTCCTGAGATGCGTGTAAGTCCGTCCGTTCTCCACACTCTTTGAAACAACCATCTGGCAGTCGGCAAGACTTGCTATGCTTGCAAGGTGAGTGATGGCAATGACCTGCTTGCTCTTGGAAAGATCACTGATGCACCTTGCAAGACTCAGGGCAACGGAACCGCCTATTCCCGAATCGATTTCATCGAAAACCTGCGTCTGTATATCATCAGCCTTGGCCAGCACGGTTTTCAATGCCAGCATCACACGGCTGAGTTCTCCGCCGGAAGCAATATCGCGGATTGCCTTCTTTTCCTCTCCGGGGTTTGCACTGATCTCGAACGAGATATGATCCCGCCCATGGGCAGATGGCTTTGATTCACTGATTGCAATTCCGAAAACGGCATTGGGCATACCCAATGTCCTCAGAACGGCTTCAATGTCCTTTTCCAACACCAATGCTTTCTTTTTTCTTGCATCAGTAAGTTTTCCAGCTATTGAATCGTATTCATCCTGAGCCTTTGCAAGGCTCCTGTCGCACTCCTGGAGGTGCTCCTCGAAGTTCTCTGTGATGTCCAGGGTTTCCCTTGCCTTGTTGGCGAAATCGATGACATCCGAGAGCTGAGGGCCGTATTTTCTCTTGAGTTTCTGAAGCGCTGCAAGGCGGTCCTGCATTGCATTCACGGCATCCTCGGAGTAATCGACAGAAGACAGGTATTCGCGCAATCCGGATGCTATGTCCTCTATCTCGATCTTAGCGCTCTCAAGCCTTGCCGTGAACTCGGAAAGATTATCATCCACTTTAGATGCCTTGGCCACCGAGGATACTGCATCATAAATGCCTGCCCTTATTTCCTTCAGCCTGTCTGCTCCTGCATTGACGTTCTCGAAGATGGATTCGAACTGTCCGAGAACCTTGATGCGGTCCTTCAGGTCCTCATCTTCTCCGGGCTTTATATCGGCATTCTCTATTTCCTCCAGTGCAAACCGGAGGTAGTCCTCCTGCCTTCTTCCCTCTTCGAGCTGTCTTGAAAGCTCTTCCCTCCGGGCTCTCAGCTCTACAATCCTGCCATAGGCCTCGGAACACTTTTCCAGAAGGGCTCCGTTCTGCGAGTAGGAATCTAGGATCCTTCTCTGGCGGTCTGGAATCAGAAGGCTCTGATGCTCGCTCTGTCCGTGCATATCTATCAGTGAATCTGCAAGAACACAGAGATCCTGTCTCGAGAAAAGCTGGTTCTGCACATGAATGAGGGATCTTGCACCGTTAGCCTTAACGCTTCTTCTTATGTAAAGTACACCGTCTTCCGGTTCAACGCCCCTTTCCCTGAGCCATGGAATGATTTCATGATCCTCAGGAACGGATACAACCGCATCCACCAGAATTCCGTCCGTACCGGTTCTGATTGCACCTGTATCGGAACGCTCGCCCATCAGAAGCCCCAATGCACCCAGAATTATGGATTTTCCGGAGCCCGTTTCACCTGTAATTACATTGAAGCCCTCGGAGAAATCGACACTAAGGTTCTCGATAAGTGCAAAGTTACGAATCTCCAGATGCTCAAGCATTGAATCCTCCGGCCCAGGAAAGCTTATCCCTCAGTACCTCGATGAATCTTCTTCTCGGGTTTTTAACAAACAGAGCCCTGTCATCTGATTGCTTTACCGTAATCTGATCCCCTTCCATGACGCTGAAGACCTCATGGCCGTCACAGGTAAGAGAGAGCTCCGTATTCTGCCTAGGAAGAGAAAGCATGACACTGCAGTCCCGGTTGACCACCAGAGGTCTCACCCCCATGGTAAAAGGACAAATAGGATTGATGATGATGGCGTCAAGGGAAGCATCGAGAATCGGGCCTCCGGCAGCAAGATTGTATGCGGTGGACCCTGTAGGAGTGGCGATTATCAGACCGTCACCCTTGAGGCTGGTCCCGAACGTACCGTTCAGATAAAGATCCAGTCTGGCCATTCTTGCATGCGAGATGGCGGAGACGGTCACGTCATTGAGAGAGGCCGAACTGAAGACCGGCTTTCCTTCCCTCTTCACGCAAACATCAAGCATCATCCTGGAGTAGACATCAGTCAGACCTTCGAGGTATTCGTCGAAAACGACCTCAAGCTCATCTACGGAGGTCTCCGCGATATAGCCGAACGAACCCATGTTCACGGCCAGAATCGGGATATTGCGCCCCTTCAGAAGCTCAGCGCAGGTAAGAACCGTTCCATCTCCACCGAAGGAGACGGCAAGATCGCAATCCGGAATGACAAGGCCGAGATCATCAACCGAGGAAGAAAGACCCAGCATGGAGCTTTCTATCCCTTTCCCATCCAGAAATCCGCAAAAACGTTCGCAGACTTCACGAATGTCTTTCTTTGATGTATTGGCGAGGATCACTACTTTCTCAACGGTTCTTCTTTCCATCAAAACCTCCGTCAGGGAAGATGTGCAATCACACGTGAAATATCTTCCACCTCACTCCCGCGAAGGAAGGAATACAGCGGGAAACGAACAGTCCTGTAATAGAACGATGCCGCAACAGGTGCGACCTCAAACGGATCTCCCTCAAGATCTTTGAGTATGCTGTCCTCGAAAGCCATCTGAACAGGAACATTGTGCCTTGCAGCGAATTTGACGGTGTCATCGGGCCTTGAGTCCAGATGAACCGCAAAGAATCCTGCATTTGATGTAAGGTCAAGGAGGCTGAGACCGAACTGCCTGTGCTTTGTCTTGGCAAGGCTCTGCTGATAGGACTTGAGCATCTCACGCCTTTTATCACAGTTCTGGGAGAGATTCGCAAGCTGCACCGAACCGAGTGCGGCATTCATGTCAGGCATCTTCAGATATTTCGAAGGCCCCTTTCCCCTGAGGGCAGTGACATACTCGCCGCGTACGGCCATCACAGCACCCCCGCCGGCTGAAAGCACGCTGTCTTCCTCAAAGGCACAGACAATTATCTTGCCCGCCGACCCGGCTCTGACCTCATCCTTGATGCATGAACCTATGCTTTCGGTTATATCCTCTATGACTTTAACTGAACTGTAGTCACAGCTTTCGGCAAATGTGGTCTGTTCATTATATCGTGCAGGCAGTGTCCCGAAGTTCTCATATAACATGAGAATTTCTGCGCCACTATCAGCAACCAGGCTATCGTTGGGACAACCTGTATCCTTATCAACATCCACCAGGACCATCTCGGCTCCAAGGTTCTCAATCACAGTTCTGTAGATGGCCGGAGAAAGCGGAGATACGGCAACGCGCACGCCCTTTCTGGCTCCCATAAGGGTAAGAGCGGCAGAAAGACAATCGGGATATGTTCTGTAGGCTGCACCTGTGGTAGCCTTCACTTCCTCGCAGAAAGCCGCGACGAAATCCCTGGAAATCTTTCCGGGTCCGATCTCTTCATTGACCATGGTCTGAAGGACACTGTCCATATCCTTTCTCTTAATCGTAGGTTTGTAGAACTGAATCATCAATAAGAATAATAATTAAGAAAGGGCTTTTAAGCAACTTTATTTGATTGTAGAATGGATTAGTAATATTGTGTGCGGTTTCATGCCGTATAGGAGAAAACTATGCTAAAACTCAACAAGAAGAGAACGTTCCTCATCGGTTTCGCCTTCTTCGGAATCCTTCTGCTCTGGCAGGTCTATGACTCATGGTGCCCGACGCTTCTGACTGAAATCATCAAGACACGTCTGGGAACAGCTGATGAGCTTGAAGTCCAGTGGCTTGTCGGAATCATAATGGCCTGCGACAACCTCGCTGCTCTGATACTTCTCCCGATCTTCGGAAGCCTTTCGGACAAGACGCATACCAAGATAGGAAAGAGAATGCCCTATATTCTTGTCGGAACCTTCGTTTCCGCAGTTGCATTCCCGTTCATCCCCCTCTTCTTCCACCTCAACAAGATCGGTGCAATGATCGCCATGATGGCAATCGTTCTCCTCTTCATGATGATGTACAGAAACCCTGCCGTTGCTCTCATGCCGGATATCACACCCAAGCCGCTCAGAGCAAAGGCAAACGGAATCATCAATATAATGGGTTACTTCGGCGGAGCTTTCGCCACCGTTCTCGGAATGGTGTTCGTCCTTTCAAAGTACCTCAAGGGCGAGCATAACCTGATGACTATCGAGCTTCCGTTCGTCATCGCTTCCGTACTCATGGTCATTTCCGCCCTCGTTCTCTTCTTTACAATCAAGGAGAACAAGATCGAGGAAGAGATCAAGGAAGACCTCGAGGAAGGTGAGCGCCAGGCTGCAATCGCAGATCCTGTCGATGACGACAAGCCGATGTCCAAGGCAAACCGCATCATGCTCTTCGCAATCCTGGGTGCCGAGTTCCTCTGGTTCATGTCCGACAATGCTCTCGGAACATATCTGAACAACTACGTCTTCTACGCCATGGGAGCTGCAACTAGCAATACATCCATGATGGTCATTGCAGGCGGTGTTGCATCTGTCGTCGGTTTTGCAACTGCCGGATTCATTGCAGACAAGGTCGGACGCAAATGGACAATCTCCGCAGGTCTCGCCCTCACCTTCATTGGCTTGGTCCTCATGTGCTTCATCAAAGCAAGCGCAACTGTCCTGGATTCCGGAATGAAGGCCTTCCCGAAGCTTCTTCTGGTTGTTTGGATCATCAAGGGTTACGGAATGGCACTGGTACACAACTGCTCGTTCCCGATGGTCGTAGAGCTCTGCTCCTCCAAGAAGATCGGAAAATTCACAGGTTACTATTACGCATCCAGCATGGCTGCACAGACAGTCACACCGGTTCTGCTCGGTCTGATTCTCAGAGCAAGCGGAGCTTGGAGAGTCCTGCCCGTCTACGCAACGATCCTTACGCTTGCCAGCTGCCTTGTCTTCACCTCTTGCGTCAAGAACATCAAGGCCACCAAGACAACCAATGCCAAGGGCCTGGAAGCACTCGGTGCAGACGACTGACAACAATCCTTAAATACACTGAAGGCGGAGCATTTGCCCCGCCTTTTTCTTTGCCTTAGTGCCGCTTAGTGAACCTGGTTCTCCTGGTAAACATTTCAAGCAAGTCCGCCGGCAGACTGCGTCGAGCTGGAGGAGACATACCTTGGAAGGTAGGCTCCGCAGGCGAGACGCGGTGATGTCGGATGGAATTGCGAAGAAATAAAAAAAGACTTGGCGGCTACCTACTCTCCCGCAATAATGCAGTACCATCGGCGTGAGAGCGCTTGACTTCCGTGTTCGGGATGGGAACGGGTATTTCCACTCTGCTATGGCCACCAAGTCGGCTTTCAACCTGAATCCCGAGGGGTTATCCTCGGAAGTCCATTGAAAGCATTCCGGACTTGTTCCGGGATGCGATTGACAATATGGTCAAGCCGTTCGGATGATTAGTACCGCTGGACTGAACATGTTACCATGCTTGCATCCGCGGCCTATCGACCAGATAGTCTCTCTGGTTCCTTATTGACTCAAGGTCAGGGAAGTCTCATCTTGGGGAGGGTTTCACACTTAGATGCCTTCAGCGTTTATCCCTTCCGAACGTGGCTACTCTGCAGCTGCCGTTGGCACGACAACAGATACACCAGAGGTTCGTCCACTTTGGTCCTCTCGTACTAAAAGCAGAACCCCTCAAACTTCCAGCGCCTGTGGCAGATAGGGACCGAACTGTCTCACGACGTTCTGAACCCAGCTCGCGTACCGCTTTAATTGGCGAACAGCCAAACCCTTGGGACCTGCTCCAAGCCCCAGGATGCGATGAGCCGACATCGAGGTGCCAAACCTTGCCGTCGATATGAACTCTTGGGCAAGATCAGCCTGTTATCCCCGGAGTACCTTTTATCCGTTAAGTGACGGCGCTTCCACTTGCCACCGCCAGATCACTAAGACCTACTTTCGTACCTGCTCGACTTGTAAGTCTCGCAGTCAAGCCACCTTGTGCCTTTGCACTTGACGTCTGATTCCCAACCAGACTAAGGTGACCTTCGCGCGCCTCCGTTACTCTTTGGGAGGCGACCGCCCCAGTCAAACTTCCCGCCTAGCGTTGTCCCCGCACCGGATCACGGCGAGGGTTAGAGGACTGAACCTTCCAGGGTGGTATTTCACCGACGGCTCCGCACAAGCTGACGCCCATGCATCTCTGCCTCCCACCTATCCTACACAAGAAGGTCCAATCATCAACGCTAAGTTGAAGTAAAGGTTCACGGGGTCTTTCCGTCTAACCACAGGTACCAGGCATCTTCACCTGGACTTCAATTTCACCGGATTTCGCGTTGAGACAGTGCCCATATCGTTACACCATTCGTGCGGGTCGGAACTTACCCGACAAGGAATTTCGCTACCTTAGGACCGTTATAGTTACGGCCGCCGTTTACTGGGGCTTCGGTTCGCCGCTTCGCTTGCGCTGACGACTCCCCTTAACCTTCCAGCACCGGGCAGGTGTCAGTCCATATACTTCCCATTGCTGGTTCGCATAGACCTGTGTTTTTGGTAAACAGTCGCATGGGCCATTTCTCTGCAGCCGCTCTCGCGGCCATACTTATCCCGAAGTTACGTATGCATTTTGCCGAGTTCCTTAACGCGAATTCTTCCGATCGCCTGCGCATTCTCAGCTCGCCCACCTGTGTCGGTTTATAGTACGGTCCCTTGACGACATAACTTAGAAACTATTTCCCGGCACGACGATGTCACACACTTCGCTCCCCCGTAGGTTCGCTCGCATTCGCACCTCGGCTCAACTCACGGATTTGCCTATGAGTCTCAAAACCTAAATGCTTGGACAGGGACGACCGTCGCCCTGCTGTGCTTCACCCTATGCGTCGTTCCATCGAATCGTCAAGAGGTGCGGGAATGTTGACCCGCTTCCCGTCGGCTACGACCTTCGTCCTCGCCTTAGGGGCCGACTGACCCTTGGGTAGATTACCTTTACCCTGGAAACCTTAGGCTTTCGGCGGACGGGGATCTCACCCGTCTTTTCGTTACTCATGCCTGCATTCTCTCTTCCGTCCCGTCCAGCTCGGCTTACGCCGCACCTTCGTCCGTACACGGAATGCTCCCCTACCCACAGTTAAACTGTGCCGTAGCTTCGGTTGTGTGCTTAGCCCCGTTGAATTATCGGCGCACGACTACTCGACCAGTGAGCTGTTACGCACTCTTTGAAGGAGTGGCTGCTTCTGAGCCAACCTCCTGGCTGTCTTTGCAATCATACTTCCTTTCCCACTTGGCACACATTAGGGACCTTAGCTGACGGTCTGGGCTGTTTCCCTTTTGACGACGGCCCTTATCAGTCGCCGTCTGACTCCCGGATATTGGGCCATGGCATTCAGAGTTTGGTTGAAATCGGTATCCGGTGAAGGACCCTCATCCATCCAGTGCTTTACCTCCATGGCTGTCCGTCCGAGGCTAGCCCTAAAGCTATTTCGGGGAGTACCAGCTATCTCCAAGTTTGTTTAGTCTTTCGCTCCGATCCACAGCTCATCCCAACCCTTTTCAGCGGATTTAGGTTCGGCCCTCCACTGGATTCTACTCCAGCTTCAGCCTGGCCGCGGATAGATCACTTGGCTTCGGGTCCACCACATGCAACTATGCGCCCTATTCAGACTCGGTTTCCCTACGGCTCCGGCACTCCTATGCCTTAACCTCGCTGCATACGGTGACTCGCAGGCTCATTCTACAAAAGGCACGCCATCACCCTTGCGGGCTCTGACCGCTTGCAGGTCCACGGTTTCAGGTTCTCTTTCACTCCCCTCCCGGGGTTCTTTTCACCTTTCCCTCACGGTACTATGCGCTATCGGTAGCCGCCAAGTATTCAGCCTTGGAGGGTGGTCCCCCCAGATTCCGCCAGGATTCCTCGTGTCCCGGCGTACTCGGGATGTCCGTCCATCAGGCCACGACGCTTTAAGCTACGGGGCTTTCACCCTCTCCGGCAGGCCTTCCCAGACCTTTCCCATAGCTTCGTGGTTTCTTACCTGACGCAGGGCATGCACACCCTGCCAACGGATCCCGCAACCCCGCCTACGCAACGCATGCACGCTTGGCACGCAGACGGTTTGGGCTCTTCCCCGTTCGCTCGCCGCTACTGAGGGAATCTCAATTGATTTCTTCTCCTGCTGGTACTTAGATGGTTCACTTCCCAGCGTATCTCCCCTGCACACTATTTGATTCATGTGCAGGTGAATGTCATCCAGACATCCGGGTTACC
The DNA here is from genome assembly GCA_918298275.1 of Spirochaetota bacterium. Classification (GTDB taxonomy): domain Bacteria; phylum Spirochaetota; class Spirochaetia; order Sphaerochaetales; family Sphaerochaetaceae; genus UBA9732. The sequence goes on along the minus strand of CAKJZO010000061.1, from coordinate 559 downwards.
CCATTCGGACACCCGGGGATCGTCGGATATTGGCTCCTACCCCCGGCTTTTCGCAGCTAGTCACGTCCTTCTTCGTCTGGCGGCTCCTAGGCATCCTCCGTGGACCCCTGTTCGCTTGACCATATTGTTAATCTCATCCCTTCGCTAATAATGTAAAAAACAGATGGGGCAGATAAGACTTGAACTTATGACCCCCGCCTTATCCGAGCGGTGCTCTAACCAACTGAGCTACTGCCCCAAAGCATTACAGAGATATCGAAGAAGAGAAGGTTTAAAAGCATGAAGGCTATCTTTTTGTTTTGGAAGGGCTTTCACCTTCCGGACCAACGGTCCTTGCCTGTCAGCCAGAGCCTGTGAGAAGCTCCGGCAAAGCCTTTCTTTCTCAGAAAGGAGGTGATCCAGCCGCACCTTCCGGTACGGCTGCCTTGTTACGACTTCACCCCCCTCACCAGGCGTACCTTCGGCACCGTCCCCCTTGCGGTTAGACTAGCGACTTCGGGTACCCCCAACTCGGATGGTGTGACGGGCGGTGTGTACTAGGCCCGGGAACGTATTCACC
>CAKJZO010000060.1 GCA_918298275.1 Spirochaetota bacterium | reverse complement strand
GTCTCTCAGGGATGCTGATCCTTCACGAGGGCAGGTGGTCATCGTCGGCAGCGGTCCTGCCGGGTTGTTCGCCGCAATGACACTGCTCGAGAAAGGGATAAAGCCGATTGTCCTCGAGCGAGGCAAGGATGTCCACTCCAGACGGGTAGATATCGCCAGAATCTCGACTCAGGACGTTGTTGATTCCGATTCCAACTACAGCTTCGGCGAAGGTGGCGCCGGAACCTATTCGGACGGCAAGCTCTACACCAGAAGCAAGAAGAGAGGGGAAAACTCCAAGGTCCTTGGAGCATTCGTGCAGTTCGGTGCATCGGAAACGATTCTGTGCGATGCCCATCCGCATATCGGTACGGACAAACTGCCAAAAATCATCGAGAACATCCGAAATGCCATTATCTCCCATGGCGGCGAGGTCAGATTCCGGACGAAGGTAACAGACCTGATCATCAAGGATGGCAGATGTATCGGGGTGAAGGCCGTCGAGCAGCAGACAGGAAGCGAACTGACGATAGAAGGACCGGTCATTCTTGCCGTAGGCAATGCTGCCAGGGATACATTCAGGATGATCAGCGAAAAGGGCATAAAGCTTGAGGCAAAGAGTCTTGCTATGGGCGTGAGACTTGAACACCCGCAGCACCTGATAGACCAGATCCAGTATCATAATCCGCAGGGAAGGGGAAAGTATCTTCCTGCCGCTGAGTACAGCTTTACAACCCAGGTTCAGGTAGATGGAAGACGACTCGGTGTCTATTCGTTCTGCATGTGTCCCGGCGGTTTCGTGGTTCCGGCAGCAAGCGACAAGGAGCAGGTCGTGGTCAACGGTATGTCTCCCAGCAACCGCGGGTCCAAGTGGGCAAACAGCGGCATGGTTGTTGAATTCCCTGTCGATATGCTTGGCGATCAGGATAATCCTCTTGCCATGATGGAATACCAACAAGAGTTGGAAAAGAAGACATATGATGCCTCGAATCACACACAATGTGCACCTTCTCAGAGGATTACCGACTTCATGGAACATCGTTCAAGTTCAAGTACTGCTCCGTCCAGTTATGCTCCGGGGCTTACGGTAACTAATCTCTGGGATGTTCTGCCGACTTTTGCATGTCAGGCATTGCATGATGGATTTGCTGTTTTCTCCCGTCAGGCTCAAGGGTTCATGACGGATGAGGCAACCATGATCGGAACAGAGACAAGGACATCCGCACCTGTGAGGATGACACGGGATCCCGAAACCTTGGAAAGCGTTTCAACGCAGGATCTTTTTCCCTGCGGAGAGGGCGCAGGATATGCCGGCGGAATTGTCAGTGCGGCAGTAGACGGAATGAGGTGTGCAGAAGCTGCTGCAAGGAAGATCCTCAGCCAATAGATGAATAAAAGAATATGGCGCGATTGGGTTTGCCCTACGGCGCTCATAAGGTAGGGTGCGCCTTCGGGCCGGCCTTGCTTCGGACAGTTCACCGGACTGTCCTCCTACCGCAAGGCTTCAAACCCAAACCGAGCGTATTAAACAAAATGAGGGACCATTGAGGTCCCTCATTTGTTTAGGCGCGATTGGGTTTGAACCAACGACTTCCACCGTGTGAAGGTGGCACTCTCCCGCTGAGTTACACGCCCATGCTTAGATGATGTTAGCGTAGTTGTCGTTTTTTGTCCACATAAAAAGAAAGGTTTTGTGGACAAGCCACACCTTTCAGGATTGGGGTGGGGAGAAAAATCTGCGACTTTGTCCACAAAACCACGTTAAAATTACCATCCGAAGGGGTATCCCACAACTAAAAATAGTAAACGAATTTTACTAGAAGTGAGATTTTTCAATTCTTATGAACATTTGTTCAGTAAAAATGTTCAATAGATCAAAGGTTTCAAAATGTTGCATTATTGTTTCAAAAAGAGTTGCAAACGATCGGTGTTTGTATCAGTAAATTTTGATCTCTCCATCTTCCCAGACAACTGTCGGAGAGCAGTGATGCACCTTTGTTGTCCTGACGAATTCCGAGAGGCTCATGGTGTCAAGTTTTGCAAGGTCCTCCGGTCTGTAGGAGAGATCCAGAGTTGCGATTTCGCAGGTATCTGTAACATAGCAGAGGCCCTGATGAAGTTCCATGAAACTCTTCATTGCAGGAATCAGCTTGGCGTTTTTTGTCTTCTCGAATAGTGATTGAACGAATTCATCCTGAAGGACCCAGATGTCTTCGTCTTCTGTTCTTCCGGTCTGCTCCATCCACTTCACGAATAGCGAGAACAGGTTGCAGGCGGTGATGTTCAGTGCTTCAAGGATGCAGTGGATCCACATGCAGCTCTGACCTTTTGTATAGAATAGGTCCATTCCTTTTCTCACGGAAAGGGCAATCTGAATATCCTTTTCGGGGAACATCGGAGTACATCTGATTGTCCGTTCCTCATCATCGTGTGTAGTAAGTTCAAGTTCCTCTGCCTTGAGAGTGAGTTCTGTTCCGGGGAGAAGGGAGAGCAAAAAACAGTCGATGTTGCTGGGCATTAGGGAAACTGCAAAGTTCACGGTGTTCCTGAATCTCTTGAGGTTGTCTTTCGGAAGTCCGATTATGATGTCCAGACCGAATGCCACACCCTTGGAGGAAAGCAGCTTCACCTTCTGTTCGAAGAGTTCCCTGTCGAAGCGTCTGTTGATCGTCTTGAGGACTTCCTCGTCAGAGCTCTGAAGACCGATCTGAAGGGAACAGTTCAGCTGCGCGAACATATCAGCCAGTTCCTCATCTACCAGTTCTGCGCGTATTTCGAATGTGAAGTGCATTTCCGAAGGAGCTTTTGAAATCAGAAGCCTCATGATTGTCTTCGCACGCTCCGGATTGAGGTTGAATGTCGGATCAAGGACAAAGACGTTTACGATATCATGACGGATCAGGTATTTCAGTTCCTTTTCGATTCTATCCATCGGATAATCACGGACAGTTCTCTTTCCCCTGGATTCGAAACAGAATGCGCAAGCAAACGGACAGCCTCTGGTCAGCTCCCAGAGAACGGAATCGTAATCATTGATTATGCAGTCAGCTTCACCCGTCAGAAACGGAGAGGGGAGTTCGGACAGATCAGGAAGCTTGGAACTGACGGGAGAGACATAGTTTCCGGTAATCAGTCCGTCAATCTGAAGATTCCGGACTTGCTTTCCTTCCTGTATGCTCTGCAGGACTGCTACTGTGGAAAGTTCTCCTTCACCCAGTATGGCAAAGTCCAGCCATGAGGGCAGTTTTTCAGTGAAGTCTATTGTCTGTGGCCCGCCTGCAAAGATGATAATATCAGGATTCTTGCTTCTGATGCAGGCAGCGAATCGCTCGAACCATTTAGCATTCCAAATGTATATTGATAGCCCGATTGCCCAGGGATGCCTTGACAAAGCCAAGTTTGCTGCAGATTCCGGGCTATCGTATGAATAATGCTCATAGAGTCTGGCTTTGGGGAGGGAGGACGTCTGGTTTATAGCAGTCTTGATACAGAGAGCACCTGCAGGAAAGCTCATGGTAGACTTCTCTTTGGCGCAGCAGTGCAGTTCTATGTTATTCATAACAGTAGCTTAAGTATAAAAAAAGACAGAGACAAATCCCTGTCTTCATTGTTATGCGGTCGGAGATGATCAGTCTTCTTCCTTGGATGACTTTGCATATGAGAGAGCTCTCATAGCGTTGTCGAACTTCTGGAACTTACCGTTCTTGAGGCGGATAACTACCTTGGTTCCCTGATTGCCCGAGACCTTGGCAATGTACTCGGTTCCTTCAATCTTTGTCTTGAAGTACTTGATGACCTTATCACTTCCCTGGCGCTTTACGCCCCAGCCCTTTCCTTCGAAATAAGCAAGTTCGTGGACTTCCTTTACTTCTTTCTTCTCTGCAACAGGTGCTGCTTCTTTCTTGGCTGCCATGTTATTTCCTCCTATCATCTAATCTATCACATATCTGCAGAAAATGTGAGCAAAAAAACATAAAGTTTTGATATCTTGAATGTGGTGCCCAAGAGGGTGATAATTAGCGTATGGATTTTCAGGACAGACTGGTTGAACGGACAAGAAAACTCAGGGAAGAAGTCGATGGGCTTTCCTTCTCCTATGACGGGTATGTTTACAACCCGCTTGACTATGCCTGGGACATGCATGAGGCATTTCTGCGCAGGTATGCCAGAGAAGGGGCCGATATCCTTTTTCTGGGCATGAACCCCGGGCCGTTCGGCATGATGCAGACGGGAGTCCCGTTCGGAGAAGTCAATGCAGTCCGGGATTATCTTGGCCTGAATCTTCCTGTCGGAAAGCCTGAAGTCGAACATCCGAGCCGTCCTGTCCTCGGAATGAAGATAGGGCGTTCGGAAGGCAGCGGTAAGAGACTTTGGGGTCTCATCAGCCTGAAATGGCCGCAAGCCGATGTTTTTTTCAGGAATCATTGCATTTTCAACTATTGTCCGCTCGGATTCCTGGATAAGGGGAAAACCGCAAAGAACTTCACTCCGGACCATCTTCCCAAGCAGGAACGTCTGGCTCTTGAGGCAGTCTGTGATTCTTATTTGAAGGATGTGATTGCTCTTTTCAACCCCAGGGCTCTGATCGGTGTAGGCAAGTATGCCGAAGCAAAGCTTGCTGCTGTCAACGATGATGAAGGCAGAATAGTTTCATCGATAATCCATCCGAGTCCGGGGAACCCTCAGGCCAACAACGGATGGAATGAGAAGACGATTCAGAAAATGAAGGAGCTCGGTCTATGGAAGTGAAGGCTCCTGCAAAGGTCAACTGGCATCTTGCCGTCGGTAAAAGACGCTCCGATGGCTATCATCCGATCCTGTCGGTTTTCCAGACATGCAGTCTCTGCGATGATCTGGATATAGAGATAGGTGAGGGACCTTTTTCTGTCCGTGTGAACGGGCTTGAAGGTATATGCGGTCCCGGAAGTTCGACGTTGGATAAGGCTGCAAATCTCTGGCATGAGAAAACGGGCTTCGACAAATCGATTTCAGTCAAAATAAAGAAGAATATCCCCAGTCAGGCAGGCCTTGGAGGCGGATCTTCGGATGCAGCTTCGCTTCTTCTTTATCTGAATTCGATCATGGAAAACCCTTTGGACCGGGAGGCTCTGATGTGCCTCGGAGCCAAGGTCGGATGCGATGTTCCTTTCTTTGTCTCGCAGGCAAGGGCTGCAGTTGTCACCGGATTGGGAGAGATTGTACGGCCGATCAGAGCCAGAACAGACCTGCAGGGTTTTGTCATCGTTTCCGAAGGGGAAAAAGTCTCGACACGCGAGGCCTATGAAGCTTTGGACAAGAGGGAAGAAATACCTCTTTTCGAGAATGAAGCCGAGCTTGAGAATATCTATGGACGAGCTGTTTCACAGTGGTGTTTCAGAAACGATTTCGAACTTGTGAACAGACGTCCTGAATTGGATGTTCTTGCAGACGAAAAGCTCCTGCTTACAGGAAGCGGAAGCTGCCATATCCTTCTGACAGAAAGAAAAAAGCTCACCCTCAGAGATGGCATTAAAGCCATGAAGGTGAGCTTCTAACTGGCCGTAGTGGAATCGAACCACTATAGCCGGAGCCAAAACCCGGTGCCTTGACCATTGGGCTAACGGCCAATCAGTACCCGAGAAGTCTACAATCAACTCTCGGATAAAGTCAACGTAGTTAGTTCAATTCGAAAACCACGCTCACATCGATACTGGCCGAGAGAAGTCCGGATGGTGTCTGTGTGCCATATGTCGGAGCTGCTGCGGCCTCTGCCATCATCACCATATCGTTTCTCTTGTAGTTTGCGCTGCCGTAGGACATGTATCCTTCGCTGATGGTAATCGGCCTGCTGATTGTTAGGCCTGCACTCTTTGCATAGAGTTCTGCCTTTTCAAGGGCTTTCTCATATGCCAGCTCGCGGGCCTTGGAATAGGCGGCTTCCTTCTGCGTGGAATCGAAGTTGACATTGTAGAACGAGATTCCGGTGAGCTTTGATCCGAGTTCATCCGCAAGTTTCGGGAACTGATCGAGCTCCTTCATCGTCACATAGACGGTCTGACTGACTGCTTCACCTGTCTTGATCTGTTTTCCGTTGTCCCAGTAGTACTCGGAGTTGAAGTTAAGTGCGGTTGTGGAGATGTCGTCATCCTTGATGCCGAAGGTCTTGAGGATATCCAGGATCTTGGTCATCTTCTCGTTCGTCAGCTGTTGGGCTTCTGCTGTAGTGGGTGCAGTCTCGTTGACGTTGATGCTGAAAGTGACGATGTCAGCCTTCAGATAGACGATGCCGGTTCCTGATACCGAAACGGTTGTACTGCTATCCTTTCCGCTGTTGCCGGAGAGGGTGCTGCAGGAAGAAATGGCGAAGCAAATGATGGCTAAAAAAGCAATGAATGCAAGTTTTTTGATAAGTTTCTTCATGGTTTAGTCCTTTATTTTCTGTTTTTGTTATTCAGTTTGATTCCTATCTTCTGTGATGCAGAAGCCAGAATCTCCTGCGTTATTTCACTTGAATTCTGCATCTGGCAGATCGACTGGGCTTCGTTGAGAACCGCCTCGATTGCGGCGCAGCTCTGACCGTCCAGAACAGTTGCAAGATAATCTGCGGAGAGCTCTGAGCCAAGACTCTTCCCCTTGGTGTAGATTCCTATCAGCTCCATACGGGTCCTATAATCGGGATTGCCTACGGTGTACTTGAGGTCGAATCTTCCCGGTCTGATCAGTGCCTGATCCAAAGACGCATAGGAGTTAGTGGCGGCAATCACAAGAAGTCCGCTGTAGGGTATGAAGCCGTCCATTTCGTTGAGCATGGTAGTGATCAGCCGGTTGTTCTCCTTGTCGATTCCGGTACCGGCATAGTTGCGGCGCTCTCCGATGCTGTCGAATTCATCTATGAACACGATGCAGGGACGATGACGCCTTGCCTTGTTGAAGAGCATCTTGAGTTTTCTTGCACTCATGCTCATGAGAGCGCTCTGGAAATCCGCACCCTTGGTAGCAATGAAGTTGACATCGGTCTCGTGCGCAAGGGCTTTTGCGAACAAGGTCTTGCCGTTTCCCGGGGGACCCTCGAGTATCACGCCCTTGACCGGGCGGATCCTGCCTTCGAACTTCTTCGGGTTCTTCAGTACATCCACCAGAAACGCCATATCCTTCTTGATGTTATCCATTCCTGCAATGTCGTTGAAGCTTACATCTGTCGAATGCACGACCTTGAAAGTCCTGTTGCTGTATTGAAGGAGCTTGAAGATACCGAATGCGATGGCTCCGAAGAAAACAACATCGAACAGAATGTCCAGGATATATGTGGCGGAGAAGTCGCTGTTGTCGGTGACCGATGCACCGCTTGAGAGCAGTCTTTCGGTCAATGTATCGGAGTGCGGGTTTTCAGTAACGTATGCTGAACCTTCCATCCGGAAGGTGATCCTGTCCTTTTCTATTACTGCGCTTTCGACTTCGCTGCTGTCTATTGCGGCGGAAAAGGACTTGTAATTGACATAGTTCTGTTTTTCCGAGAGCGGTCTGTCCCGGAAGAACAGGAAATAGGCTCCCGCACCCAGAATCAGAACAATAAGAATGATGACCAGAGGTCGGATTTGTTTTTTCATATATGCAATATTAACACATAAGCAATGCTTTTGTTACGTGGTGTGGACAAACATCGTCCGATATGATAATGTTGCATCGCTGAAAGCAAATTCATTTGATGGTAGTTGGTATTTAGCCAACGAGAGTAGGAGAACAAGATGGTTACACTCAACGCAACACTCAGAACAGAGGATTTCGGTTCAGCCGGATCCAGAAGACTTGTCCGCGCCGGTAAGCTCCCCGCAGAGATGTACGGAAAAGACGGAAACGTCCACATCGTCCTTGATGCTCACGACTTCGATCTTCAGCTCAGAAAGCTTCCGATCGGTAAGGAGTGTGAGGTGGTTGTAGACGGCAAGTCCTACAAGTGCATCTTCAAGGCCCTCCAGGAGAACATCATGTATGGTACCCTGGTCCATGCGGATTTCCAGATTGTATGATCGTAGTCATCGGGCTCGGTAATCCGGGCTCAAGATACGAGAAGACAAGGCACAACGTCGGTTTTGAGGCCGTCAGCAAGGCAGCAGCGTTTCTTCACGTCAGGTTGAGGAAACGCTGTTTCCGTCTTTACCGCCAGGCAATCGTAAGGTCCGATTCCGGAGAAAAGGCCCTTTTGGTCCAACCGCTGACATATATGAACGCCAGCGGGAAGATCATGGATGCTTTCAGCAGGGAAGATTCCTTTGCAGTCGTATGCGATAACATGGATCTGGCGGCCGGCGGACTCAGAATCCGTCAGGGCGGGGGATATTCCGGACAGAAGGGACTGGCCAGCATAGCTGAAAAACTCGGACGGAGTGACTTCCTCAGGATCTACATCGGAATCGGCAGGCCTGCACAAGGCGTTGCCGTGCCGGATCATGTCCTGGGAATCGAGGATGATCCCGTTAAGAAAGAGGCTGTCGACAAAGCGGTGCAGGATGCCGCAGCGGCAATCGTGAAGTACATCAACGGGGCATCCGTGGAGGAACTGCAGGTTGAATTCAACAGAAAGGGTCTTCTCTGAAAAACTTCTGCCTCTTCTACCTTCGGATTCCAAGGTCATCGTTGCATTCTCCGGAGGCTGCGATTCCCTGGCTCTTCTGAGCCTGAGCATCTGCTGTCTCGGCAACGAACGTGTAATTCCGGTATACGTGAATCACAACATCAGGCCTCGGGAAGAGCTTGAACGGGAAATTGCCCTGAACAGGGAAAACTGCAATTCCCTGGGTGTTTCACTGATCGTAAGATCCCTTGAAGAAGGGAAGGTATCGGAACTTGCCCGCAAAAGGGGAGGCGGTATCGAGGATGCGGCCAGAATGCTGAGATATGAGATTCTGCAGGAGGAAAGGCAGAACCGCAAGGCATCCTTCATCCTTACCGCACATCATAGGCAGGACCAGTTGGAAACAATCCTGATGAAGCTTTCAGCGGGTTCGCCTGCAACATCCTTCAGAGGTGTCTCCGGCCTTGATGAAAGCCGGCATCTGATCAGACCGCTGCTGGATTTCAATCGCGCGGAGTTGGAGAACTATCTCATCGGGAAGAACCTCAAGTGGAGTACTGATTCTACTAACTCAGATGCCTATTATCGGAGAAATCTAATAAGAAATGAAGCATTGCCTAAGATTCAGGCTATCTGGAATGGTTTTGATTCTTCTGTTCTCAATCTATCGGATCAGGTAGTGAAAGAGCTGTCGGAGCTGGAAATCCGCCGATACATGACTGACAGTCTAAGTCTGGAAGCCTTTGCCGGAAAGGGTGCTCTCCAGCGCATGGCAATCCTCTTCTGCATGTGGGATTCCTTGTTCGGAGAGAAAGAACTGCCGATGAGCCTTCTCGACAGGATCCTCTGTGCCATAGAGAGGGCGGAGGACTGCACTGAAGGTTCCAACGGAGCATTGTTCACAATCTACCGCGGAGTCCTTTTCCTGACAGATCCGGCAACCGATGAGATTTGCGGAAGATTCGAGTGTTCTTTCGATCCTGCCAAAGACCAGAGGATCGCACTCCCGTGCGGACTGTATC
>CAKJZO010000059.1 GCA_918298275.1 Spirochaetota bacterium | reverse complement strand
GGCATACATAGCATCCATGGCTGCTGTGATATCTGCATCACCGAAGAACTGGTTTGCATAAGCGAACTGGATGTCTGCATCAACTCCGCGCTCCTTGGCAGCTGCATCAGCGCCCTGGACGAAACCGTAACCATAGCGGATAACAGCAGGAACAGCCATACCACCGCAGTATCCGAGGTGGGTGTAGCCGAGTCTGACTGTTGCATAACCTGCGAGGTAACCGGCAATCTCTTCCTGGTAAACGATGCAGTAGACGTTTGAGAGATCCTTGAGACCAGCGTCGACAACGAGGTCATACTCTGAAACATCGAGACCGACGAACTTGACATCCTTGTACTGGGGAGCTGCTTCAGCGATTGCGCCTGCGAAAGCATAACCCGGCATGACGATGACGTTGAAGCCCTCGCCGATGGCCTGCTCGATCATTGCGACACGGTCAGCTGTGTTGTCTCCGGCCGGCTTGTAATACTTGAACTTCAGGCCGTTGGCTTCTGCGAAAGCCTTGCAGGCCTCGTAGGTTGTCTGGTTGAATGACTGGTCTGTGATATCACCGTAGTCTGTGACCATAGCGATTGCGACATCAGCTGCCTTTGCTGCAGGCTGAGCCTCTGTAGCGCCCTGAGCGAATGCTGCAAAAGCGACTGTCAGAACCAGAAGAACTGCGAAAATTTTCTTCATGATAATACCTCCGCGGATTTAGACGTCCTTTACAGGACACACAAATGATAATCCATAAACGGAGGAGTAATCAACCTAATCAGAGGAGTTTTGGAGACTAAAACTTGTTAAACAAAGACCCGCTCAGGCCTGCTTCGCCGCCCTGTCCAGCCTGAGGTTCCTGAAATACAGAATCAGGTCGATGGAGACCATGGTGATGTTCAGGACATAGAAGAACATGACATACCATTTGAACCCGTTCGGATTGGTGAGCTTGGAAACGATTCCGCAGATGTAACCGAAGATGATAAGAAGCAGAAACGGCAGGCTCTTGCCCTTTGTAGTCCTTGCTCTGTAAGACTTTATTGCATTGAACGGCCAGGAAAAGCCGAAGCTGATAAGCATGAGAATTTCACCGAGTTCGTAAACAGTCATTTTTCTTCCTCCAAATATGTTTTATCTCAGAAACAAAAGCTCAAGTCAAGGCAAAACTATCCTCTGCGTCTTGCAATGATGACGGATGCACAGGCAACCGCCAGGATAAGTACAAGGGACACTATTGCAAGGATCCTGTTATGGCCGGTCCGGTAGTACACCCCACCCGTCCCGGGAGAAGGCAGCGGCACGCTGTCAACGCCAAGGCCCTCATCGGAGGCTATGCCCTTTATGTTCAGCAGGTTCACGACGGGAATACCCTTCGAGGCAAACTCGTAAAGAACTCCGCGGGTGGGACTGTCCGGAATTGAATCAAGCTTCAGGCTCAGACCGGGATTGACGTTCAGATACTCCATGCTCGATCCGATATTTGCGCCTGAGCCGCCGACATTCACAAACAGCCGTATATCGTCTCCGTATAGTTCCATTCTCCGTCGGATGCTCAGCTCAAGGGAAGGCTCGTCGATCAGAAGTGCCCCGCTCTGACGTGCCAGATCAAGCACGGTATTGCGGGTATTATCGAACATAAGGCCTTCCATGGTCCCTACTCCGTGATCGCCCTCTCCTCCGGGAGACACCGCAAGCAGCCTGAAATCAATCAGACCGCCATCTGACAGGACACGGAGCATCTTCGGCAGAGAAAGCTCCACTCTTGTAGCACCATAGGTCGATGCCCCGATGCTCGCGATGACCCGGGCATCAAGCCCCATCGCATTGCAGGCACAGATAGAGGCGATTGCAAGCGCAGGAAAAGAGCCGCTGGAACCGATCGCAACGGCATCGCCCTCCTTCAGGCCTGCTTCCATGTAGTATTTCACCAGGACTGCGGCGAAGTTGGGGTCAAGACTCGTGCGCTTTGCAACGATATCCCCCATCGTCGTCATCAGCGGAGTATAGGCAGGACCGATGAGGCCCGTGCGGTTGATGTCTTCGGGCTCTATGGCAATTCCGTTTTCAAGGACATAGGAAAGAAGATAGTCCTCGCACTTCTTCATCAGAGAAGAAGCTTCCAGCTGGATGTCATGATATGAAGTCTTGATACTTGTCCTGGTGGAAACCATGAGGACAAGAGCGGCTATGCAAATGAAAAAGATGATGAGAAGGACAAGAACGTCGCATTTTCCGCCGAACAGTTTCCTTCTCATGATTCGGTGCCGTTTTCACGGCAATAGCGCAGGAAGGAAAGGAGCCTGTCCTCAAGGGAACCTATGCAGAGAATCTGATCCTCACAGAGGCTTAACAGCTCACTGTCAGTTCCTTTGAACAGCCTTATCTTGCAACCAAGGACATTGTTCGTAAGAATCCTGGCCTGTTTGGCGGCATCCTTTCCGAGCACGACCACAAGCTGGCAGCCATAGTCGGTGAAGATCCTGGCGTAATCCTCAAGCTGATCCGAAATCAGGTCCGAACTGCCAAGAAGAACCACATAGTGCCTCTCGTCGTCGATTGCAGAAAGAGCTTTCTCTGCGGTCTTGACGTCATTGGCATCGCAGGCGTTTATGACATGACGGCCGTCCACGTCGAACGGACCTTCCAGAACTGGATCCGATGCCTTTCCGGAGAGAGCGCTCAAAGCCTGGCTCTCCTCAAAGCCCAGATCCGTCAGGACCTTGACTGCAAGAGCCTCGTTCTTCTCCTTCTCGGATATTCCCTTTGCCACAAGGACGGCCTTGGTATCCGCAAGAAAGCGAAGGTCGCTGGTATAGAAACCCAGGCCTTCGGGAACGATGGATGTCTCATACTCGTTCTCGGAAGCATTAGTTACAATGCATACCGTAGGGCTGACCCTGTTGCGGTACAGGGAACAGACAAAGGGATTTGCCGAGGGACAGACGACAATGAGAGCCGAAGCCTTTGGTGGCCTGAACAGGGCGAAAAATCCTATGGCATCGTTGTCCAGAACCTTGCCCTGTCCCTTCAGCGCCGCGGCAAGCATCCTTGCCACGCTGGTGCGTCCGGTAGTTCCGCTGATGAGAATCCGGACGGGAATCATAGCATTGAAGAGCCGGTGAAGACCGGCCTCCAATACAATGAGAATAATCAGAGTTAGAACAACCCAGAAAAAGATCAAGCTACAGAGTTCAGAAGCAGCAGGCAGAATACCAGTGTGAACAGAGCAACCGTCTCGATGATACCGATGACGATGAGGTAGTTCGAAGTACCCTTTCCTGTCTCTCCGAGAGCGTCACAAGCAGCTGCTGCACAGCGTCCCTGGAAGAAAGCCGACAGACCGATGACTGCGCCGCCGAAGATTCCGATGAACAGAGCGAGAGTTCCATTCAGACCGTTCTGCAGTGCGCTGTTGATGAAGTTCATCAGCAGGAAGCCGTAGATTGTCTGTGTCAGAGGAGCACCTGTGAAGGCGACCATCATGAACGGAGCAGGCTTTCCGTTAGCGTAGCACTTTTTCCATCCGCCGACAGCTGCCACAGCTGCAGCTCCGATTCCGAAGCCGGATCCCATTGCCGAAAGGCAGAGAGCCAAAACCAAACCGATTGATCCAATACCCATGTTTTCAATCTCCTATGCAGTTTGCAATTAGTTTACAATCAAGCGTTCTTTCTGAACGGTTCGTATGGAATACCCGCCCACTCCATTCCGAGCTGGCCGGAGAACTCCAGAAGGTTAAGTCTCACACCGTGGACGACCACGCTGAGAAGACCCATGACAATATTCAGGGCATGACCGATGAAGAGAATCAGCATTCCAGCAGGGAACGCCCAACCCTTCAGCATCGGACTTGCCATACCGTTGAAGCTCTGGGCGATGGCAAGGCTTGCCATACCCACAGCGAACAGTCTTATGTAGCTCATTACGTTTCCGAAAGCACTGATGGTGTTCAGGAACGTCGTGAAAGCGCCACCCAGGCCTGCCTTGAGGCCCTTGCCGAAGCTCTGTCCGGGTGCCTGACCGCCGAATACGATTACAGTCAGCAGTCCCCCGATGATGACGGCGAAGATGATCTTCACATTCACCTGATCTCCGATGACAAGCATCAGGGCCAGGAAATAGATGCTGATGATCATTGCCAGCCATGCTAAATCCGCCACCAGAGCCAGACTCTTCTCCTTCCATTTGCGGATCACGTTCATGATGCACGCAAGCGAAAGCTGAATGGCACCTACCGCGAAGCAGAACTTCATCAAGGCGTTCTGCGCAGCTCCGGCATCAACACCGAAGTACTGCGGATAGTTGGCTATCGACGGTATGACCAGAGCCTTGAGAAGCGGTATTTCCATTGCCTTCTCGCTTCCGAACCAGGTTCCTGTCAGAGAGCCCCACACTACCGTGGCGATGCTCATGACATAGAGCAGAAGGTTCAGGTTGGAGCACTTCTTGGTCTTGATGTTCAGAACCACGCCCAAGGCAAGGAAAATCGCACCATAAGCTGCATCTCCGATTATCATTCCGAAGAAGAGAGAGAGGAACAGCAGGAACCACATGCTGATGTCGTATTCCCTGTATCCTGGAACCGTTCCGAGCATGTCGAACAGCGGCTTCATCATCTTGGTGACCTTGTTGTAGCGCACCTTGGTGGGAACAGGGTCTTCCTCGGACGGATCATCGAGGGCATAGGCCCAGCTTCCTGCCTTGGCCTTGCTCTTGAATGCAGGCAGATCTGCTTCGGGGATGAATCCGCAAAGCAGGCTCAGACCTTCCTCTGTTGAAGCTCCCCTCTCAACACTGTTGAAGACAATCTCGTCAGTCAGTGCTGCAATTGCCTTATCGTAGCTGGCGATATAGCAGGCGCTTTCCTTTAACATATTGTCCAATTCAGCTGCTCTGGCAGTCTTGGATGCAATCTCGGCATCGACCTGGCTCAGGCCCTTCTGCGGAAGGACAAAGCGGCTGGAGCTGTATGACTGGGGAAGCTCCCCTACCACAGCTATGGCACACTGTTTGTCTATGCTTCTGAGGCTTACGTACCTGACCTGCTCGTCGAGGGCCTCTACTTCCTTCTTTCCGAGAAGATAGAAGCTCAGGGGAAGGCCCTTGTCGCAGAGAAGCCTGAGATCATCGGGATTGAAGTCACCCCACTTGGCAAGGCTCTCGCGCTCTACCTTCATCTTCACCAGCTCGTCTGAAATGCGTCTCTTTTCCTCGATGGCCGCAACCAGAGAGTTGTGAACCGACTCGAAAGCTGCGCCGCTGATGGCATCTTTCTGCTCCTTCTTAGGCATTTCGGCTAGAGTCGAGCGGATCTTGGAGAGCTCGGAAAGGCGTGCGGAAAGAGCTGCATCCGGAGAGGCTTTCTCAGAGATATGGATTACACCGAGATCCCTGATTCCGTTAAGAAGAGAGGCTTTCTTTTCCTGCGGGGCCACCACGATGATTTTCTTCATTTTCTCAATCATCTGTCTCCCCCTTTGCGGAAAGCTTCTTCTTGGCGATCTTTCCACGCACTACGGCAGCAGTCTGCTGGTCTCCGATATAGATTCCGATCTTGCGGATGTTCTCCTTGGTCTCGGGAATCTTTACTTTCTCGAAGAGGTTCACGCGCTGGCTCGTAGTTCTCAGTTCCCTACCCAGAAGCTCCACCTGGATTTCCAGCGTCCTCATGAGGGCACTGATTCGGGCAGACTCCTGAAGCAGGACAACCGCCTTGTCAACCCAGAGCGGATAGTCCTCTACATCGTACTCGATATCCTTGAA
>CAKJZO010000058.1 GCA_918298275.1 Spirochaetota bacterium | reverse complement strand
GTCTTTCCACATTGGTGGGCGAGCACGGAACCAGGCTTTCGGGCGGTCAGAAGCAGAGGCTTTCAATCGCCAGGGTGTTCCTGAAGAATCCTCCGATCCTTATCTTCGACGAAGCGACATCCTCTCTGGACAACGAGAGCGAGAAGCTGATTCAGGAGGCCTTCGACAGGCTCTCCGTCGGCAGGACCGCAATAGTGATAGCCCACAGGCTTACCACAATCAAGAATGCAGACAACATCATCGTGCTTGACAAGGGCAGGGTGATTGAAATCGGCACGCACAAGAGCCTCATGGCTGCAGGCGGCCACTACAGCGCGCTCTACCGCGCCGACTTCGAGTAAAGGATTTGACTATGGTCTATGTGCTTTGGGGTCTGATCATAATAATGGCGATGACTGCCGTGGCGATGATCACCGGGGTAATCCCGGCATTGCTGCTCAGGCTCATCGGACTTAAGAAAGCAGCCGACAGGCTTGTCTTCTGGCATACTGCGCTGATTGCAAACACCGGATTGCTGATTGCAGGCATCAAGGTCCATATCTCCGGAGACATCGAGTCCATCAGAAAGCGTGTCGACCGGGGGGAGGGCTTCTGCTTCGTGGCAAACCACACCAGCATGCTTGACATCGTTCTGATGCTGGGGCGTCTGAAGTGCTGCACCGGCTTCGTTG
Organism: Spirochaetota bacterium; assembly: GCA_918298275.1. Lineage (GTDB taxonomy): Bacteria > Spirochaetota > Spirochaetia > Sphaerochaetales > Sphaerochaetaceae > UBA9732. Next base: position 8,831 of record CAKJZO010000058.1, on the reverse strand, counting down.
CCAAGAGGGAGCTTCTGTTCGTGCCGCTTATCAATGTGATGATCGCCATGACGCATTCTGTCTTCATCAACAGGCGCAATCTCAAGAAGAGCGTCGAATCCATCCGTAAGGCCGGCAGTAGGATCCGTGAAGGACACAGCATCGTGATCTTCCCCGAGGGAACCAGAAGCAAGACCGGCAAGATCGGAACCTTCAAGCACGGAGCATTCCGTATGGCCACCGAAAGCGGAGCCTTCATCGTGCCCGTGACCGTAAAGGGGCTGAGGGACTCGTTCGAGGACCGCAAGCATGTTTTCCAGAAGCGGGACTGTTATCTCTGCGTCGGAGAACCCGTCAAGGCGCCTGCCTCCACAGATAGGGAAGCTGTGGCACTGATGGTCAGCGAAATCGAGCAGAGCATAAAGAAAACCTACGAGGAACTGTGATGGAAGAAAACGTAGTACATGAGAACAAACTCGGTGTAATGCCCATCGGAAAGCTTCTGGTGGTCATGAGTGTACCGACCATGTTCTCCATGCTGATACAGGCTCTTTACAACATCGTGGACAGCATTTTCGTGTCCCATTACAGCGAGAAGGCCCTCACTGCAGTCTCCCTGGCATTTCCGATGCAGATGCTCATGGCTTCGTTTGCCGTAGGTACAAGCGTCGGAGTCTGCTCCGTCATCTCAAGGCGTCTTGGTGAACGAAGGGAAGATGAAGCATTCCATACCGCACAGACGGGGTATTCGATCATGCTGCTGGAGATGGTCTTCTTCGTCCTGATCGGAGCCTTCGTGTCAAAGCCCTTCATCGGACTCTATACGGATGATGCGGAGCTTCTCTCCATGTCAGTGACATATCTGAGGATCTGCCTCTGCATCTCAGTCGGAACATTCGTGAACATCTTCACGGAAAAGTCCCTTCAGTCGACCGGAGACACGATCCATCCGATGATAATCCAGGCAAGCGGTGCAGTCTTCAATGTCATCTTCGATCCGATTCTGATCTTCGGTTACTTCGGGTTCCCGGCAATGGGAATCGCCGGTGCTGCCGTCGCAACTGTAGCAGGCCAGATATTTGCCATGGTCATGGGTCTCTTCTTCCTGAAGAAAAACAAGTACATCAGCATAAAGCTCCTCAGGTTCTATCTCAACGGAAACTGTGCAAAGGATATTCTGGAAGTCGGTGTTCCCTCAATCATCATGCAGGGCATAGGTACTGTAATGACCAGCCTCATGAATGCCATTCTGATTGCCTATGATGTGCTTGCCACCACTGTTTTCGGAGTCTATTTCAAACTCCAGTCCTTTGTTTTCATGCCGGTCTTCGGAATGAACAGCGGTCTGATGCCAATTCTGGGATATAACTACGGGGCCAAGAACAGGCCACGCATGATGAAGGCCCTGAAGCTTGGACTCATCAGTGCATTCTCATTCATGACGTTGGGGGCAATGGTGTTCTTTTTCTTCCCCGATGCGCTGCTCGGGCTGTTCAATGCATCCGACCAGATGAAGGTTTTGGGAGAAATTGCGCTTCGCAGAATCTGCATCACGTTCCCGCTTGCGGCTATATCTATCATCCTCGGTGCACTTTTCCAGGCAATGGGCAAGGGCTTCTATAGCATGATCAACTCTGTTGTCAGGCAGCTTGTGTTCCTGATTCCGTGCGCATGGCTCTTCGGAAAGCTGTTCGGTCTGAACGCCGTCTGGTTCTCCTTCCTCGCTTCCGAGGCGGTGGCCCTTGTACTGACCCTGTGCTTCTTCCGCAGGGAAGTGCGAAGGCTCAGCTTCTAGAAAAAAACTCATGGACCAGTGGCCCATGAGTTCCTTTAGCGGCATACGGGAGTCGACGCTCCGCTACCCCGCCTTCGCAGAAAACGCTCCACCGGAGCCTTTTCTTGCTCGTTCCGACTCCCGAATAAAAAAAACTCACGAACCAAATGGCCCATGAGTTCCTTTAGCGGCATACGGGAGTCGGACCCGCCTCACAAGCTTGGGAAGCTCGTGCACTACCGATGTGCTAATGCCGCAAGTGAAAACAATAGTATAGCTTTTCAAGCCTCATTTCAAGGGGAATCCTTCCGTTGTCATCTGAAGGATTTCGGCCAGAAGTCGATGTCGTACTTGGACTCGGCGGCTTCCTCGATCTCGTCATCCAGCTCGATAAAGAAGTCCAGCCCGGTGAGTTTCTCCAGCTCGTCAACGGTCATCAGGTAGTTTGAGATGGACTCTTTCTTTTTTGCAGTTTGGGGGATGGACATCGCAATGGTCTGAACCGTACCGTCGGTATCGATGATCAGAAGGGCCTTGTAGCACTGCTTGGGAACCGTGACCTTGTTTGCTCCGATTGTCTCGAAAGGTCCGTCTGTCAGAACCGGTCCGGTTACCACATAGACAGTGCCGGTAATGCGGGCGCAGTCACGTGTGGCATTCTCGGCCTTGAGCCAGATGCCGCCGTTGTAGTTGTCCTGCTCCTGGGGAACCATGTTCGTCAGATAGAAGGTATCGCTCATGGCATTGGCCGACCATTTGAAGTCCTGTGCTGGTGCAAGATGCCCGCGGGAGTAACCGCTTCCGCGATAGTCGTCCAGCTGGCTGGAACGGCGGACCGACTCATCGGGCCTGAAATCCTCGCTTCTGGAAGATTCCTGGGTGTCCAGCTCCGTTGCCGTAAGCTCATATGCCACCCAGTCGGCGACTAGGTGCTGTTCGTTCCAGGAGAGGGTGTAGCCGGTATGGCGCACAACCTCATGACCTTCCACGTATGCCGGAATTTCCAGTCCTTCGATCCTGCTGGCCGGGGTGGAGGCAGGCCTGATGTTTCTGGTGAAGTCCTGAAGGAATGCCAGAAGCTTCTTGTAGCCCTTGTTGACCACTGAATCAACACCTACGATCTTCTCTACCGTGGCTGTGACCCTGTTGGCAGTTGCTCTGGGCAAAAAGAGGGGAGAAAGAGCCACCAGGAAGGCAGCGATGATTATTACAAGGATGGTTATCAGAAGAGCTTTGCCCGTCCTTCGTTTTCCGGATTTGCGTGTGGTTTTGGGTGTGTCGGATTTCTTGCTCATTTACGTCGGATATTATAGCTTATCCGGGCTTTTAGAGGAAGGCAGTCTGCGGGAACAGGCAAGCACGATTAAAGCGCTGACCACGGTGCAGAAAACCGCCTGAAGCAAGGTCAGAGGTCCGATCTCATTCGTCTGGGTATAGATGGCATTGGTTCTCAGTGCGGCATCGCCGTAGGTGAAGAACCATGCGCTGACTAGGTTGTTTGCGATATGGATGCCCAGTGCTGCCTCGATGCCTTCTGTCCTGAGATAGACCGCCATGAGCGCAAACCCCATGATGAAGTAGAAAACCATGGCATAGACTGCGCCGCTTCCGTGGACTTCCGGGTTCTGGAAGTGAAGGATGGTAAAGACCACTGCAGAACACAGGCAGTAAATCAGAAACTGCTTCGGTCTCTTCTCGAGATCGTCTTTGACAAAGAATGCTATGTAGGCCCTGCACAACAGCTCTTCTAGAAGTGCCGCCAGGATGAGAAGCACAAAGCTGAGAAGGAAATCTACAGGCCAGCCCGGCTGGAGCGAGTAGGTGAACTTCTCGGGCTGAAGGGCTTTCCAGAGAAATGTCGTTCCGAGGCAAAGGGCAAACATGGAACAGAAGCCGATGGCCAGATGCCTGCCCGAGAATGGCCTGTTGTATGAAATCAGTTTCTTGAACGGGAACTTCAGAAACCTTTTGACCACAACCACAGTGACCATGATGAAGACAATGTAGCTGATGATGTTCAGCAGAAGCACCATCCTGCGGTCATCGGCACGAGCAGGCATGACCATGGACAGTACTATGTAGATTACGAATATCAAGGGAAGTCCGAAGAACCACTTCAGGAGCCTGCCCATTTCTTCCTTTCCGTACATGGGTTTGCGGATGTTCTTCATCTTTTCTGGTTCCTGCCCTTGATTCCGTGGGCCTTCATGTAGAACATGGTTCCGACAGATCCTTTTGCCAGGACTATCTCTCCGCTTCTGATTTTCTCTATGGCATCCGCAAGGTCTGCCGAAGGTTCTATGGCAATGCTCAGGCTCGGGGCGCATCCCACCTTGGAACAGAGCTTTTCGACGATTTTCAGTGCGTGTGCGGGACTGCCTTCGCAGACACAGATGCTGAACATGTGCTGAAGCTCGCTCAGGTCATACTCACCCAGCACATCATTTATGAACGATACCACTGAGGCCGGAACACCTTTCTCCTGCCTGTCGAATACAAGACCCAGGCAATCGAAATCCCCGAGGGACTCGGGATCTGCAATTGCGCTCTCGATCAGAACCGTCTGACTTCCGTTGAGGCTCGCTGCTATTCTGCTTGCTACATCGGCACATGTTGCCGTATGGATGATCTTGTACATGTTTCCTCCGGGTAAAGGATGGATTTGTCAGGCCTTTACTGCTGCGAATTTATCAAAGAATGAGGGGAATGTCATCTCCACGCACTCACAGTCCTCAATTGTAAGACCTTTCGGGCATTTGAGGGAAGCCAGTGCCATGGCCATCACTATACGCGGGTCCCCGAAGCTGCGGACACTGGTATTGCCCGTGAAAGAAGAGATGGGGTAGATAACCAGCGAGTCGTACAGGACCTGGGCCTTGCCGCCCAGTTCGTTTATGTTCTGGGCTATCGTGGAGCTTCTTTCCTTCGAGCCCTTGACGACATTGTGCGTTACGTTAAGAAGTCTCACCGGTCCGGAAGCAAAGCAGGCAGTCACGGCCAGGGCGGGCAACAGATCGGGAGTTCCTCCAAGATCGATATCCACCGCCTTGAGTCTGGAGGACGGACCGGTAAGCGTGACCTGATGGCCTTCGCTGCGGATTGAGCATCCCATGTTGGACAGTATTTCCAGGATTGTCCTGTCGGCCTGCGAACTTTTTGCATCCAGATGTGTCACCGTAATAGTGCTGCCTGTGATGGCTGCTGCGCAGAAGAAGAAGGCGGCAAGGGAGAAGTCTCCGTTGATGTCTGCTTCCAAAGGCCTGTAGAACTGATTGCCGCGGATGGTGTAGTGGGTCATGTCCCTTCCGCGCATGAATTCGATGTTCTGCTTCTCCAGCCAGATCTCGGTTGTTCTGGTTGCGGTCTTCTCCTTCAGAAGATGCACGTCTATCGTAACATCCTGTCTTGCCAGCGGTGAGGCCAGAAGCAGGGCGTTCAGATACTGTCCGGTCATGCATCGGATGCTGGTGTGTCCGCCCAGAAGAGGACCGCATACGCTGTACGGAGCAGTCTCGGCATTTGTGTCAACGTTGGCACCAAGATCGCTGAGGCTGGAAAGAAGCGGTCTTGCAGGTCTTTGCCTCAGGGACTCGTCACCTGTGAATTTGATGTCCACTCCCAGGGTGCAGGCCAGAGCGGTAGCGAAATACAGTGTGGTTCCGCTGTTCTTGCAGTCGATCTCCAATCCGTCGCGCGGCTCGAGATTGCTTGAATCGACTGTAAGGGTGTTTCCTGAAAATGAAATGCTGGCTCCGAGCTTCCGGCAGAAGTCCAGACAAGCCTGGGTATCTGAGCAGAAAAGCGGGTTTGTAATAGTGCTGACGCCTCTTGCAAAGAGGGCAATCAGCAACGCGTGAATGGTCTGGCTTTTGGAAGCCGGTATGTCGATCTGGCCCCAGACGGAACCAGGGGAAAGCGTCCTGTTCATTACAATATAATTGTAAACCCTAAATCCCCAATCGGCAACTGACAAACATGCTCAAAACGTCTCTCTTCGAGGGGGTTATCCTTGTTGTCGTTGTCATCAATACTTGACGAGAGATTGAAGAAAATGGACACTAAAAGCATGCAATCCGATAACAAGAATTATCTTTATATAGAAAACCTCGGCTGCGCCAAGAACCAGGTCGATGCCGAGGTGCTCGCATGCAGTCTGGAGAAGGACGGATGGATCCTCACGGACGATGCTTCCAAGGCCGATCTGATCTTCGTCAACACCTGCGGTTTCATAGAGAGTGCAAGGGAGGAATCGATCGATACATTCTTCTCGCTCAGGAACCAGTGCCCGAAGGCAAAGATCGTGATCTCGGGGTGTCTTGCCCAGCGCTATGCCGACGAGCTGGCCTCTCAGATCCCCGAGGCCGACGGAATCTTCGGCAACAGGGACCTTGCCAAGGTCAATGATTTCGTCAGAGAAATCGGTGGCAAAAAGGGCGAAGCCAAGCTGGAAGTGCCCGAGTACCCGGACCCTGATGCAGACATCTTCGAGAGAAACGAGCTGTTCAACTATCCGGGAAGCGCATTTCTCAAGATCTCCGAGGGCTGCAACCATCGCTGCGGCTTCTGTGCAATCCCTCTGATCAGAGGCTCCCTGCGCTCAAGGCCAACGGCAAAGATTCTGGAAGAGGCAAGGGAACTTGCAAAGAGAGGCATAAGGGAAATCAATCTCATTGCACAGGATCTGGCAGCTTACGGAACGGACTGGGACGGCAGAAGCCACTTCTTGGAATTGCTTCAGGCAATCGTAGATATCGAAGGCAACTTCAAAGTCAGGCTTCTGTATATCCATCCCGATGCATTCCCGCTTCAGCTTTTGGATATGGTCAGGAACAATGAGAAGATAATCCCGTACTTCGATATTCCCATACAGCATGCAAGCGAGAAGCTCCTGAGACCCATGAAGAGAATGGGTGACGAGAATATCTACACGGATCTGATTACAAAGATACGAGCTGCTCTGCCGGAATGTGTCATCCGAACCACCATAATGTTGGGGTTCCCCGGGGAGACCGATGAGGATTACAGAAAGGTATATGACTTCGTGAAGGCCAATCGCTTCAACTGGATGGGCTCGTTTGTCTATTCCAGGGAAGAAGGTACATATGCATATAACCTGACGACCGAGAAGGACCACAAAGAACTCCAGAAGGTTGCAAAGACAAGACAGAAGAGACTGCAGAAACTCCAGGAGAAGATCACTGCCGAATGCCTGCAGGGTTTTGTCGGAAAGGAATATGATGTCCTTATTGAGGAACTGGTGGAAGGCGAAGACCTTGCCATAGGCAGAATCTGGGCCCAGGCTCCGGAGGTCGACGGACTTACTGTTGTAATGGGACGTGACATGGTTCCCGGAAATGTCTACAGATGCGGGGTGACCAAGGTCAACGGTATCGATCTGGAGGCGGTGAAGCTATGAGCATGCAGGAGCTGTTGGACCAGCTGAACCCGGAGCAGCGTGAGGCTGTGATGATAAACGAAGGTTCGCTTCTGGTGTTTGCCGGCGCAGGTTCGGGAAAGACCAGGGTGATTACCACAAAGATCGCATATGCCATCGATGCGCTCGGCGTTGATCCGTATCATATACTGGCCGTCACATTCACGAACAAGGCCTGCAAGGAGATGCAGGACCGTGTGGTCGGTATGGTCGGAGAAGAGGGCAAGCGTGTGATGATCCGCACCTTCCACTCTTTCGGCGTATGGCTTCTGCGCAAGTATGGCGAGCGCGTGGGATTGGACCCCAACTTCAAGATCTACGATGACGACGATAGCGTGGCGCTTCTGTGCCAGGCTTTCCCGGATGACAATAAGAAAGAGATTGCCGCCTACTACAAGAAGATTGCAGTTCTCAAGGACCGCATGGAGAAGCCGAACAAGCTGGACGAGAGGCTGCGCTCATACTACCACAAATATCAGGAGATGCTGGCAAGGACCGGCAACGTGGATTTTGCGGACATGATCATAAAATCCATAGAGCTGCTTGCCGCCAACGATGACATCAGGGAAAAGGTTCAGAAGCGTTTCAGGATGATTCTGGTAGACGAGTACCAGGATTCCAACAAGGCCCAGTTCCTGCTTCTGAAGCAGATTGTCGGCAAGGACAGCTTCATCTGCGCTGTCGGTGATGATGACCAGAGTATCTACCGCTTCCGCGGTGCGGAGGTCAGGAATATCCTCGATTTTGCCAAGTCATTCCCCAACACGAGGAAGGTCACGCTAGGCAAGAACTACCGCTGTACCGAGAGTATTCTCAATGTTGCAAAGGATGTTATCTCTCACAACCGCAGCAGGGCGGAGAAGTCCCTGTGCGCCGAGCATCATGGCGGTGCTCTTCCGAGAGTCTTCTATGTGGATAACGGAATAGAGGAGTCCCAGCAGGTCATCTCCCTTCTGAAGAAAGCCCACGATATCGATCCGTCCGCCTATTCGAAGAGCGCAATCCTGTACAGGACCAATGCCCAGTCGAAGGACTTCGAAGACCGCCTGATGATCAATGATATCCCATACCACATCGTAGGGTCGCTCAGATTCTATGACCGCGAGGAAATCAGGGACTGTATCGCGATGATTTCGCTCCTGGCAAATCCGCGTGACACCGTTGCCTTCCAGAGGATGATCAACAAGCCCGCCAGAAAGATCGGAGATGTAAGCATAGAGAAGCTTCTGAGTCTGGCTGCGGAAGACGAAAGCCTCGGAGGAGATGTGATTGCTGCCTGCCGCAAGGCTCTCTCACAGAACATGATCAAGGGCGGAGCCGTAAGCGGAATCAACTTCTTCATAGAATCCTATGATATCTGCAGGGATCTTTTCGGAACCATCGATAACGGCAAGTTCCTCAAGGAAGTGCTGATCCATTTCGGGATTCTGGACTACTATGTCTCCCGCGACCGTACCGAGAAGCTCAAGGAGAACAAGCGCACAGAGAACATCGAGCAGCTTGTTAACATGCTCAGTCTGGAGCAGTTCTCACAGGGACAGGAAGGAATCAACAGCTTCCTGGAGCTGGCATCATTGGATGCTTCATCGCTTGGTGAGGAAGAGGGCAAGAGCCAGGACGGGGTGACGCTGATAACCATGCACA
>CAKJZO010000057.1 GCA_918298275.1 Spirochaetota bacterium | reverse complement strand
GGAAAGCACAACAACTGGTCCATCTCCACGGACACCGGAAGAAACCTTCTTGACCCGGGGAAGAACCCCAGGGGTAATCTCCGCTTCCTGCTTTTCCTTGCGGCAGTTATAAAGGCCGTCGACGAGTACCAGGACCTGCTTCGTGTCTCCGTGGCAAGTGCAGGCAACGATCACCGTCTGGGTGCAAACGAGGCGCCTCCTGCAATAGTCTCCATGTTCCTCGGCGATGAACTTACCGAAATCCTAGAGTCGATCGCAGCGGGAAAGGACGCAAGCGGAAGTGCCAAGAAGAGCATGGAGCTCGGCGTGCATGTCCTTCCGTCCTTCTCCAAGGACACCACTGACAGAAACAGGACAAGCCCCTTCGCATTCACCGGAAACAAGTTCGAATTCAGGACTCTCGGATCCTCGTTCTCGGTCGCAGGACCCAACATCGTCCTGAATACGATCGTGGCCAAGGAGCTCAGGCTCTTCTACTCGGTCCTCAAGGATGCTGCGGACTTCGAAAGCGCCGTGATGAACCTCGTAAGGGATACTTACAATGCCCATTGCAGGATCGTCTTCAACGGAAACAACTACTCTGCCGAGTGGGTGAAGGAAGCCGAGAGAAGGGGCCTTCTGAACCTCAGGTCCACACCGGATGCCCTTGACTCCTTCGTTGCGCAGAAGAACATCTCGCTGTTCAGCGAGTTCGGTGTATTCAGCTCCGTCGAGATGAATTCCAGGTTCGAGATCCTGAATGAGGAATACTCCAAGACAATCCATATCGAAGCACTTACAATGCACGATATGATAGTCCAGCAGATTATACCAGCTACGACTTTCTATGCTACCAGCCTGGCTCAGGCCATCAATCAGAAGAAGACTGCCATGCCCGATCTCAAGTGCTCGACCGAGTGCGAGCTGCTTTCCAAGGTAAGCAGACTGACTGATGAACTCTCGGAGAAGACTGCAGCATTGGATGCGGCGGTAGAGAAGGGAGCCGGGTACTCGGGCGCAGAGCTTGCTCACTACAGCCGCAGGAACATCGTGCCTGCAATGGAAGAAGCCAGGAAGATCGCCGATGAACTTGAGCTGCTCGTGGGCAAGCACTACTGGCCGTTCCCGACCTACGGAGACATTCTGTTCTACGTGAATTAATCCTCGAAGACCTTCTTGATACTGTTGTAATGAAGGAAGATGCCCTGGTCCGCCAGGGCTTTTATTTCGTCTGCCGTGGCGAAGCGTCCGTCTATGTCCTCATCGGTCTGGAGCTTGATGTCCTTTTCGGTGATGTCCATCTCGAAGCGGTAGATATCTACTATATAGTTCTGGCCCTTGTTTTCCCTGTGATAGCAGAACCGGTAGCCTCCGTCGGCCTTGGATACATCCACGCCGGTCTCTTCCAGGACCTCCCTGCAGACTGCCTCGAACGAGCTCTCGCCGGCCTTGACGCCGCCGCCGGGAAGCTCCCACCAGCCGGGAGCCCAGGCCTTGTCCATGGCCCTGCGCGTGATCAGGAAGGTCCCGTCGCTTCTGTGGACGGCACCGAGTACTGAAAGATAGTAGTCTCCCTCGGCCATAGTCCAGTCATTGCGTGCCATTGTCCTTCCGGTCTTGTTCTTGTTGATGTCGTAGATGTCCCAGCGTTCCATGGTTCTTAGTTATATGGGATAGTTCGGTCCTTGTAAAGCGAGGATGCGATTTGTGCCGTATGGATTATTTCTGTTGAACTGCCAAAAACGATGTGATAATACGGAGATATGAAACGCTACAGGATCGGAGAACTTGCAAGACTGTCGGGGCTGACCCTCAGGACCATAAGATACTACGGGGAGTTGGGTCTGCTTTCAGAAGTACGTACCCACGGAAACCAGAGATACTATTCCGATCAGGACCTCGTCTATCTCAAGAGAATAGGGGAACTAAAGTCGCTGGGGTTCTCGCTGGAGGAGATCGCCAGGATCATCCGCCTCAGGGATGAGGACGAAAGCGGCAACAAGAGACGCAACGAACTGCTGGCCCAATACAGGAGCAAGCTCTCCAAGGATATAGAGAGGATGAACACCCTGCAGGAGCACATCGACGAGCTCAAGTGGCGCATCTCCCAGCTCGAGAGCGCCGAGGATGCATTCACCGAGTGTCCCGGTACTGCCTGCGCAGGCTGCGAGCACAAGAGCAGGTGCATCTTCTTCAAGCCCGAATAAAGATTTTCAACTTTTTTCACAAATGGTATTGCAAAGAATCATAGGACGTGGTATGTTTCTCTTGACAGAAACGTTTCTGTATATAGAAACATCTGCAGCTAACATGACCATACAGGAGGAAACATTATGGCAAACAAAGCAATCAAGGACATCCCTTACAAAATCTATCTTTCTGAGAGCGAGATTCCCTCCTCATGGTACAACCTCCGCGCGGACATGAAGAACAAGCCGGCTCCGCTTCTCAACCCGGGAACTCTCAAGCCCATGACGGCAGAGGAACTCGAGGCTGTCTTCTGCAAGGAACTGGTCAAGCAGGAACTGGACAACGATACCCGCTTCGTGCCCATACCCAAGGAAATTCAGGACTTCTATAAGATGTATAGGCCATCGCCGACCGTCAGAGCCTACTGTCTTGAAGAGGCGCTGGGAACACCTGCACATATCTATTACAAGTTCGAAGGAAACAACACCTCCGGAAGCCACAAGCTCAACTCTGCCATCGCCCAGGCCTATTATGCCAAGCAGCAGGGCCTCAAGGGTGTTACCACCGAGACCGGTGCAGGACAGTGGGGAACTGCTCTTTCGATGAGCTGCGCATACCTCGGTCTGGATCTCAAGGTCTACATGGTCAAGATCAGCTATGAGCAGAAGCCCGGACGCCGCGAGGTCATGAGGACTTACGGAGCAGAGGTAACTCCTTCTCCCTCCAATACGACCGAAGCAGGACGCAGAATCCTGGAAGCATTCCCGGGAACCAACGGATCTCTGGGATGTGCAATCAGCGAAGCAGTCGAGTATGCCGTCACCCACGAGGGTTACCGCTATGTTCTCGGATCGGTCCTGAACCAGGTTCTCCTGCACCAGAGCGTCATCGGTCTTGAAGCCAAGGCGGCGCTGGACAAGTACGGCGTCAAACCGGACATCATCATCGGATGCGCAGGCGGCGGATCCAACCTCGGAGGCCTGATCGCACCGTTCATGGGCGAGAAGCTCAGGGGAGAGGCCGACTACCGGTTCATTGCAGTCGAGCCTGCATCCTGTCCTTCCTTCACCCGCGGCAAATATGCATATGACTTCTGCGATACCGGTTATGTCTGCCCGCTGGCAAAGATGTACACACTCGGAAGCCAGTTCATGCCGTCGCCGAACCACGCAGGCGGCCTGAGATTCCACGGAATGTCCAGCATCCTCTCGCAGCTTTACGATGACGGATACATGGAGGCCACATCGGTCGAGCAGACCAAGGTCTTCGAGGCTGCAGAGTTCTTCGCCAGGACCGAAGGAATCCTCCCTGCACCAGAGAGC
>CAKJZO010000056.1 GCA_918298275.1 Spirochaetota bacterium | reverse complement strand
TTCAAGGATGTCGGAAACATCGGCCCCCAGGGCATCCATCGTCACAAGATAGCTGCTGTGGTTCATGTCCGTGGCTGCTGTCGCATCCATCATGGCGATGTCGGGGAGTCCCTTTTTCCCGGATGCTGCGTTCACCTTGGTCAGCACGTCGTTGGCCTTGCCCTGATAGATGGCTTCGATCACTATACCGTTCTCTTTTCCGACGGTGGAATTGAAGTCATCTGCGATCTGTTCGAACACGCGTGCATTCTGGCCCTGAGCCGAATGCCAGATCGTGACTTTGACGGTCTGCTTCTTTTCTGCAGCTGCATTTGCAAACAGAAGTGCGGGAAGCAGGACGACCAGGATGATCAAAAAGGCTTTTCTTGACATGTTCATCTCCTTATCAGGGCGTTCTCGATCCATTTCTTGGCAAATGCCAGGAGAATCAGGAACGGCAGTGTCATGATAACCAGCGTTGCCATCTGCGGGCCTAGCTGGCCGGATTCCGAGAATCCGAGCATCGTTATTCCTATCTGAATGGTCCTTGACTTCGGTCTGTTGGTGACCAGAAGGGGCCAGAGGTAGCTGTTGAAGACCGTGATCAGGGTCTGGATGGCAATGGTCATCACTGCCGGGGCGGTCTGAGGGATCAGGACGGACGTGATATAGCGCATATCCGTCGCCCCGTCGATGCGGGCGGCATCATAGGGATCCTTTCCCACCGAAATGAAGGCTCCCATCAGAAGCAGCATCTGGGCTGCCGAGAACAGGCTTGTGGATATGATGCCTGCCCAGCTGTCGATCAGACCCAATGCTGCGATGGTGCGGTAGTTGTGGTACAGCACCGCTTCCTGCGGCACGAAGAGGGTGAGAACCAGGGCAGAGAGTATCAGGTTCTTTCCGCGGAAGCGAAGATGCGTCAGTGCAAAGGCCGCAAGGATGATGATCGTTGTCCTGATTGCAGAGGCAAGCAGCGAGGTGCCGACCGAATTGATCATGTAGTAGGGGAAGTACCTGTCGGTCAGGGCCTTCGCATAGTTGCTCCATTGCGGAACGTCGGGAATGATCCTTATCTCATTGAAGTCCGAAGCAGAGAACAATGAGGATGAGAACATGTACAGAAGGGGGAAGACGACTATCAGCGCCAGCAGGGCGAGAAGAACCTTCCTGAGGATGAACTTGACCATGTCCGAGGGACGTCTCTGTACTTTCATCCGGCCCTCCTTCTGCGAAGGCTGTAGATTCCCATGGCAGCTGCCGCAAAGCTCATGACAAGGGAGGACAGGGCATTCTGTACGGCCCTGTTTCCGCTCTTGAAGGCCTCGATGTAATAGTAGAACATGATGGTCTCAGTGCTGCGGAAAGGTCCTCCTTCCGTAAGTATTATGATGGGAGCGGATATCAGAAGGGCATCCTTGAGCGCCAGGAACACCGTCACAAGGACAGTCTCGCGGATCATCGGGATTTCTACCTGGAAGAAGAGTCTCCATCCGCCTGCGCCATCCATTCTGGCCGCCTCGATCACTTTGCGGTCCACGCTTCTGAAAGCGCACATCAGAAGGATGTAGTCTATTCCGAAATCCAGGAAAACACCCAGAATCACAAGCGTCGCCATTGCCCCGGCAGGTTCGGTGATCCACCCTCCGGACAGGCCGAGCAGTCTGTTGATGACCGAAGCCTTGCCCCTGAACAGCTCTCGGAAAAGAACGCTGTACGCCGAGAGCGATACTGCGACTGGGGTGAAGAAAACGTACTCGGGCAGATGGGAGTGGCGGCTCTTTCTCCTTGTAAGGGAGGCGGCAAGAAGGGTGATGAACGTATTCAGTGGTACGAACAGGACCACGAAGATGATAGTGACCCTGAGGCTGTTGAGAAATGCCTGGTCGGAAAAGAGGATCCGGTAGTTTGAAAAACCTGCAAAGCCCAGGATCTTGCCGCTCTGGTTTACTGTCAGGAAGGACTCAACGAAGGCCTTGATTGCAGGATACCAGCAGAAGAGCCCTGCCAGTAGTATGGCAGGAGCCAGGAAAAGGTATGCCCTGATGTCGTTGTGTCGCCTCTGAAGATTTTTCACGTTATATAATTTATTGGTTATCGAAGGCTTAATCAAGTGCTTTTGGAGTGTAACTTCTTGTTTTAAAATAAAATATGTTACTATGCAAAACCTAACGTTAGGTTTTAAATCAGTAGCTTTCACTCTCTAAATGCTTTTACTTTTGATAAATATAATGAAATATCGCGAAACCTATTTACTTTAGTGCGATAAAGTGCTAATGTGCTAGCAAGCTAAATTCAGGGAGCATCATATGAACGGAATAGATATGGACGTGGCCAATTTCTTCTTCAATGCCGTGCTGTCGCTCGGGACGGTGGAGGAGTGTCAGGCCTTCTTCAAGGATGTATGCACCATAAAGGAGCTTCAGGATCTCACCCAGAGGCTTCAGGTCGCCATGCTTCTGGATGAGGGTAAGAACTACCAGGAGATTTCAAGGCAGACAAGCGTTTCCTCTGCGACAATCTCCCGTGTAAACAGGTGCCTGGTCTACGGTGACGGCGGGTACAGGACCGTACTGGACCGCCTTAAGAAAGGAGATGCCTGACATGAGCGCGAGAATCGAACTCAAGGGAGAGGAGAAGGTCGTAATGGCCCTCAGGTCCCTCTATACTTCCTACGGATACAGACCCTACAAGATGAGCCGCTTCGAGGAGTACGACCTCTATGCCGGCAACAAGGACTTTCTGGTATCAGGCAACGTGATCACATTCACCGATACTAACGGAAAGCTCATGGCCCTCAAGCCCGATGTCACGCTCTCCATAGTCAGGAGCGTCAGGGATGTCCGCAACGCGGTCTCACGCATCTGCTATGACGAGAACGTCTACAGGGTTTCCGACCGGTCCGGAACCTTCAGGGAGATAATGCAGGCAGGTCTGGAGTGCATAGGCGATGTAGGTATACTGGAGCTTGCCGAAGTTGCCGTTCTGGCACAGAAAAGCCTTCAGAACATATCAGAGAAAAGTGTCCTTACGATATCCCATATGGGAATAACAGAGGCGTTTCTTAAAGGTATTTCCAATCAGGAAGTAATCGAAGAAGCTATTGCAGCTCTTTCTTCCCGCAATGCCCAGGCCATTCTTTCCCTGGCAGGGGAAAACCCGGATTCGGCCGGCAGCCTCGAGAAACTCGCTCATCTGTGCAACCTGACCGGGTCGAACGATCAGGTCCTCTCGGAGCTTGAGAACATGGGGGCAGACAGGTTGTCTCTTGAGGAGCTCAGGACTGTTGTTTCCCTTCTTGATCCGAAGTCGGTACGGATAGATTTCACTGCAGTAGGGGGCATGAAGTATTACAACGGCATGGTCTTCCGAGGCTATGTGGAAGGCGTTCCGGTTGCAGTGCTTTCGGGCGGACAGTACGACAGGCTCCTTCGCAGGATGGGCAGACGCTCGAGAGCGGTAGGGTTTGCAGTCTACCTCGATGCCCTTGAAAGGCTTCTGGAAGACAGGCGCGAGTACGATGTGGATGTCGTGCTTCTCTATGACCGCTGTGACGATATCTCCCAGGTTCTCAGGCGGGCGAGGGCCCTGCGCGAGGGCGGCATGTCGGTGGTGGTCCTCAGGGAGGTTCCGGAAGGTCTCAGGTACCGTGATCTCATCGATCTCGGCGCAAACAGGGGAGGTCAGAATGCTTAACATTGCACTGCCCAAGGGAAGACTCGGAGAAAAGGTCTACGGCATGTTCGAGAAGGCCGGCTTCAGCTGTCCCGAGATCCTTTCGGATTCAAGGAAGCTCGTGTTCGAGAATCCGTCCTGCGGAGTGAGGTATTTCTGGGTCAAGCCCAGCGATGTCACTGTCTATGTCGAGCGAGGAGCTGCCGACATCGGAGTTGCCGGAAAGGACATAATAGATGAATACACACCCGACATATATGAACTTTTGGATCTGAACGTTGGCAGATGCCGCATGTGTGTGGCTGCAAAGAAGGACTTCAGGGAGAATCCCGATGTTACGCTCCGTGTTGCGACCAAGTTCAGCACGATCGCAAGACGCTACTACTCGTCCATCGGGCGCGAGATCGACATCATCCCGCTCAACGGCTCCATCGAGCTTGCCCCGGTTCTGGGCATGTCGGATGTGATAGTGGATATAGTCGAGACCGGAACCACCCTGAAGGAGAACGGGCTTGAGGTCTTCCAGACCATAATGCCCATTTCGGCAAGGCTGATTGCAAACAAGTCGGCCTTTGAATTCAAGAAGGATGAGATTCTGAAGATACAGAACAGACTGGCATCGATGGTGGAGGCTTAAGATGATCAAGATAATGGATTACAGTATGGTACCCGAAAGCGAGATTTTCGCCCGCTCATCTTCTTCAAAGGATGTCTCGGCTCCTGTCGCCGCAATCATAGCCGATGTCCGCAGCAGGGGGGACGAGGCACTGAAACAGTTCACCCTCAGATTCGACGGGGTCGAAATACTGTCCATCGAGGTTCCGCGTTCGGAGATCGAGGCTGCCGCCAAGGCCGTGGACAAGACCTTTCTTGAAGTGCTTGAAAAGGCAGCCGAGAACATCAGGGCCTACCACAGCAGACAGGTCAGAAAGGGTTTTGAGATAAAGCATGCCGACGGTGTTGTTC
>CAKJZO010000055.1 GCA_918298275.1 Spirochaetota bacterium | reverse complement strand
AGTCTACACGCCAGTGAAGCTTTGCATACGGCGTGGTTCTGAGGTCTATTGTCTCTTCCTTGTTCAGGTCGTTGTCTCGGTATGTGATGCCGTACTCGCCGTCCCATGAGAGGATGGTCGTGTTGTCCTTATCCGTGAAAGAGCTGAAAACGGCAATCGGCCACCAGGAGTCATCCAGGGGCTCGGTGCGGTACTGGTTCAGCACTTCGATGATCTGCGGCTTGATTTCCAGGGCCTTCTTCATAGCCTCTGCATACATGCTGCTTCTGTAGCGCTGTGCCTGATAGAGGTACTCGGGATAGACTCCGACGATCGGGAGCTTCTCCTCGACATCCAGCTCGTTTCCGCGGGCATAGTTGTCTGCCCTGCCGGTGGTATCGGGAACCAGCGTGATCGGCTTTCTCAGATAGGTCTCGAGAAGCTCGGGCTGAGGCATGTTCTTGGGAACTTTCCTGAAGACATCGTAGTCGTCCCATGAATAGATGAAGCGCACGTTCTTGCCCTTCTGTCTGAGAGCCTTCACGACGAGGTCTACAGAGATGATTTCCCTGAAGTTACCGATGTGGACCGTTCCTGACGGTGTGATTCCTGATGCGCATGTGTAGAGGGCCTTATCCCCCTTCTCCCTGATGATCTTGTCGGCGTATATATCCGCCCAGTGTACTGAATTCTGCTGTTCCATAGCCTTGTATTATATTAATCCTCGCACTTTAATCAATCTTCAGAGCTGATTGTACTTCTTTGCGTTGCCCCTGGCCTTCTCGACCGGGTACTTGGCCTCGTTCTTATCCATCTTTGCATTGATGATCTCGTCGGCATCGAGCTTGAGCTTGTCGAGCATGTCGATGCAGTAGACCATCACGTCGGCAAGCTCTTCCTTGACGGCCTGGAGATCATAGTTGTCATCGGACCACTGGAAGCATTCCAGAAGCTCGCATGCTTCGATGGAGATTGATTTGGCCAGATTGGCCGGTGTGTGGAACTGGTCCCAGTCGCGGTCCTCGGTGAATTTCAGGATTCTGTCTATGGTCTGCTGTTTCATAACTGCCCCTTTTCTGATGTTACCCAATTATGACCGACAACCGCCCGGAATGGCAACAATGACATAACCCGATGAAAACACCCGCAGGATAGTTAAATTCAGGTTCTGATTCCGGACTCAACCCCAGGTTGAGCGTAAATACAACCGATGGTATGATAAACCCAACCGATGGTACGTTCACTTTCGCCTGCATTCGGGGCTAGCTTTAAGTCAGGAGGTTCGACATGACAGAGACATTCGGACAGAGATTTTCAAGATTCAGAAAAGCCAAGGGCTTCACACAGGATGACATTGCAAACAAGGTGAATGTCAGTTCGCAGGCAGTCTCCAAGTGGGAGAACGACATCAACATGCCGGACGTAGGCATTCTTCTTAATCTGGGAGATATCCTGGGAGTAACCACGGACGAGCTTCTGGGCAAAGAGAATCCGGTTCCCGCAAAGTACGAGCCCGAGACCATTCAGAAAGACTTCTCCAAGCTCATGCTAAGAGTCATCGTAGATACACATGAAGGCGATAAGATCCGTGTCAATCTTCCGATTCAGATAGTCAAGATTGCAATCGAAGCAGGCGCAGCCCCGGCAATGGCTGTAAACGGCGAAGGAAAGGTAGCCGATGCGATGGCATCGATAGACTGGAAGCAGGTCTACTCCCTCATCGAACAGGGCCTTCTCGGCGAAATCGTCACGGTCGATTCGGCTGACGGCGACAAAGTAAGGATTGTCGTGGAATGAGAATCTGCATTGATGCTCCCAGAGACAACAACAAGCGGTTCCGGCTGTTTCTTCCGGTTCCGCTCTGGTTTGCCAGATTCAGCTTCATCTGGCGTATTATTCCGGAGGATATCAGGATGTATGAACCCGCAGCAAAAGAAATCATCAGGATTCTGAAGGAATACAGACGCCAGAACGGATCGTGGAATCTTGTCGAAGTGGATTCCCAGGACACACATATTAGAATCAGAATCTGAAGAGGCTGCCTGTTCTCAGGATTGTCGGTTTCCGGCAATAACAATCCGGGTTGAATTCATCCCCAGCGTGTACTCGTTTCCGATGCTTGAGGCAATGCCGCGAAGCATGCGGACATTCTCCCAGCTATCCCCTTCGGAATCCGAAAGCGGATCGAATACGGATCCCAGACAACGGAAATCAATCACCACACTCCCCTTGTCCAGCCTGACCAGGATGTCCATATATGCCTTATGGTCTTTCTTTCCCGTGATGTAGACGGCCATCTCCTCTACAGCAAGGGCGGCAAGTACCGCATTGCGTCCGACAATTCCGTTCCGTTCGCAGGCTTCCTGCATCTTCTCACTGATTCCCGTAATCGAAGCAGGATCATCACCGATGGTAACATCCATGATCAACGCAGAGTCTTCCTCGTTCTCGAACAGAAGCAATCCTCTGTAGTGATTATCGGAATGTGCGACCATGATACTGTTGCGTATTATCACGAAGGCCAGAATCAGTACCGCTGTAGTCGGGAATGCCCACCAAAGGCCTGCGATTCCGAAAATGCGGCTCATCAGCCAGGCAACCGGAACAATGACTCCGAAGCTGTCCAAGGCACTGATAAGCAAGGCATAACCCGCAAATCCTACAATCTTCAGATATCGGAAATATAGAATGACCGCACTTCTCAGGAACAGCATCAGAGAATAAACCCGCAATGCCTGAACCGCAACCGGCAGTTCCGATGCATCCCTTATGTTGTAGATAGCTGCGACCTGATTGGAAAACACGACCAGGATCAATGTTGAAAAAGCCGCTACCGTAATCTGCCATTTCAATGCAGTCCTGAGGACGGAAGCTTCCCCGGAATAATCCCGTTGGCCATGCAGCAGGGACATTATCGGGATTGACGAACCCATAATTGAACCGAGGAAAATGGAGACCATGGAGTTTGCCTGAATGCAGAGTGATAACGCTACGATGCCCGCTGTTCCCGACAGTCCGGAAGCCAGAGCATTGCAGACTGCAAACTGCAGAGAGAAACCGATCTGGGTAACCGCATCGGGCCCACCCTGTTCCATGACTTGTTTAAGAAGTGAAAAAGACGCACCGATTTTTCGGGATGCATATATATGAATCTTCTTGCCCAGAAGCAGGAACACAATGACAGCCAGTCCGACCAGATAGCCGGTCAGCGTAGCCCAGGCCGCTCCTTCCACCCCCATTCCGAATCCACGGATAAAGACAACGTCCATGACAATGTTCACGACATTGGCCACCACATTGACCGTCATGCTGTATCCCGGATAGCCTGCCGATGGCAATACCGTTGTAAAGGTCAGTATCGCGGTAAGAAACGGAGCAGACAGCAACAGTACGCGGAAGTAGGCATCGAACTGTTCAAGAAGATCCGTACTCCTGCACAGAAGCCGGGAGACGGGGTTGAAGAACAGCAATCCGCCGAAAAGTATGATCAGTCCGACTGCCAAAGCAACGACAATGGAAACCGTCATGCTTTTTCCGGCACTTTCATGATCTCTTTTGCCAAGGAAAACAGCATACACGGTTGCCGCTCCGTTTCCGAGCAAACAGTAGACTGCAGCATAGACAAGCATCAAGGGCATTCCGAGGTTTATGATTGCCATTGCTTTGCTGCCCAGCATGTTGGAAACCAGCATGCTGTCCAGAAACTCACTCAGCGAGAGAGCAGCACATGATGCCATCGTCGGAAACAGATAGTGCATGAGTTTTTTTCTCAGTATCAGATCCGATCTGGTAAACTCTATTTTCATTATATCTCCACGACAACTGCTCCGAACGGGGCAAGGGACAGCTTTGCAATCTTGAAATACTGCTTTCCGAACGGGATACCGATAATAGTCAGACAGAGGATGCAGCCCCAGATGAAGTTGCAGATTGCAAGCTCAAGCCCGCTGATGAAGAACCAGAGTACATTGACCAGAAACGATACCGCTCCGCCATCGTACTCCACTTCCTTTCCGAACGGCAGAAACGACAGTCCCGCAAGCTTGAAGCACTGAACTCCGATCGGAATTCCCACAATCGTGACACACCAGACAATCCCTGCTATGCACCAGCCCAGTCCGCTGATGAAACCGCCGAGTATGAACCAAAGAATATTTCCCAGAAGTTGCATGGCTAAATATTGGGTAGCCTCCGTTTCCTTGTCAAGTTAAACGAAAACCGCCTTTGCATAACGGAACATAAAATTTTTCTTGACATATTATGAAATTTAGTCAAAAACAAAAGTAGACCATTTTCCAAGGAGAAAACTATGTGGAAAACACCACTGGCTTTTTATGGCCCCGTTCATTTTGCTGCAATTGGAACAATGCTTGTATTCCTCGCAGCAGGAATCGTTCTCGGAATCAAAGCTAAAGGAAACAGCAAAAGCAGAGACAAGGCAATGACAATCCTCGGATTCGTCTTCATTGCTCTTGAAGTCTTCAAGATCATCTTCAGAATCAAGGTAAACGAGGGTGTGGACATGACACTGATCTCTTTCCAGATCTGCTCCATCCCGATGTACCTGCTTCCGTTCATCTACTTCATGAAGGAAGGCAAGCTCAAGCAGGCCTTCGTCGGCTATGTATCTTTCCAGAGCTTCACCTCTGCATTCTTCTATTTCGTTAAGCCCGCAGCTGCAATCAACACCGCATACGTCGCCATTACGGTCCAGTCCATCCTCTGGCACTCCCTGATGGTCTGCAGCGGAGTATATGCAATGATTGCCTACGGCCTTCTCACAAAGGAAGGGTTCAGGACCTTCATCTACAGCTACATCCTGTGGGTCATCACTGCAGCGATTGCCGTAATCCTCAACATCATCCTCATCAAGGCAGTACCCGGAACTCCGGTCAACCTGTTCTACATTGCTCCGAATTCGACGTTCAAGTACCCGATGCTCAGCATCCTGTTCAAGGAGCCGAAGCCCTACCCGCTCTTCCTGATCGCATACCTCATCTACTACTTCATCGGAGGCTTCGCAGTCTACGGAATCAGCTTCGGTATCAGGACTCTGGCTACAAGGAAAAAAGCCTGATCATAAGTCTCTTGACTAAATTCCCCATAACGTGTAAGTTACTTTCTGCACACAAAACGCGGCTATGGTGGAATTTGGTAGACACGCTAGCTTGAGGTGCTAGTGGGAGAAATCTTGTGCTGGTTCAAGTCCAGTTGGCCGCAACGGAAGAGGCTCAATCGAAAGGTTGAGCCTTTTTTGTTGTTCTGGCTTTAGGGCTCTCGCAATATTTTGGTGGGATTTTTTAAAATAAAAAAGTGGTTTTTCCTTTATAATTTTTGTCACCACAACAAAATCCTAAAGGAGAGAAACCACTTCCATGGATCAGTATATCAGAACCCCACTTTATTTGCCACA
>CAKJZO010000054.1 GCA_918298275.1 Spirochaetota bacterium | reverse complement strand
CCCTCAGATGCCCCTGATGCAGGCCGTCGAACACGCCTACAGAGACTACCGTGTCGATACCCTTGAAGCCGGGATCTGCGAATGCCCTAATTTCCATCTCGCACCTGGCACATAATGCGCCTTTCGCCTGCAGAGTAGATGCACACCGTTCTGCCTTCATGCTTGAGAAGTGCAAGAACCGCACCTTCTGGAAGCCTTTTCCTGACGGAAGGCATCACATAGCCGTTTGCAGCCTTGAATGCCTCGGTTTCCGTCATATCCAGACTGACGCAGCCAGGCAGCCTCGAGAGAAGCTCCTCGGGGTTACTTCGGGAGGCCATGGCATCAGTATTGTCATATCTGAATGCCTCATCGACCGAAAACGGCCCTATTTTGGTCCTGTATAAGGATTTGACATAGGCACAGGAACCGCATGCATGACCGAGGTCCCTTGCATATGAGCGGATATACGTTCCCTTTGAAACGTTCAGTCTGACAGTAAGATACGGAGCATCCCAGCCGAGGATCTCCGCGCTGTGGATCTCGATGGGTCTGGCCTTCAGTTCAGGTTCTGCCTCACCGTCACGGGCCAGCTGGTAGCTGCGCTTGCCGTTGACATGGATGGCGCTGTATGCGGGAGGAACCTGCATAATCTGTCCGACCATTTCGGAAACAGCCTGCCTCACCCTCTCTTCGGAGGGAACGCCGGCTGTTTCAACGACCTCCCCTTCCGGATCGAGCGTTGTCGTCATCTTTCCGAATTCGATGACGGCTTCGTAAGTCTTGTCCATGCCCATGAAGGCAGGGACCATGTGTGTATAGCAACCGCACAGAACGACAAGAAGGCCATGTGCGAACTTGTCCAAAGTACCGCAATGGCCTGTCTTTCTGTTTACATTACGCTTTATGCGTGCGAGACAATCAAAGGATGTGATGTCCGGGGCCTTGTCCACAAGGAGCACGGCGCTGCGCTCTGCCACGTCTCAGTTCTCCGAAGTATTCTCCGCAGGGCTCTGGGGCTTGAGGCTTTCAAGAAGCGCATCCATCTTGGCTGCATCACGCTCGGTGGTGTCGGCGACGAAGTTCAGCTTGGGTGTGTTCTTGGTCTTCATGACCCTGGCGATGCGGCCCTGGATGAAAGGTGCGGCACTCTGAAGCGCCTTGACCGAATTCTCCAGGTCCCTGTCCACCAGGCATGAAACGTAGAGCGTAGCATAAGCGTTGTCTCTGGAAAGAGATATGTCGCTTATGCTTGCAAAAGTGCTCAGTCTTGGATTCTTGATCTCACCGCTGACGATCAGGGTGTTCACGATCTCCATTATGCGGGCCTCGTTGCGGCTCTGGATATAGTCTGCCATCAGATGTACTCTCCCGTATCCTCGAGCTTTCTGGCCTTCTCCTGGATTTCAACGAACTCGAAGGTGTCACCCACTTGCAAATCCTGGAAATCGGCGATTCCGATACCGCACTCGAATCCCATGGCGACCTCACGCACATCGTCCTTGAATCTCTTGAGCGATGTGATCTTCACAAGGTCGTGGTTGATCTGGATGTTCTCGCGGATTACGCGGCAGAAGTTGTTTCTCTTGACGCTTCCGCTTGTGATGTAACATCCGGCGACCAGACCGACTTTCGGAACCTTGAAGACCTGTCTGACCTCTGCGGTACCGACATCCACCTCTGTGCGCTCCGGACTGAGCATACCTTCCATGGCTGCCTTGACGTCATCCACAACGTTGTAGATGATGTTGTACTTGCGGATCTCGATCTTGTCGGCATCGGCACGGGCCTGAGCCTTCGGTGTGGGCCTGACATTGAAACCGATGACCAGAGCCGGGTTCTCGGAAGCCGAGGCCAGGTTGATATCGTCTTCGATGATGGCACCGGCAGCCGCACGGATGACCCTTACGCGGATTTCCGGTGTGGACAGCTTCTCCAGAGCGCTCTGGATGGCCTCGACGGATCCCTGCACATCACCCTTGATGATGATGTTGAGCTCCTTGACCTCACCTTCCTGAATGGCGGCGTTGAGGGTCTCGAGAGTGACCTTCTTGAACTTGCTGGCCTGATTCATGCGCTCGAGTTCCTGTCTCTTGGCTCCGACCTGACGTGCCTGCTTCTCGTTCTCGCAGACCTGGAACGGATCACCTGCGGAAGGAACATCGGAAAGACCGATGACCTCCACCGGAGTCGAAGGACCGGCGCTTTGGATCTTCTTGCCCTTGTCGTCGTACATGGCTCTGACACGTCCCGGATAGATACCGGAAACATAGTAGTCGCCCTGCTTGAGGGTTCCGCGCTGGACGATGACCGATGCCACGATACCTCTGCCCTGATCGATTCTGGCCTCGAGGACCTTACCCTCTGCCCTGCAGTCGGGATTGGCCTTGAGGTCCATCATCTCTGCCTGAAGCAGGATGGTGTCAAGAAGATCCTCGATACCGATCTTCTTGAGGGCTGAAATCTCGCAGTACAGTGTCTGTCCGCCCCAGGCCTCGGGAACCAGTCCCTTGTCGGAGAGCTGCTGCATGACACGCTCGGGCTTTGCATCCGGGAGATCTATCTTGTTGATGGCAACGATGATAGGTACATTGGCAGCCTTGGCATGGTCGATGGCCTCCAGGGTCTGCGGCATGACGCCGTCGTTGGCAGCAACGACAAGAACGACGATATCGGTAAGCTGGGCACCGCGGGCACGCATCATGGTGAATGCGGCATGACCCGGAGTATCCAGGAACACGACATCACCCTTATCGGGAATCGATACCTTGTAGGCTCCGATATGCTGCGTGATTCCGCCGAACTCGCCTGCAACGACGTTTGCAGATCTGATGGCATCCAGAAGCTTGGTCTTACCATGGTCGACGTGACCCATGACGGTGACGATCGGTGCTCTGGGAGCCAGATCCTCCTCGGTCTCCTCTTCGCGGGCGATGACTGTCTCGTCGTAGAGGTTCACGAGGTGCACCGAGCAGCCGTACTCCTCGGCGATGATCGTAGCGGTATCGCTGTCGATACTCTCGTTGATGCTGACCATCATGCCCATGGAGAACAGCTTGGAGATGATCTCCGAGGCCTTGATGTTCATCTTCCTTGCGAGATCACTGACCGTGATAGATGCAAGGATATCGATTGATTTCGGTACTGCGGCAGCGGAATCCGAACTCTTGGACTTCTTGCCGTAGCTCTTGAGCTCCAGCTCCTCGTCCGTTCTCTCGTCGCGTCTGTCCTTGTCCTTGCCCTTGTTGAAGACCCTGCGGTTCTTGCTGTCTACGGGCAATGCCTCGGAAGGACCTGAGAATCCGCCCTTCTTCCCGCCTGCAGGACCCTTTCCGGGACCGAAACCGGGCTTCTGTCCGAACGGGGCTCTGCCCTGTCCGTCCTTGGAGAAGCCGCCCTGGCGCTGGAAACCGGGTCTACCGTTGCCCTGCTGTGCAGAACGCGGAGTATAGCCCTGGGGTCTCTGGCCCTGGCCGAAACCGCCCTGACCGGGTCTTCCCTGGAAGCCGCCC
>CAKJZO010000053.1 GCA_918298275.1 Spirochaetota bacterium | reverse complement strand
CTTCATGGGAACGTTCAGGCGCTGCTGGCTGCTTCCGCCCGAGATTCCCAGTCCCACGCTTATGAACCTGTAGCCGTAGCCGAGGCTGACGTTAAGAGTGGTGTGCTGATAGATATCGACATGGTCTTCGTCGGAGGTGTAGTTGTCCGACCTTATGGCCAGGTCTATGCCCATCGCGATCAGGTCCGCCACGAAGAGCGCGTTCAGGTCCGACTGCGGCAGAAACGGAGCGGACTCTACCCCGATGGTGTCCGAGAGCCTGCCGCGGACCGCGAACGTGTACTTGTTGTCATCGAAGAAAACCGCAGCCGGGTTCGGATAGCTCTGGAGGTTCGGACCGTACACGCCGATTCCCACATCAGCCATGGCCGAGAGCCTCGGGTCGATGGCGAATGCTCCGTGAATTGCGAGGATAACTAGAATGAGGGCTAGAAGCGCCTTCTTCACCTTCCGAGCGCCTGCTTGAGGGCGCGAGCGGCCTGGTCAGGACAGGATGTGCTCCTGGGTCCGCAGGTAATGCCGCTGAGCCTTTCGATGGCCTCGTCGGCCTTCATTCCCTTGATCAGGGCGTTGAGGCCCTTGTGGTTTCCGTCGCAGCCTCCGAGGAAGCTGAGATCCTGTACCCTGTCCTCGTCGTCAAGGACGATGGTGATGTGTACGGCACAGATGCCGGACGGTCTGTATTCTATGGTTCTCATAGTGCACATGATACAATAGGCTTTGAATCTCGTCCATAATCGGATTATCATTTAGGCATGGAACAGAAGGTATTCTTCCATGTGGACCTCGATGCATTCTTTGCCTCGGTAGAACAGCGCGACCATCCCGAATACAGGGGAAAGCCCCTGATAATAGGAGTGGTTGCCCCCAGGTGCGTAGTCTCCACCTGTTCCTATGAAGCGCGCAAGTTCGGCGTTCACAGCGCAATGCCCACCATGCAGGCCTACAGGCTCTGCCCGCAGGGCATCTACATTCCCGGGGACATGCACCTCTACAGCCGCGTCTCCAAGCAGGTCATGAACATAATCAGAGAGTATGCCCCGCTGATGCACCAGGTCTCAATCGACGAGGCATCTCTGGACATGACCGGAACAAGGCGCCTCTTCGGTCCGGCAAAACCTCTGGCCATGAAGATGAAGCAGCGCGTCAAGGACGAGATCGGAATAACAATGAGCATCGGCATTGCGGCATCCCCGTTCATTGCCAAGATGGCAAGCGACTACAACAAGCCCGACGGGCTCTGCGTGGTCTCCCCGGGCCGGGAGCAGATGTTCATCGATGCAATAGGACTGGGAAAGCTCTGGGGCCTTGGAAAGAGCGGCCTGGCCGCTTTGGAGAGGCACGGCATCAGAACGCCCGAGCAGGTCAGACAGATGGACCTTGCCAGCCTTCAGAGGATGATCGGAAACTCCTTCGGAAGCTATCTCTACAACGCCTGCCGCGGCATAGATCCGGGGATAATGTACCAGAAGTCCAAGAGCCACTCGATCTCCACCGAGACAACGTTCTTCGAGGACGTGAAGGACGAGCAGACGCTTTGCCAGATCCTCCTGGGCATGAGCTCGGAGCTCATGGAGCGCTCCTTCGACGAAGGCGTAATGGCCCGCACGGTGGGACTGAAGCTCAGATGGGGCGAGGACTTTCGGACCATTACGGTTCAGGACACCCCGGATGACCCGATCCTGAACGCAGACCAAATCTACAGGATTGCGCATAAGCTTCTTCTCTCGAAGTGGAAGAGCGGCCAGGGTATCAGGCTCATAGGGCTTGGGCTGTATCAGCTGTACAAGGGAGACAGCCCCATGCAGGACAGCCTGTTCTCGGAGAACGAGCACAGAAAGAGAAACCTGGACAAGGTCATCCACAACCTGGGGGCAAAGGGACTTAAGTTAAGAAAGGCCAGCGAGCTCAGCCATGATGTCGGTGATGCCTTCCATAAAGGACAAGAGAACCCCAGTAAAGGAAAATGAGGCTTCCCGACAGAAGGATCGAACCGGCAATATCAGTGATCCAGTGCACGCCGCTAAGCAGTCTGAAAACGACCATGGCCGCCATGCAGACAAAGCACAGAGTCTGGAAAATGATGACCCAGAAGTGCAACCTTCTTGGAGAATAATGAAGTAATGCTATCTCACTGAACATCACGCACAGGCCTAGCATGGTGTGGCTTGAAGGATAGGAAGCCTCCATGGCAATGGGTCTGTAGTTGACCTTGAAGAACTCGAAGAGCACATAGAAAGCAACGACCACGGCATAGAAAACCATGGTCAGAACGTAGCGTCTGTGCATCCGTCTGATCCTGCCTTTTGCCCTGATGAAATCGCTCAGGGCAATGACTGCATTGGCTGCAGCCACCGCCAGGCAGATGTAGCCCAGATACTCGGTCAAGCTATAGCAGCCCTCGTTGAAACCGAAGGCATTGTGAAACCTGACATTGATGTGCGAGAATCCGATCTCGCTTGCCTCGAATCCCACCGGCGCCTTATCATAGGTCATGACAAGGTATGTGAATCCGGCAAAGGCGGCAAACAGCACCGCACCTATTATCAGAAGGGCCTTGCCCTGCTTTTCATGTCTCATTCCTTGATTCCCTTGGCCTCGAGAATCAGATCATGCTTGAGGTCCTTGAGCTTGCGTGAAAGCGAAACCTTGTAGATATGCGGGTTGATCAGACGCTTGTAGCTCTTGTGGAAGTGGCTCTGGCTTTCCTTGGCGAAGGCCTGGATGTCCTTGAGGGCAACCCTGTCCATGCAGATCTTGCCGTCCTTCATGACCATGTTCAGAAGCTTCTCCACCCTTGCGTACCTGTACTTGTCGCGGCCCATGACAAAGAGGTCACCGTCCGTGAACGGATGGTAGAAGACAATGTCCTTCTTGTCCTTGATCATCTCATCGATGTCCTCATCATCCAAAGTAATCAGGTCGGCCACTGCAAGCTCGTCCGGACCGTAGAATCGGTAGATCTGCTTGATGCCCGGGTTGGTGGTCTTTGCATAGGAGTTGCTGACCTTGATCGTCGGCTGGAAGGCTCCGCTCTCAAGCCTCTTGGCTGCAAGCTTGTAGACTCCGCCCAGGGCGCTCTGGCTGCCGCCGGTGACCAGGTTGGTTCCGACTCCCCAACTGTTGATGGGAACGCCGTCGTTGACAAGAGTTGTGATGATCTCCTCGGTCAGGTCGTTGGATACGCAGATGGTGGCATCCTCGAGTCCTGCCTCGTCCAGGCGCTGGCGAACGGCCCTTGCAAGGTAGCTGAGGTCGCCCGAATCTATTCTGACACCCATCTTCAGGCCCTTGGCCTTCTGCTCCTTGCCGACGATGATCGCGTTTTCGATACCGCTTCCGAGGGTATCGTAGGTATCGATCAGGAGGATGCAGTTGTTGGGGTAGATCTTTGCGAACTCACGGAAGGCCTCGAGCTCATTGTCGTAGGCCATGACCCAGCTGTGGGCCATCGTTCCGCCTACGGGGATTCCGAAGACCTTGCCGGCCAGGGTGTTGCTGGTGAGCTTGCATCCGCCGATGTAGGCGGCCCTTGAAGCCGAAAGACCTCCGTCCATGCCCTGGGCGCGCCTCAGGCCGAACTCCATGACCACCCCGTCCTTGGCGGCGGTGCAGACCCTCATGGCCTTGGTGGCGATCAGGGTCTGGAAGTTGATGGTGTTCAGAAGAAGGCTCTCAATCAGCTGTGCGTCGATGAGCTTGGTGTGGACCCTTACAAGGGGCTCGCCTGGGAAGACCGTCGTACCCTCCCTGGGGGCGTAGATGTCACCGTGGAACCTGTAGGTCGAGAGGTAGTCGAGGAACCTCTGGTCGAAGATCCCCAGGCTCTTGAGGTAGGCGATGTCGTTGGTGCTGAAATTCAGGCTCTCGAGCTCGCTCAGCATCTCGTCCAGACCTGCGAAGACGGCATAGCCGCCGTCGAACGGGTTCTTGCGGTAGAACATGTCGAAGACCACGTCGGGGTTCTCGTTGTTGAGAAAGTACCCCTGCATCATGGTCAGTTCATAGAAATCGGTGGTCAATGCTGAAATGTCGAAAACCATTTTTCCTCCGCGGTGTGTCTGATTATCTTCTGATCTCGGTTCTGCCGCCCATGTAGGGAACCAGGGCTGCCGGAATCTCTATGCTGCCGTCCTCTCTCTGGTAGTTCTCCAGTACTGCGACAAGGGCTCTGGAAAGGGCCACTGCGGTACCGTTGAGCATGTGGACGAACTTGCTCTTTCCGTCATCGTCCTTGTAGCGGACGTTGAGGTTGCGGCTCTGGTAGTCGGTGCAGTTACTGGTCGATGTGACCTCGCCGTACTCGCCTGCTTCTCCGCGGCCGGGCATCCAGGCTTCGATGTCGAACTTGCGGTATGCCGGGGCTCCGAGGTCTCCGGTGCAGGTATCCACTACCCTGTATGCAAGTCCGAGACCGCTGAAAATCTCCTCCTCGATGGCCAGCAGCTCATCGTGGAAGGCATCCGAATCCTCGGGCAGGCAGATGATGAACATCTCGAGCTTGGAGAACTGGTGGACCCTGTACAGTCCCTTTGAGAACTGGCCTGCAGCTCCTGCTTCGCGTCTGAAGCAGTGCGAGAGACCGGTCATCTTGATGGGAAGTGCGCTCTTGTCCAGAGTCTCGCCGCTGTAGTAGCCGCCGAGCGTGATCTCGGCCGTTCCGACCAGGGCGGTTCCGGTGCCTTCGACGGTGTAGATGTTGCTCTCGGCTCCCCTGGGGTTGAAACCGATGCCCTCGAGGATCTCTTCCTTTGCAACATCGGGGGTGATCATCGGCGTGAAGCCGTGCTTGACCACGATGTTCATGGCATAGTTCTCAAGGGCCATCTG
The DNA here is from genome assembly GCA_918298275.1 of Spirochaetota bacterium. Taxonomy (GTDB): domain Bacteria; phylum Spirochaetota; class Spirochaetia; order Sphaerochaetales; family Sphaerochaetaceae; genus UBA9732. Next base: position 1,760 of record CAKJZO010000053.1, on the reverse strand, counting down.
AAGCAGGACGGCCTCGTTCTTCAGGTAGTAGAACTTGGGTCCGCTGACCTTGGTTCCTGTCTCGAAGTCGATCAGATCCAGCTTCTCGCCCAGCTGGACATGGTCCAGGGCCTTGAAACCGAATACGGGCGGCTTGCCCACGTACTTGATGGCCGTGTTGTCCTTGTCTTCCTTTCCCACGGGTGCCTTGGGATGGGCGTAGTTGGGGATCTGGCGGACGATGGCCATGAATGACTTGTCTATTTCCTCGAGCTCGGATTCGACTGCTGCGATGCGGTCCTTTATGTCGCGGCCTTCCGCGATGAGGATCCGGCGGACTTCATCGTCCATCTTTCCCTTCATCCTGGCTGCATTGGTGTTCCTTGCCGCCCTGAGTTCCTCGGCCGTCTTCATCAGATCGGATCTTCTGTCCTGAAGAGCGATGGCCTCGTCCACATCGACTTTCATGTTGCGGTCTGCAATGTTCTTTGCAATCTCATCACGCCTTGCGCGGAGTTCTCTGTAATCAATCATGATTTCACCTCTGTATTCATCAAATGAATCACAGAAACTATATTACAAAGACCGATGCGTTTCAACTAACCTACGGATGTACCGCAGCTCTCAAAAATGCTATGATAACAGAGATGAAACACACCGCAGTCATATTCCAGCCAGCAATCCCCGGAGGCAAAGATGCGTAAGGCCCTGCTCTGCCTTCTTGTCCTGCTTCTGGGACTGTCCGTCTTCGCGACGGGAGTGGACACCTACTGCTATGACTGCCTGAACTCCACCGAGCAGCTTGCCTACAGTGCCATCTACGACTGCCTTACACACCTCATCGGAGTGTGGAACTGCGGGTCACTTGACCAGAGCACAATCCAGAAGGCCTACGACTGCATCCAAATGGACCATCCCGAGATCTTCTGGAGCGACGGCTACAACTACGTGACAAGCTATGTGAACAACAAGATCTCCGGCCACCGGGTCGAGTTCAACTACAGCATGAGGCGAAGCGAGATATCCAAGGCAAACGGCGAGATAGAGGCCGCCCTGATGTCCATGTTCGACGAGATCGGACGCATAGACGCAAGCTACGAGACGGTCAAGGCAGTCTACGAGTACATGGTGGAAAACTGCACCTACGATGCACTGAACCTGGACCAGAGCATGTACTCGGTCATGGTCAACAGAAGCGGAGTATGCGCCTCCTTTGCTAAGGCCTTCGAGTTCATCATGCAGTGTCTGGGAATCCCCTGCACGGTGGTAAACGGCAGACTTCTCAGAAGCGAGGGAAGCCTGAGCACCACCCTGGGCCACGAATGGAACATCATCAGGCTCGGGGACATCTGGTACCATGTGGACATTACAAGCGCCCTGTCGGTCTCCGAGGGCGGTCGGATCGACTACCGCTTCCTGTGCGCCACAACGGACGAGATCCTGAGGACCCACCGGATAGACAACACCGTACCGGTGCCAAGATGCGAGGACACGAGCCTGGAGTTCTACCGCTACCACGGCCTTTGCCTGGATTCCTACAGCAGGGAGGCCCTGGCCTCTGCAATGCTGAAGGCCATGGACATGGGACTGGGGCCGGTTGCCAAGTTCTCAGGCTACAGGGCCTACAGCGAGGCCATAGATGACCTTTTCACCCACGAGGGAATCTTCCAGGCCATCGAAGATGCCACGGGCTTTGTGCTTTCAACGGTCGGCTACCATCTGGACGAGGAAGAGCTCTTGCTCAGACTGGACATCTAGTAAGTTTACGATTAGTATAAATA
>CAKJZO010000052.1 GCA_918298275.1 Spirochaetota bacterium | reverse complement strand
CCTTGAATCCGAATGTGACGCCTGTGGGCTCTCCGAGCTCACCACCGATTGTTGCTGCACCCTTTGCTGCAACAGGGATGAGAACCAGTGCAACGAGTGCCAGAACGATAAGAACTTTCTTCATTTGAATTCTCCTGTTTTCCCAATTGGGTCGAAAGTATTAATACTGATTCAATTCTAGCACGATTAAAAAACACTGCAAAGTATGCAAAAATAACTTTTTGGGGTATCATTACTGACTGTGGACAAGGATACAGCTTTTTCCCTTTATGCAAAAAAACCATCTCAGATAGCGGAAATCCTTTCACTGGAAAAGCCTTTCCAGGGAAAGCAGATCTATCAGTGGCTGGTGCGGGGGGTGTCCGACTTCGACGGGATGACGAACCTCCCGAAGTCCCTGAGGCAGGATCTTGCACAGAAATATCCCAAGCTCTCTTCAAGTGATGTCATTACGGCTCAGACGGACGATGAGAACAACATCAAGCTTGCTCTCGGACTTCATGACGCAAGCATAGTCGAGTGTGTGCTTCTGTCGGACAGAGAAGGGGAACTTACCGCATGTCTTTCCAGCCAGGTCGGATGCGCCATGGGCTGCAGGTTCTGCAGGACCGGTACTCTTCATCTGAAGAGAAATCTTCAGGACTTTGAAATTGTGGAACAGTTCATGCATCTGCAGAAGGCAGCTTCCGACAAGATAAGCCATGTCGTATTCATGGGAATGGGAGAACCTCTGGCAAACCTCGACAGTGTCCTCAGTGCTATAAGCTTTCTGCATGATCCGGACGGTCTGAACCTAAGCCACAGGAGAATCACCATCTCGACCTGCGGCGTTGTTCCGGGAATCAATGAGCTTGCCAAGAGAAGGGTTCCGGTAAAGCTTGCGGTCTCGCTTGTCACGGCAGACGATCAGAAGCGCTCTTCCCTGATGCCCGTAAATAGGTCCTTCGGCCTCAAGAGCCTCAGGGATGCGCTTGTCCGGTTCCAGAAGGTCAGTGGCAGGCGCTTTACGTTCGAGTACTGCATGATCCATGACATGAATATCGCCGAAGAGGATGCCGAGAATCTTTCCAGGTTCTGCCGCAATCTTGAAGTGATAGTCAATCTCATCCCGTTCAATCCCTGCCCGGAACTGCCTTTCGAGACACCGACCGATGCGGAGATCAGGAAATTCACTTCTTTCCTCAAGGCAAGGGGAGTGGAATACACAATCAGAATCAGCAGAGGCCGCTCAATCAAGGGAGCCTGCGGTCAGCTTGCAGGCAAGCTTGAGGAAAACGTCTAAAGCTCCGTTACGGCAATTACGCTCACGAAATCCATATCCTTGAAGAACGATCCCTCGAAACCCGTATCGAAGTTCAGGATCTTAACCGTTCCGTCCTCTTTCTCCTCGCAGCTCCAGTAATAGGTATAGTCCAGCTCGGCCAGCTCCTGCTCGAGTATCTGTGAGTAGATGGCCGAAAGCTCTGCAACCGTCGGCAGTCTGTATGATACTTCCTCGGTTGAGAGGCTCAGACAGTATTCTTTTGCACTTTCATAGGATTCGGCTTCGTAGAGAGGCTCCGATATTTCGAGATAGCGGCCTTCGCATTCGAATACGGGATTTCCATGGGGACCGATTTCTCCGATCTGCCAGGTAGGGGCCTCTTGAGGTTCTGCTTCCTCGGGAATGACCTGAGGAACATCCTCCTGCTGTTCTTCTTCAGGAACTATGACTTCTTCAGGTTGCTCCTCGGGTACGGGCTGTAGTTCAATTGTCTCAACAGGCTCAAGGACAATTCCAGCGGTCTTGCATGAAACAAATACGGAAATAAGAATCAGGGATAGAATCAGAAGAACGGTTTTTGCTTTCATGCCCGGATTATAGCATGGCTTGCAGGATGGAGTCGACTTCATTGAGAACAGGTTCCATTGATGCATCCTTGGTCACCGAGACCTTCAGGCACCTTTCTCCCGAAAGACAGAACGAGTTGATTGCAAACTGGGTCTCTTCAGTGACCTTGTCCATCTTGTTCAGAAGTACCAGACGCGGTTTGTCGAAGGCCTCGAGATCTTCCAGAACACTCCTTGTGGTTTCCCAGCACATCATGAAGTCTTCCCTTGATGCATCGAGTACGATCAGAAGCATATCAGCCAGAACGGCTTCTTCGAGGGTTGACTTGAAGGCATCGACAAGCTCGTGCGGAAGGTCGCTTACAAAACCGACGGTATCGGTGAAAAGAACATCCTCTCCGCTTGGCAGATGAACGCGTCTTGTGGTCGGATCGAGTGTGGCGAACAGCTTGTTTTCAGACAGGACCCCGGCATCTGAGATTCTATTCAGAAAAGTGGACTTCCCGCTGTTTGTATAGCCTACAATTGCAATATTCCTGATGTTTTTAGAGGTTCTGTTGTGTCTCTGGATATCGCGGCTTTTCCCAATCTCTGCTATTTCCCGCTTTAGCCTTACTATTCTGGCCTGGGCCTGACGCCTGTCCAGCTCAAGCTGTTTCTCTCCGCTTCCCTTGGCGCCCTTGACGCCTCCGCGCTGTTGCGAGAGGTCTGCCCATCTTCGCTTGAGGCGGGGCAGGGAGTACTGAAGCTGGGCAAGCTCTACCTGAAGTCTGGCTTCCCTGGTTGTTGCTCTGTCGGCAAAGATCTGAAGGATTATCTCCTGTCTGTCCACTACCGCTATTTCCAGGATTTCCTCCAGATTCCTCTGGATCCTGGGACTGATTGCATTGTTGAAGACAATGAGGTTGCACCGGTTCTCCTGAGCGTTCCATGCAAGCCTCTGTACCTGACCGCTTCCGATGTAGGTTGCGCTGTTGAACGAGCGGATATTGAAGTAGTCCCAGGCTGCAGTCTTAATGCCCAGCGTCGAGCACAGGTCCTCAAGCTCATCCCTGTTGCGCTGGGCTGCGGTTCTGGATGAGGCCTGGTCCGAGGTTACCACAAGCATTGCGGTTATCTTCTTGAAAATGTCCTGGGGTTTCGTGATATCGGCGCGGTTCATGATTCGATGATAGCATATAGAGCATTCAGTAAAAAGATGATAGTATTTGAATGAATCACTACGGAGGGTCATATGGGACTTAACTGCGGTATCGTAGGACTTCCTAATGTCGGAAAGTCCACCATCTTCTCTGCCTTGACAAGCGCACCTGCCGAGGCTGCCAACTATCCTTTCTGCACGATCGAGCCGAACGTAGGCAGAGTCAATGTACCTGACTCAAGGCTGGACAGGATCGTGAGCCTCATTCCGCCGGCAAAGGTGATTCCCGCCGTAACCGAGTTCGTTGACATCGCAGGTCTGGTGGCCGGAGCCTCTAAGGGCGAGGGTCTGGGAAACAAGTTCCTTGCAAACATCAGGGAAGTGGGGGTCATCGCCCATGTTGTCAGATGTTTCGAGAACCCCGACATCATCCATGTCAACAACAAGATAGATCCCGCTGGTGATATCGAGACCATCGACATCGAGCTCGCACTTGCCGACTACGAGACGGTGGACAAGAGATATCAGAAAGATGCA
>CAKJZO010000051.1 GCA_918298275.1 Spirochaetota bacterium | reverse complement strand
CTCATTTGAAGCTTACAAGGAAATTCTTACGGCCAAAGGTTCCGTCAAGGCTATCGTTGCTCCCAAGACAGAGGGTTTCGACTTCACCAGAAAATACTTGGACGAAGTCGGCGAGGCCGCCAAGGTCTACGGTGCTAAGTTCGTTCCGTTCCTCAAGGTCGGAGCAGATTGCGCTCTCTCCGGAAGCGCCGCAAAGTTCTTCGTCGGACTGGAGAAGGAGCTGTGCACATTCCTCGGAGCCAAGGAAGGCGATGTAATCTTCATGGTCGCCCAGGAATCCTGGAAGAAGTGCTGCGCCTGCGCCGGTGCAATCAGAAGCAAGCTGGGCAAGGACCTCAAGCTCATCAGACCGGGCTTTGCATTCTGCTGGATTGTAGACTTCCCGCTCTTCGAGTACAACGAGGACGAGGGCCACTGGGAGGCTGCGCACCACATGTTCAGCATGCCGCAGGCCAGGTTCATCCCGACACTGGAAGAGAATCCCGGCGAAGTCCGCGGAGACCTCTACGACATGGTCTGCAACGGCTACGAGTGTGCTTCCGGTTCAATTAGAATCCACGATGTGGAGCTCCAGAAGAGAATCTTCCGCATCTGCAACTTCTCGGACGAGGAGGCAGAGAAGAAGTTCGGCTTTCTGCTCAATGCATTCAAGTATGGACCGCCACCACACGGAGGAATCGCTCCGGGCATCGACCGCATGGTCATGATCATGAGCGACCAGAACTCCATCCGCGAGGCAATTGCCTTCCCGAAGAACAGCTTTGCCGTTTCTCCGATGGACGAGAGCCCGAACGATGTGGATCAGAAGCAGCTTGATGAGCTGAAGATCTACTTCAAGCTGGACGAAGACAAGAAGTGAGCAAGCTCTACATAGTAGCAACTCCCATCGGAAACCTCGACGACATCACGCTTCGTGCAATCAACACACTGCGCGAGGCTGATGTCATTGCATGCGAAGACACCCGCCATACACAGACTCTGCTTACTCACCTGGGCATTACCGGAAAGCGCCTGATTGCCTGCCACGCACACAATGAGGCAGCCTCCAGCCAGGGAATCGTCGGACTTCTGGGACAGGGTCTGTCCGTCGCATACTGCTCGGATGCAGGAACCCCCGGTGTCAGCGATCCCGGAAGCCGCCTGGTGCGCGTAGTCCGGGAGGCCGGCTTCGATGTTGTTCCCATTCCCGGAGCCAGTGCTTCGGTAACCCTCATCTCTGCCAGTGGACTTGCAGGCAAGACCTTTACGTTCGAAGGCTTCCTTTCTCCCAAGAGTGGAAGGCGCAAGAGCCGCTTGAAGGAGCTTCTCGAGCGTGAAGAGGCCTTCATCATCTACGAATCTCCGTTCAGGATCCTAAAGACCCTGGGTGAGCTCAGGGATCTGGACGACAGCCGCCGTCTGGTTCTGGGCCGCGAGATGACCAAGGCCTTCGAGCAGTTCATCTACGGAACTCCCTCCGAGGTCATCTCGGAGCTGAAGGTCGTCAAAGGCGAATTCGCACTTGTGGTTCTGCCTCCATCAAAGGCCGATACCGCCGAGGACGGCGAAGACGGGGACGACAATGCTGACTGAGCAGAAGCTCCTTTCCCTGAAGGAAAAGACCAGATTCAGAAAAATCTCAATGATTCTCTCCCAGAATGCCCACGACATCAAAAACGGCAAGGCTGTGGACTGGAAGTATCTGAATATGGTCATCGATATGGCCAAGCTGGATGCAATTCCGCAGGAGATCGAAGAGTCGGACCCGAGAAAGGCTATGCTTCTGCTTCAGGACTATGCCGGAATCCTTCTTGCAAGGTTGGGGTCCGAGCCCAGTGACTGGGACCTTACCGACAGCATCGGCAATCTTGATGTCTCCAAGCGCCTGATCCAGGACAAGATCCTGATTCTGGACCGGCTGAGAAGTCCCTACAACGTAGGTGCGGTGTTCCGCAGTGCAGACAGCTTCGGAGTAAAGAAGATCATCCTCCTTGAGGAAACTGCAAGCCCTGACCATCCCCACGCCAGAAGGACATCAAGAGGCTGTACGGATACGGTTGAGTGGCAATATATGTCAGAAAAGGAAGCAGTTGAATTCCTGAGTTCATGCAATATGCCTGTTCTGGCCCTGGAGCTGGGCGGGGAGAACATCAACACCTACAAGTTCCCCTCATGCGGGGTGGCGATTCTGGGAAACGAGGAGTTCGGAATCAGCCCCGAGCTTCTTAAGCTCTGCACCGACCGCATTACAATTCCCACTGCCGGCACCAAGGGATCTCTGAACGTCTCCGTTGCCGCAGGGATTCTTCTTCAGCGTTGGTTCTGACGAATGTGGTAAATTTCGCCACATGAGCACCCTGTACTTTTAACCTGTTCTGACTGTTTGTCCATAAATCTTTTGTTGAGAACCATTTAAGCAGGACTTGGCACACCTTTTGCTATTTGTGAAGTGTCCGGCAACGGACCGAAAACCGAAAAACAATAGCGAAAAGGAGACGTGCTATGAACGTATTTAAAAGAATCCATGACATTTTCAGTTCAAATGTGAACCATGCCCTCGACAAGCTCGAGGATCCGGCAAAGATGATCCGCTACACCATCGTTGAGATGGAGAACAGCCTCTCCAAGGCCAAGGATTCAGCAGCAAAAACCCTTGCTGACATCAGAGCCCGCGAAGCAGAGCTCAAGGTCCAGAAAGAGGCAGTCGGACGCTGGGATGTCAGAGCCCAGCTGGCAGTCAGAAACGGCAAGGACGACCTTGCAAGAGAGGCCCTTTCCGAGAAGCAGGGCGCAACGGCCAAGGTGGCTGCCCTCGAGACCGAGATTGCAGAGCTCAAGAACATCAATGCCAGCCAGGAAGCCCAGATCGTAAAGCTTACGGAGAAGCTCGAAGAGGTAAAGGCTAAGGAAAGAACCCTGGTAGCCCGTGCAGAGCATGCCAAGGAAAAGATCAAGATTGAGAAGCAGATCAGCTCAACCGATTGCTCTGCCGCCATCAAGAGATTCAACGAGATGGAAGAGAAGGTCGAACGCCTTGAGGCAGAGGCAGCGGTTGCCGCCAAGAACTACGAGAACGAGGCACAGTTCACCGAGATGGAGAACAAGGACAGCATCGACCAGGAGCTCGAGGCCCTGAAGGCAAAGCTCAACGGCACTGAACCGGCTGAGAATCAGGTTGTCGAAGGCTGATTCTTGTTATGCTTGCGGTAGAGGCCACGGAATTGGTCGTAAGTGATCTTCATGAGCTTGGCAGCCTCGCGCTGATTGCCGCCGCTCTGCTTCAGTGCACGCTGTACAAAGCTTGCCTCCAGAGCATCCTTGGTCTGGTCAAGGCTGTCAAGCGGAAGATCTTCAAACGAAAAAGGTTTCTGCCTGTCATTGCCTGTTTCTGAAAGAACAGCGTCAGTTTTTTCTTCATTATACATCTGTGGGACATCATTTTTTGAATCAGCAATCTCTGAACCTGCTGTAAACGGGTTCTTGAAGGGGTCAAGCTGGATTGAGGAAATGATGTCCCCTTTGCTTCTGTAGACGGCACGCTCGATTGCATTCTTGAGCTCTCTGACGTTGCCGGGCCAACTGTAGGACAGAAGCTTCTTCTGCACTTCTTCCGTGAAGACCGGAGTCTCGAAGTGCCCGCATTCCATTGCCATTCTCTGGCCGAAATAGTTTGCAAGCAGCAGAATGTCATCCCCGCGTTCGCGAAGCGGCGGGATGAAGATTACCTCAAAGCTCAGGCGGTCCAGGAGGTCTTCCTTGAACTTGCCTTCGCGGCACATCTGCCTGAGGTCCGCATTGGTTGCACCGATTATCCTTACATCGGCTTCATGTGTGACCGAGGATCCGACTCTTTCATATGTTCCGTATTCAACGACTCTGAGAATCTTCTCCTGTACCTGCATCGGGATGTTTCCGATTTCATCAAGAAACAGGGTGCCGCCCTGAGCCTCCTCGAAGCGACCCTTTCGGGTCTTGTTCGCTCCGGTGAAGGCTCCCTGCTCGTAGCCGAAGAGTTCGCTTTCGATCAGTGTGGGCGCTAGGGCGGCGCAGTTTACCGTTACAAGGTTTTTCTGCCAGCGTTTAGAGAGGTAATGAAGTCTGCTGGCAGCCATTTCCTTTCCGCTTCCGCGTTCACCCATTACCAGAACGCTGCGGTCAACCGCCGCGGCATCGGCAATGCGCTGCAGGAAGTCCAGAAAGACTTCGGATTCGCCTATATAACTGTCATTGTTCCCTGCCATATGGTGAATAATACCATAATTGGTAAAAAATGCCAAGGACTGGAGCGCACTATGTATACAAAAACGCGGGAAAACGGTAGAATCCACAGTTGGCACGGGTCTTGCTATGTAAATGGCGTAAGCGAAAGCAAGCAAATCGGATAACTGATGAGGAGGAAGACATGGGAGTGTTTTCAAGATTCATGGACATCATAAATTCCAACATCAACTCGCTTCTGGACCAGGCAGAAGACCCGCAGAAGATGATCAAGCTGATGATTAACGAGATGGAAGATACCATCATCGAGATAAAGACCAACTGCGCAGCTGCAATCGGAGCTGAAAACACCGCAAAGCGAAAGGTCGCAGAGCTTGAAGGTCTTGTGGACCGCTGGCAAAAGAGAGCGGAGCTGGCAATCAACAAGGGTCGCGACGACCTTGCCCGCGAGGCTCTTCTGGAAAAGAAGAAGCTTTCGGCAGAGCTTGAGAAGCTCAGGGCAGAGAGCGAGCGCTACGATCAGCTCGTCAAGAAGTACAAGGAAGATCTGGCCAAGCTGGATGAAAAGCTTTCAAGTGCCAAGGCAAAGTACCAGGCAATGAGAGAGCAGGCCGCCAGGGAAGCCGAGGCAAGGCGCAACGCCCAGAGCGGTCAGTATACCTACACCTACAACTGGAGCAAGCAGAACAGGGATGCAGATCCGGTTGACCGCTTCAGTAAGATGGAGGAGCACATCGACAAGATGAGCGAACGCAAGAACCAGGGCGCAGAGAACAAGGACACCGAAGCCAAATTCAAGGACCTTGAGGAACAGGAAGAGATAGAGAGCGAACTCGAACAGCTCAAGAAACAGATGAAAGGTTAAGACATTCAGATACAGGAGGAACTGAAAATGGCTACAAGAAGACTATACAGATCAAGACACGGCGAATGGCTGGGCGTTTGCAAGGGCATCGCCGAGTGGAGGGATCTCCCTGTCGATACCGTAAGGCTTATCTTCATCCTTATAGCGATATTCACAGCCATCGTCCCATGCCTGATTGCATATTTCGTCATAGGGCTCTTCCTTCCGGTCAATCCATACGATGACGAGGACACTTCCAGATCCTACAAGGAAGGCTACCGCGACGGACGCAGGGAAAACCGCAGGGAAAGAAGGGGAAAGACCTACTACTATAATCCGGAACCCGAGGATTTCGTAAGCAGCGAGGCAAAGGCAGAGTCCGATGAGGAGTATGAGCGCCGCAAGAAGGAGTCCGATTGGGACAACAGATTCAGCAACAGCTGAGTAGCGAAAGCTTGAATATAGAACGGCCCGGGAGACTGAAAATCTTCCGGGCCGTTTCTTTGTTCAATTGGGCTTGGACATCTCGTAGAGCTTGCGGAGTCTGTTCTCGATGATGTGGTTTGCGGTATCCGGCGGGAAGTTGCCCTTGACGTTGCGTTTCCCGCTGGGGCGCAGCGTAAGGATTTCCATGCCTTCGTCTATTGTCGAGATCGGGTAGATATGGAACTTGCCCGCCTCGATGGCAGAGAGCACCTTGTCCGGAAGAATCAGGGTCTTGATGTTCTGTCTCGGGATGATCACCCCCTGGCGCCCTGTAAGTCCCATAAGGGAGCATATGGCGAAGAAACCTGCTATCTTCTCATTGATTCCGCCTACGGGCTGGATGTCTCCCAGCTGGTTGACCGAACCTGTGACGGCAATGTCCTGGCGCACCGGAAGCTCGCCGATGGCTGAAAGCAGGGCAAAGAGCTCCGCAGAAGAGGCGCTGTCTCCGTCAACTTCGGCATAGGACTGCTCGAAGCAGATTCCGGCATAGACGGAAAGCGGGAAGGTCCTTGCATACTGCTTTCTCAGATAACCCTGAAGAATCAAAAGGCCCTTGTCGTGGATTTCTCCGGAAAGGCCGGCCTCATGCTCTATGTTCACTATGCCCTCGGAGCCCGGGGCCACGGAAACGGATATGACGGTGGGAGTCCCGAAGGATGCAAGGCCTCTGTCCATGACGGCAAGACCGTTGATCACGCCTGTCTTGGTTCCTTCAAGGGAGATTACCATCTCTCCGCTCTGGATTTCCTGATTGATCTTGTCTTCCGTCAGGCTGTTTGCGAAATCGCGCTCCTCCATCGCCCTGTTGATGCAGTCGGCATCGATCTCATCGCGGCCCTCGCGCTCTGCAACATAGTTGGCCTCCGAGACCAGATCACCGAGGAATGAGAGTTTCGTGGTAAGCTCATCACGCATTTCCGCATACCAGGAGCTGTAGACCAGAAGCTGGCAGATGGCGGAATTTGAAATGGGTATCTGTGTACTTTTTGCAGTGATATCCAGCAGATAGGCTATTGTTCCCCGGATGTTTTCATCCGTTGCAGGCATGGAGAAATCGAACTCCGCAGAGACCTTGAAGAGCCGGAGGAACTCATCGTCCGAATCACACAGCTTATCGTAGAGCTCATCGCTTCCGATAAGGATTATCTTGGTTGCAACCGCACTTGTCACCGGCCTGATGAAGGTGCTGTTCTTGTCGTTCTGTCCGCGCACGATGAAGCTTGAGCTTTCGGCGTACAGCTTCAGGCTTTCCCAGAGACCTTCCTGGGAAAGGATCTTGTCGGCTCTGACTACGAAGAAGCCGCCGGCGGCATCAAGAAGAGAACCCGAGGTAAGCCTCAGATGGGCGTACTCGCTGGAGCTTGTCATCTGACCGAAAAGATTCGTATGCGTGGGGTGATACTCCTCGACCAGAGGGCAGCGCTGCAGTCCTGAATTGTCACACACAAGATTCACGCGGTATTTGTCCGCCTCCGGTACATCTCCGTTGAGTGCTTCCTTCACCTGGAGGAGGAACTGATCCAGCAGAACCGATGCCGGAAGGTTCCTCTTCAGTTCGGCTACTATCTGGTTTGCCTTTTCCCACTGGCCGTCGGAGACAAGGGAGGCTATGGTTTCCATTCCCTCGAAAAGCACGCTTCCCGAAGGGGAAGGAAGTGAGATCAGAAACGGAGACTGCGGGCGTCTGAAGTTATAGGCATAGACCATGTCCAGAACCGGGCGTTCTGCCTTCAGGGAGGATGCAATCTCCCGGACTGCCGTGTGGCGGCCGGTCCCGTCCTCTCCGCTGATGTAGATGTTGTAGCCCTTGGTGTTGACGTTCATGCCCATCCTGAGGGCGCTCATTGCGCGTGGCTGGCCTATGATTCCGACTTTTCCGGCCTTCTGTCTGAGTCTTGAAATCCTGTCGATGTCGTATGTGAAATGTGCCTGGGAGGCACTGAGTTCTTCCATTTTCATGATGTAATATTAATTTTGTAGTACAGTTGATGTCAATGAATCAATAAACTACAATGAGTGAGTTATGAAGCTAGCACAGTTTGAACAGATCATGAAGGAAACACTCGACATCGAGAGATTCTGCGGTGCCGATTCCTCGCAGAACGGAGTTCAGGTCGGAGATCTTGACGCCGACATCAGAAAGGTTGCCTTTGCAGTCGATGCAAGCCTCGCAACCATAAAAGCCGCGGCAAAGCAGGGTGCAGATGTCCTGTTCGTGCACCACGGAATGTTCTGGAACCGCTCTCTGACGGTCACGGGCCGTCATTACAACAGGGTCAAGGCTCTTCTGGACAACAACGTGGCACTGTTCGGCTGCCATCTGCCTCTTGATGCCCATCTTGTCTACGGCAACAATGCGCAGATGGCCAGGAAGCTGGAGCTTCAGGACATCCAGCCGTTTGGTCTCTATCACGGGGTGTATGTGGGAGTGAAGGGCGTTTTTGCCGAGCCGCTCGACTCGAGACAGATCATCGGAAAGCTTCAGGTCAGGGAAAACGATACCAACTTCGAGCTCAACTGTGACGGAAGGACCTTCAGATCGGTTGCAATAGTCTCGGGCGGCGGGGCAGGTGATGTATATTCCGCCATGGACGAGAATCTGGATCTGCTGATAACCGGGGAGAGCAGTTACACCACCATCAATGACTGCAATGAAGGCAATATGAGCATGCTGTGCCTTGGCCACTATGAGACCGAGACCTTCGGGGTGAAGGCTGTCATGGAAATGGTGAAGTCAGAACTTGGTCTTGAGACCTGTTTTATTGATATCCCATTGGGTTTGTAATATATTTGAGCTTATGAAGGACACCAAGCGCTTTCTTCCGTTTCTGCTGACCGCAGCCCTCGTGGTGATCGATCAGATCTCCAAGCTTATTGTCATGAAATGCATCCCGCTCAACACTGTGGGAGCATCGCTGTTCGGGGATTTTCTGATCATCTGCCATGTGCGCAACACGGGTGCGGCTTTCAGCCTGGGTGCGGGAAGCTCCCCGTTTCTGAGGATTCTGGTATTCATTATCCTTCCGCTTGCACTGATGATTGCCATGTGCTTCATGGTCGCAACAAAGAAGAAGCTGCTTACCGATGCCCAGAAATGGTTCGTAGCCGGTATTGCCGGAGGCGGATTCGGCACCCTGTTTGACAGGATCTTCCGTTTCAACGACGGTGTGGTGGATTTCATAAGCGTGAAGTTCTACGGACTCTTCGGGATGGAGAGATGGCCCACCTTCAACCTCAGCGACAGCTTCGTGGTGGTGTTCGTCATACTGTTTGCCATCTCGGTGATAGTCCAGAAGGATCCTCACTCAGGTAAGGAGAAATAAGATGAAAGAAGAAACCAAGAAGAAACGCAACACTGCGGTGTTCATTCTGATAGCCACGATAGTCAACCTGATACTCATGACTGTTTTCATGCTTGTCGGATACATTCTCCTCGTGCGTTTTGCCGATCCGGAGAAGCCTCAGGCTGCGCAGATCTGGCTGATCATCATTTTCATCGGATCCGTTATCCTTGCCTGGCTGATTTACAGCCGCATGATCAAATGGTACACAAAGCGCGTGGATGTGAACGAAAAGTTCGCTCCGCTGATTACGCCCAGACGCAGAAAGCCTCAGACCGATGACGATATGGACGGCATGAAGAGGTGAAGCTTTGCAGGCACTTGAGAAATGCAGGTGGTTCCCATTCAGTGATGAGCCTCTTCTGACGGGCAAGGAATATGTACCCAAGTTCTGTGATCCGCAGATTCTGCTTCCCGAGCAGAGCTGTGACGGAAAGTGGCACATGTTCTTCCATTCATGGATAGGGATCCATCACTTCACGTCCACCAGCGGCATAGCCTGGGAGCCCCGCAAGATGATCGAGCTCAGGGGCCACTCTCCGTTCATTTTCACGGAGGACGAGAACTACTACCTCATCTACGAAAAGCATGACCGAAACATCCCGTTTGTGAGCCGGAGAACCGGCGAGGGCAAGCGCGACAGCTACTCCTGCATCGAGATGCGCTCGTCTACGGATCTGGTTACATGGAGCAAACCGCGTCTGCTTCTCGATGGCCGCACAATCCCGTTTGCAGGCGATTATCTTCGTTATCCCCGCATCTCACGTCCTCAGCTGATCAAGGCAGGCGATGAGTACCGGCTCTACTTCGGGGCCTCCCATCTTGTTCTTCCCGATACGGGACAGAAGGTCTCAAGATACTTTGCATCGGTTTCCTCGTCGTCCCTGAACGGCCCGTACGTGATGCAGAAGCCGGAACTCCCGCTTCTGGAGCCCATTCCTGACGACCGGTGGTCGAACCTCGGCTGCGGAAGCATCCGCGTCATTCCCTGCGGGGATTATCTGTATGCCTTCCAGTGCCCGGTCTATTGGGATTCCCAGGAGCGCAGGACCAAGTCCTGCATGCTGCTGCTTCGCAGCTACGACGGCTATCAGTGGGAACGCTGCAGTAACGAACCTGTTCTTGTTCCTTCGGAGAAGGGTTGGGCAAGTTCCTACATAATGGGGTGCGATGTACACTACAAGGCAGATGAGAAGTGCTGGTACTGCTATTTCTCCGCAAGCGGAGACAAGAAGCTTCTGTTCAAGAAGGAGTCGATAGGTCTTCTGATCGGAAGTATTCCCGAAAAACGGATCAGATAATTACTGGACCACAAGCTGCGGTCTTCTGTCCAGCTTGACCCTGTCTTTCTTCGAAAGGATCTCGATTCCCGACACGGCCCTTCCGCCTATGAAGGTGGAGATTGCGTACATGCTGTCTTTCCAGACTTCAAGGTCGGGGAAATCTATGAAACTATGGATGGTATCCTTACAAACCAGGCACTTGGCCGGGGTATCGGCCTCCTGGAGGGCCTGCG
Source organism: Spirochaetota bacterium (assembly GCA_918298275.1). Lineage (GTDB taxonomy): Bacteria > Spirochaetota > Spirochaetia > Sphaerochaetales > Sphaerochaetaceae > UBA9732. Next base: position 35,318 of record CAKJZO010000051.1, on the reverse strand, counting down.
CGTAAAGCATGGAGTCGTCAAGAAGCGGGTCGTAGTCTGCGCATAGGATCAGTGTCTCGGGCAGACGTGAGAGGTCCTTGGCAAGAAGCGGCGAGAACATCGGATCCAGGATGTCCTTGGGTTCGCGGGAGTAGTTCTGGATGTAGTGGGTCATTGTCTTCTGCGTGAGAGTGGGACAGTCCTTGAACTTCTCGTAGCTGTCTGTTCTCATGCGGCCGTCGGTGACAGGCGAGATGAGGATCTGGCCTGCGATCTTCGGACCCTTGCGATCCCGTGCCAGACGGCTGACTCCTGCTGCGAGGTTTCCGCCTGCACAGTTGCCCATGACGTATATCTTGTCGGGATCGACCTTCCAGTAGCGGGCTCCCTGTGCTGCCCAGAGGAAGGCTTCATAGCAGTCCTCAAGCGGGGTGGGGAACTTGAACTGGGGTGCAAGCCTGTAGTCGACGGCAAGAACCGTTGCCCCGGTGGAGTTGCAGATGTTGCTGCATACGGCCGAGCACTTTCTCATGTTGCCCAGCATCCAGCCTCCGTCGTGGAAGAGTATTATCAGTGAGTTCTGTCCGTTGATGGCCTTGTCGCGCACCTTCTCGAAAAGGTATCCGGTGATGGCGCCGTCGGTGACCGGGATGATGAATGTCCTGGTGATGATGTTGTTGTCCTTGGGACGGTAGATCTTCCTGAAGGTCGACTGCTTGAACTCGGAGCGGTTGTAGGCCTGAATGTCTGCTTCAGTGGCGGCGCTGACATCGCCTATTCCCAGTTTGCTGCGTTTCTTGAGGATCCTTTTCAGAGTGGGAGACAAAACATACTCGCCCATGACAGAACAATATGATATAATAAAAGACGCTTAGGTTCAATGTTTTTACAACCATCATTAACAATGTTCCTATAGCACTAAATCAGCGTAAAAAATACGATTGGAATCAAAGGTTGGGACATCAAATCATGAATAAAAAAGCTATCCTGGTCACCGGTGGAACGGGTTTCATCGGAAGTCATGCATGCGTGGAACTCATCAACGCCGGCTACGATGTAGTCGTTGTGGACAACCTCGTGAACAGCCACGAGAAATCCTTGGACAGAGTGAAGCAGATAACGGGCAAGAGGCCTCTTTTCTTCAATGCGGACGTCTGTGACGAGAAGGCCCTTGATGCCGTGTTCTCGGCAAACGAGATCGGCAGCGTGATCCACTTCGCCGGTCTGAAGGCGGTAGGCGAGAGCGTTGCAAAACCGCTCGAGTATTTCCAGAACAACCTCGATGCATCCATGACTCTCTGCAAGGTCATGAGAAAGCACAACGTGAAGAACCTTGTCTTCTCCTCCAGCGCCACCGTCTATTCCGGAGACAACGAGATGCCCCTGACCGAGCAGAGCCGCACTGGAAACTGCACCAATCCCTACGGCTGGACAAAGTACATGGGAGAACAGATCTTCAAGGCCCTCTGCGTGGCCGACTCCGAGCTCTCGATAGTGCTTCTCAGATATTTCAACCCCGTCGGTGCCCATGAAAGCGGCCTCATCGGAGAGGACCCCCAGGGAATTCCCAACAACCTCATGCCCTATGTCTCCCAGGTGGCCATCGGCAGACGCGATCATCTGACGGTCTTCGGCGACGACTACGATACCCCCGACGGAACCGGAGTCAGGGACTACATCCACGTGGTGGATCTTGCCAGGGCCCATGTCCTTGCCGTCAGATACGCGGAGGACCACAGAGGCTGCGAAGTCTTCAACATCGGAACCGGCAGGGGCTCCAGCGTCCTCGAGATCGTCCATGCGTTCGAGAAGGCCTGCGGACACAGTATCCCGTACGTCGTAGGTCCGCGCAGGGCCGGAGACCTTGCCACCGTCTATGCCGATACCGAAAAGGCCAGGGAAGTTCTGGGATTCGTTGCCGAGTACGACATGGAGCGCATGTGCGCTGATGCATGGCGTTGGCAGAGCATGAATCCGAAAGGTTTCGAGGACTGAAAGGGGTTTCAATAAATATATTGAAGGATTTTCTCTTGATAAAGTGATGAATTTGTGATGTTATAGAGAAACAACCCATATCATGTGGTGTTTTAAACTGATTTTATTTCTTTATGGAGGAAAAAAGATGAAGAAACTGACAGTTATCATGCTGATTCTTGCAGTTGCTCTCACTTCTGTCTTCGCTCAGGGCGCAGCAGAGGCTCAGAAGACTGCACCGGCAGCAGCTCCCGCACAGGCTCCCGTCACAAAGCCCAGCACATACGTCCGTGGCGATGACGAGCAGATCTATGCTTCAGTTCTCGGCGGATACGAGGAACTCCTCGACAAGGCCAAGGCTGCAGCAAGCGATTCCGAGAGATTTGTCATCTATGCACAGGCCGAGGCTTTCCTGCTCGACGCAGCAGTCATGGTCCCGAACACAACTCAGGGCGGTGCATACACAATCTCAAGAATTGCTCCGAGAACAGTTCCTTACGTCCAGTGGGGTAACGATGATGACAGATGGAAGGGAACCATCATCTCCGGCGACACATTCCTGACACCGGCAGAGAGAGACGAGCTTCTCTCAATCTGGGCAAAGGCAGTCAAGGGCGAGGCAACATATGATCCTGAGGGATGGCTCAAGGCTCACGGCCACAGCATCAACAAGGATTACAAGACAACCTTCGCAACAGCTCCTGTCACACTCGACACACTGAACACATCAAGCCAGTCTGATACCGAGATCCTGGTCAACTGCACCGACTCACTTGTCCAGTACAACAACCTCGGACAGATGATTCCTGCTATTGCAGAGTCATGGGAAGTCTCTGATGACGGTCTCACATATACATTCCACATCAGGAAGGGTGCATGGTGGTCAACATCAGAGGGTACAAAGTATGCCGAGGTCACAGCCAAGGACTTTGTCGCCGGTTTCCATCACATGCTTGACTGTGGAGCAGGACTCGAGTCTCTCCTTTACGGAATCGTCGAGGGAGTTCAGGAGTATGTCACAGCTGGCGGAAAGTTTGACGCAGTCGGATACAAGGCCATCGACGACTACACACTGCAGGTCAAGCTCTGCGCTCCGACAAGCTACTTCCTGACAATGCTCACATACAGCATTTTCGCTCCTATCTGCGAGAGCTTCTACCTCGCACACGGCGGAGTCTTCGGAATCGAGGAGTATGCGGCAGCTCAGGCAGACACCAACAAGTACACCTATGGAAAGGCAACAGATGTCTCATCACAGGTCTACAACGGTGCATTCCTTCTCCAGCAGCTCAACGACGCATCAATCATCAAGGTCGTCAGGAACCCGAACTACTATGATCCCGAGTCAGTCAAGCTCGATTCCATCACATGGATCTACGACAACGGTGAGAATATGGCTCAGTTCTACAAGGACGTCTGTGACGGTGTCTACGCAGGTTGCGGCCTGACAGAGGCTTCCGGAACCCTCGCATGGGCAAAGGCAGATGGCAACTTCGACAAGTACCACTACATCTCAGACACAACATCAACATCATACTTCAAGGGCCTGAACCTCAACAGAGGAACATTCGCTCTTGCATCCGGTGCTGCAGCATCCCCCAAGACAGAGGAGCAGAAGATCGACACCGAGACAGCTATGATGAACAAGAACTTCAGAAAGGCCATCTGTTTCGCATATGACAAGGCAACCATTAACGCAACAAGCCGTGGTGCTGACCTCGCAACAACCAACCTCAGAAACATGTACACTCATCCTGAGTTCGTCCAGCTCGCTGAGGATGTCACTGTTGACGGAAAGAAGTTCGTTGCCGGAACAATGTACGGTGAGATTGTCCAGTACTACCTTGACCAAATGGGATGCCCTGTCATCGTCAAGGACGGTGTTGATGGATGGTATCATCCGGAAGAGGCAAAGAAGTACCTCGAGCTCGCCAAGAAGGAGCTCGGTGACAGCGTCAAGTGGCCGATCGTCATTGATGATGTCTACTACTCACCAAGCGCTTCACAGGTTGCTCAGGCCAATGCCTACAAGCAGGCAATCGAGGGTGCTCTCGGTGCTGAGAACGTCACAGTCAACCTGATTGAGACAACAACATCTGCAGACTTCTACGCTTGCGGATACAGAGCTTCCAATGGAGAGGCCGGAAACTTCGATATCTTCTACGGCTCAGGTTGGGGCCCGGACTTCGGAGATCCTTGCACATACCTCGACACATTTAGAGGCAATGGCGTTGGTTACATGACAAAGGTTATCGGACTGTTCTGATAATTCAATTGAAGTTTAACCTAGAGGGTGGGACTGCTGTGATTTCACGGCAGTCCCATGCTTGTTGTATGAGCCCTTTTTGAATGAAGGCTCAAAATCATATTAATATAGTATTTTTTTGAGTCTTAATCCGAAAAGGAGAAATAAAAACGGGACTGTCAGACAGTCCAAAAAGGGATACCATGAGAAAATATATCTGGAAAAGAATTTTCTTCTCCGTTCTCTCGCTCCTTGCAGTCACCTGGATTGTCATGCTCCTTGTCTTCTCGCTGACAGACAGAAGCGCAATTTTCCAGACTGACGATGTGTGGAACAAGAGAAGCAACAATGACCGAGTTCTCTATGAGTACACCCAGTATCAGAGATACGGGTACCTTGAGTTCGTGAACTTCGGAACCTTTTGCAAGGCCAAATGGGTCGAGAGATACGGTGACGCATTTGATACCTCCGATGAGTACAACGAGGACAAGAATGTGATTCAGAGGGTCGGTGACGACTATCTGAAGAACGAGACCGTCCAGGAGTTCATCCAGTACTATGAGAGCAAGGGCTACAATATTGTCAGACTCGATCCAATCAGATATTCCACCGGAGCCAAGCAGCTCAAGCCGGGCGGAACAGGATATCTTCTTGCCACCAAGGAAAAGCTCATAATCGTCAGGCTCTGGGACTACATCAAGGGTTTCTTTACTTTCGAGACCAAAAGGGATGTTGATGATCCTGAGCTCACCGACAGATACATCCGATTCGAGAAGGATCCGTACAGCGGACTCTTCGCCATTGTCGGAAGCGGAACCACACATAAGTATCTTCTGTACTTTGACGGCAAGTTCCCGTTCATCCACCAGAACTGGATCCATATGAACCTCGGTGTATCATTCACAAGATACAGAGGCCAGGAAATCTCAAGCGTCATCACGGACTCACAGGGTGATCTCAAGACCACAAGGCAGCAGTATCCAAACCAGATAGGCACTGACCAGTGGGCAGATACAGCCATTGATTTCCATACCCTCACATATAACACCGGAGAGCTGACAGAGAACGAGAAGCAGCTGTTCCCGGACAAATACACAAACGCAAGATACAGGCGTGACGGACTGTCAATGATCGGCACATCATTCTTGATCGGAATCATCGCCACAATCTTCCAGTATGCATGCGGTCTTCCTCTCGGAATTCTCATGGCCCGCAAGAAGGACACCTGGATCGACAAGGTCGGAATGTGGTACATCATCTTCTTCATGAGTGTCCCGTCACTTGCATATATCTTCATATTCGCCGCAATCGGAACAAGCCTGTTCGGACTGCCGTACAAGTTCGCCAACGCGACGGTCAAGATTCTGGCTTACATACTTCCGACTATCTCCCTCTCAATCCCGGCAATCGGAGGTCTGATGAAGTGGATGCGCCGCTACATGATAGACCAGATGAACAGCGACTACGTCAAGTTCGCCAGGGCAGAGGGTCTGTCAGAGCGTGAGATCTACTCCACGCATATCTCCAAGAACGCCATGATCCCAATCATCCATGGAATCCCGGGCAACATCCTTGGATGTCTGGTCGGAGCCATCATCACTGAGAGCGTCTACTCGGTCCCTGGTGTCGGAGGTCTTCTGACAAAGGCTATTGCAGGACATGACAACGGCGTCATTGTGGCATGTACGGTGTTCTACACCACACTGTCACTCATATCACTGATTCTGGGCGATGTCCTCATGGCCAAGTTCGACCCGAGAATCTCATTCGATTCAAAAGGAGGTAGATAATCATGGCAGACACAATCAAGAAAGATGCAGTCGTCAACGAAGACGAGTTATTTACCTTTGTCAGCAACGACTCAATAGAATCGGAGAAGATCATTGCTCCGAGATACTCATACTGGAGATCCGTCTTCAGGGTCTTCTTCCGCAAGAAGTCCAACTGGGTTGCAATAACCATGCTTGTGCTTCTGTTCCTTTGCAGTTTCCTCATTCCGGCTTTCTGCACATATGACCCTTATGAGAACGTCACAAACGCCACGATGTTCAACCAGAGCCCTGCACAGGCCATGAGGCAGACCGGAGGCTTCAGCTTCAAGTGGCTGCTCGGCTCAGGCCAAATCGGAAACTCGATCTTCTACGGAATCTGGGCATCGGCCAGGACATCGCTCCTGCTTGCTTCCATCTGTGCGGCAATCAACATGAGCATCGGAATCATCATGGGTGCCGTCTGGGGTTATTCAAAGACGATGGACAAGACAATGATTGTCATCTACAGCATCATCGCCAATGTCCCGGACATCCTTCTGATCTCTGTTCTGGTCTATATCGTCGGTTCAGGTTTCTGGAGCTTTGTCTTTGCCCTGACAATCACAGGATGGCTGGGTATCTCGTACTTCTTCAGGACACAGGTCATGATCATCCGTGACCGCGAGTACTCACTGGCTTCCAGATGTCTCGGAACCCCGATTCCCAGAATCATCTCCAAGAACATAATGCCGTTCTTGACATCCGTCATTGTCACTCTGCTTGCAACAGAGCTTCCGCGTTACATCTCGGTCGAGGTCTTCCTCTCATTCATCGGAATCGGTCTTTCGGCCGAGGTTCCGTCACTGGGAAGAATGATTCAGGAAGGTCAGGTCGCATTCCGCACCTATCCATGGGCTTTTTGGCCGCCGGTAGCCATTGCGGCACTGCTGACAATCATCCTCTATGTCCTGGGCCAGAACCTGGCAGACGCCACCGACCCAAGGACACATATGTGAGAAGGAGGCACTGAATGGAAAACAACGAAAACAAGAAAGTGCTTCTCTCACTGAAGGACGTCGAGGTCAAGTTCAACGTCAGAGGAAGAATCCTCACCGCAATCAGACGTGTCTCACTTGATATCTATGAGAACGAGTCAATCGCCATAGTCGGTGAGTCCGGATCAGGAAAATCAGTCCTGACAAAGACATTTGCCGGAATGCTGGACTCGAACGGCTTCATCAGCAACGGAAGCATAATCTTCTCGGATGACAGCCTCTCCAAGACCACTGTCCAGATTGACGCCAAGCGCCAGAAGTACCTGGACAAGATGATCAACACCCTCAACGAGTATTCCGTCCTTGAGCGCGGTGCTGCCGAGTATGTTGCCATTGAGCAGAAGAAGATGGAGATCAAGCATTCACAGGGTCTTACTCCTGAGGAAGAGTCAGATTTCTCCATCAGGATCAAGAACCTTGACGATGACATCGTCGACCGCACCAACTATGTGGTAGCACTGGACCGCAGGAACGCACAGGATGCGGTTGAGATCCAGGAGATAAGCCAGAAGATCAAGGCCTGGAAAGATCAGATCAAGGCGATCAAGAAGGAAAGGACAGACCTGATCGCAAAGCGTGCTGCAGAGTACAAGGCTAACGCGGAGCGCAGGGCCGCAGATGAGAAAGTCATCGCGGATCTCGAGGCAAGAAGAGCCGAGAAGATCGCTAAAGGGGACCAGCCGGGCAATCCGTTCGGACTTACCGACAAGGTTCTTGAGAGAAACGTCCTCATCGCGCGTGAGATACTTCTCTCAATCGGCCGTTATCCTCTCAGAAGCCAGGTTGTCTTCACCAGAAAGCTCAAGAAGGCCTTCAAGCTTGCCATGAGCATCGGTGAGGATCTTGACAGGTCCGCAGTCAAGAACAGGCTCTTCGAGACCTGCACCTTCAGGGTTGCCTTCAGAGGCTACGATGAGGCCACAAAGACCCTGATCGGCTATGCCATCATCGATTGCGCCAAGGTCAAGTACACCAAGGACTGGCAGCAGATCAGAGGATGCCGTATCGCCACGGTCTTCCAGGATCCTATGACCAGCCTGAACCCGGTTCTGACAATCGGAAAGCAGATCTCGACTGTCATAATCAAGCACCAGAAGTGCTCACGGGAAGAGGCAAAGAAGAGGACCCTGGACATCATGGCCAAGGTCGGAATCCCTGAGCCTGAGAAGAGATATGATGACTATCCGTTCATGTACTCCGGTGGAATGAGACAGAGGATCGTCATTGCGATCGCACTGTCCTGCCAGCCCAAGATCCTTATCTGTGACGAGCCGACCACAGCCCTGGACGTCACAATCCAGGCTCAGATCATCCGTCTGATCAAGGACCTCCAGCATCAGCTCGGGTACACCACGGTCTACATCACCCATGACCTGGGAGTTGTGGCCAACGTTGCCGAGAGGGTCGCAGTGCTTTACGGAGGCCAGATCGTCGAGCTCGGAACGGTCGAGGATATCTTCTATGAGCCGAAGCACCCGTACACATGGGCGCTCCTGAGCTCACTGACCCAGCTTGCCGAGAAGGGCGATGACCTCTTCAGCATCCCGGGCACACCGCCAAGCCTTTACAACAAGATCATCGGTGACGCATTCGCGCCCAGAAACGCCTATGCCATGGCCATTGACCGCGTGAAGGAGCCGCCGATGTTCCAGATCAACGACCACCACTGGGCAAAGACCTGGCTGCTTGATCCGAGGGCTCCTGAGGTTGAGCCGCCAAAGATCATCCAGAATCTGCATGAGAAGATGCTCAAGAGCTACGTAAACGTCGAAGGTTGAGGAGGAAGGACATGGAAGATAATAAAAGAGAAGTAGTGCTTTCCATCCAGAACCTTGATGTTGTGTTCAAGCAGAGAAAGCATGTTTTCAAGGCAGTAGACAACGTGAGCTTTGACATCTACAAGGGTGAGACTTTCTCTCTGGTAGGTGAGTCCGGCTCAGGCAAGACCACAATCGGAAGGGCCATTGTCAGGATCAACCCCTGCAGCGCAGGCGCGATCTACTACAAGGGCAAGAAGATATCAGGCAAGCTCAAGAGAAAGGATGACCGTGAGGTCGTGCGCAAGATCCAGATGATCTTCCAGGACCCTGCGGCATCACTGAACGAGAGAGCCACCATCGAGTACATCATCTCCGAGGGACTTTACAACTTCCATCTCTACAAGGATGAGAAGGACCGCATCCAGAAGGTCGAGAACGTCATCCGCGAGGTAGGACTTCTGCCGGAGCATCTGACAAGATACCCGCATGAGTTCTCCGGCGGCCAGAGACAGAGAGTCGGTCTTGCGAGATCAATTGTCATGGAGCCTGAGTTCATCATCGCTGATGAGCCTATCAGCGCCCTTGATGTCTCAATCCGCGCACAGGTCCTGAACCTTCTGAAGAAATTCCAGAAGGAGAGGGAGCTCAGTTACCTGTTCATCGCTCATGACCTGAGTATCGTCCGCTTCATATCTGACAGGATCGCGGTCATCCACAAGGGAAAGATCGTGGAGATCGCAGAGACAGAGGAGCTTTTCGCATATCCTCTGCATCCGTACACAAAGAGCCTCATCAGCGCCATTCCTGTTCCCGATCCGATCATCGAGAAGCAGAAGAAGCTCTTTGTCTATGATCCTGCCAAGTTCCACGATTACTCAGTGGACAAGCCGAGCATGGTCGATCTCGGAAACGGACATTTCATCTATGGAAATGCCGCTGAGATCGAGAACTACAAGAAGATCAGGTTCGGCAGCTGACAGTAATCAGTCATGAAGCTTACGGTAAGTGAGAAACACATAGGACTCAGAATCGCATTGACAGCGGTGGCATTCGTCATCGCTGTCGTTGCTTTCACGTTCGGAGTCACAAGCATCGGCAAGAAAGAGCCGGGCTATCACAGCATAGAGGCCAAGACCGATGCTGAGGCTCTGACCTACAACAATGCAGTGCTTTACCGCTACTGGTTCGACGGAAAGAGCAACGAGATCAAGGGAAAGATCCGTGAGCTGACGGGTGTCTATACGCCTGTACTGGCCGCCGGCTACAAGCAGCTGGACCATCAGAATGTCTATACCGGACAGGTGAGCATCGGCACGATCAACAAGAACTTGGGACAAATCGTCTCCGTCAGTCCCGAACTCTATGCCATACTCAAGGACGCCTATGCAAAGACACTTGAGAAGAAGGGCTACAACATGTTTGCCGGGGCCCTCTATGCCGAGTGGGAAAGCATCCAGATCCTGGACAATCCCGATGAGTTCGATCCCGTGAACAACGAGTACATCAGAAGCCGCCTCCACGCCATTGCCGCAGTAGTGTCCGACCTGTCCAACTTCAGTCTGGAATTCCTGGATGACGCTACATGTAGCGTACGTTTCTCAATTTCCGATGTCTATAAAGCGTTCTGTGCCGAAAACGAGATCACTGCCTACGCACTGGATCTGAATCTCCTGAGAAATGCCTACATGCTTTCGATGATGGGGGAAAGCCTTGTCAAAGAGGGCTACAGTCTAGGGCATCTTTCAACAAAGGAAGGCCTTGCTCTGAATACCTCGCCCCGCGGAAGCCTGAGCTTCGATATGCACACCCTGGAGAGTGGAAACGATACCGTCTATGCCTCGGTCGAGCTTGACGGGGTGTTCTCCGCCGCCACATTCACTGCCTACGGCATGGGAAGCGACTACGGCTATATCCTCGAGCATGACGGGTCCAAGCTTTACCGCCATCTCTATTTCGATGTACGCAGCGGAGACTTCACCGATATCCTGATGTCCGCTACGATCATAAGCCACGATACGGACATCGTGGGCAATACCTATCGGAGCATTATCCTCAATACCCTCAAGTCCGAGCAGGATGTGAAGAACTACGCCGCCACCCTTGAGAAGGAAGGCAAGCTTGTTTCTTACATCTTCCAAAGTACCCAAAACTGAATTTGATGTTATAATTAAATCCCGGAGGAAAGCATGGGAAGAGTAATTACAATAGGAAGACAGTTCGGAAGCGGAGGCCACGAAGTAGGTCTGAGGCTTGCAAAGAGGTTGGGTTATCCGTTCTACGACAAGGAACTCCTGACACTGACTGCGGAGAACAGCCGCTTTGCCGAAAGCTACCTGGCAAAGATGGACGAGCAGAAACCCAGTTTCCTGAATCTGGGTTCCGCAGGAGTGATTTCCGGAGGATCTTCGTCCGCCCAGAGCGCCATGAACCAGTTCTACCATCTTTCCCCCAATGACCAGATCTTCCTTGCAACATCCAAGGTCATGCACTCCCTTGCAGAGCAGGGCCCCTGCGTGATCGTCGGACGCTGTGCGGACTACATCCTGCGTGATGTGGATCCGGTGAACTTCTTCATCTGCGCCGACATCAAGGACAGGGTCGCCAGAAAGCTTGCCCTCGAGGAGCACAGCACCATGACCGAGCAGGAGATGGAAAAGCTCATCCTGCAGACCGACAAGAAGCGCGGCAAGTTCTACGAGTACTACAGCCATTCCGTCTGGGGCGCTGCAGCAAACTACCACCTCTGCATAGACACCAGCGTTGTAGGCGTAGACGGTGCGGTCGAGATCATCATGAAGTTCGTCGAGGAGTTCCGCAAGAAGAACATCATGCCCGACAAATAATATGGAAAGACTGGACAAGATAATCAGCGAGACCGGCCTGTGCTCACGCAGGGACTGCGAGAGGCTTGCAAGACGTGGCCTAATAACAGTCAATGGCCTGGTAGTAAAGAATTCGGCTGAAAAAGTCGCTGATGATGCAATAATAGAACTCGATGGAGAACCTGTAGCAAGACGTAGGGAAGTGGTTTGCATCATGAACAAGCCCTCCGGATTCGTCACCTCCACGGATGATGACTGCAACCCCACGGTCATGGAACTGTTGCCTGATGAAATGCTGAGGCAGAAGGTGGTTCCCGCCGGTCGTCTGGATAAGGATACCGAAGGACTTTTGGTCTTCACCAACAACGGAGAGCTTCTGCATAGGCTGATTTCACCGAAACACGAAATAAGGAAAGTCTACTACATAGAGCACGAAGGCGATGTCACCGCAAAGGAAATCGAAAAAGCAGAAAAAGGCATAGAACTCAAGGACGGAACAGTCTGCAAGAGCGCAGTGATCGAAAGGCTGGAAGAGGGCAAGAGCACCATCTGCATCCGTGAGGGCATGTACCACCAGGTAAAACGCATGTATGCCGCCTTGGGCATGCATGTGAACTACCTCAGGCGCATCCAAATCGGCAACCTTCCTCTTGCCGACCTCAAACCCTCCGAGGTGCGAGAACTTTCAAAAGAAGAAATCAACCTTCTGTTTGCTGATCCTGCATAGAATGGTTACTTTTTGGAGCCAAGCGGAATCGCCCTTTGCCTACAGTAGTCACAAAAAGAATAAACGGACCATTGAGGCCCGTTTCCCTTTTCTGGAGCCAAGCGGAATCGAACCGCCGTTTGCGCCATGCGAAAGCGCCGTTCTACCACTGTACCATGGCCCCGTGTAACGGTATTATATTGATTTGAAAGGACCCTTGCAATGGATGAACTATGCCGCAAAGCCATAGCTGTTCTCGAAGCCGCCGATGCCCGTTTCTACATCGATATGACGGAAGCCCTGAAAACCGGAAGGGCAGCTGCAGTCATAGCCGAAGAAGACGGGGTGCTGATTCATGTGCCTTCCTGCATCTGGTATATGATGGCAAAGACGGAAAAGAGGGCAATCTCCTTTGCAGAGCATGTAGCGGCTCACAAGACCGGATCGGAGCAGCTTGTCTGTCATGATGATGTGGCTCTTTCAGAGTGTGCGGCCATAGTAGGGCAGAAGGTCCTGCCCATTCCCGTGATGCTCTTCGGCTATTTCTCCGATGCTCTTTTTGATGTCCCCGATTGGTTCTCACTGGTTCCTTCTTCCGAGAAGGATATGTTTGACGGCTATGCCGATGGAGTTCCGGTAGGACGTATCGGAATCAGGGAAGAGGGAACGGTCGGACATCTTGAGGTGTTTCCGGAGCACAGGAAGAAGGGCTACGGAACATTGTTCATCAAGGCCATCAGCAACATGCTCATAAAAAAAGGCAGGATTCCCTCCTGCCATATTCTGGAAAACAACGTCCCGTCGATCGCCATCCATCGGAATCTGGGTTACTGGACCGCAGATGACGGACGGCGAATCTTCTGGTTCGGTTGATTATCAGTTTCCGAATCCTCCCGGGCCTCCCTGCGGGGGAGTTCCGCCCATTCCGCCGGGGTTGAATTGACCGTCAGGAGGAGTCATTCCATTGGGCATCCCACCCGGAAAGGTCTCGAATTCACCGTTGTCGATGCTGCCCTGGATAAGGGCCTCGAGTTCTGCAGTATCGATTTTGTTGCCCATCAGATACAGCATGAGTTGGATTGCATCCTCAGAGCTCAGGTCTTCGGGAAGTGTAATGCCTTCCGGAAGCTCTACATCGGCAGCCTGGGCAAGGAATGATGAGAACATGGAGTTGGGGTTGAACCCTCTGTCCTGTCTGTTCCAGTCCTGCTGTCTCTGACCGCCGAAGTTGTCCTGGCGCATCTGCCCGTTCATTCCTCCGAAGTTTCCGTTTCCGCCGATGTTCATTCCGATGTAGCCTTCGGAGACTGCATGCTGTGTCATGGTGAAGCTTGCAATCTCCTCGCGGGTTCTGAATGTCTGGCCGTATCCGACAAAGCCGTCTTCCGGCTGGTACTCGAAGGCTCCGATTGCAAGGGTGTAGGTTTCTCCTTCTTGGAAGTCGGGAGAACCGAAGACTATGGAAGTGAGGCTCTCGACTTCATAGGGAACTACGAATCCGATTACGACGTTTTTGTCGGAATCCAGAATGGCGATCTGGTCGCCTGCGTAGAATGTGCGCTCTCCGTAGCCGATGGAATAACCGGTGGTACTGCTGCTGTCGGGCATGTTGTTGCCGTTACCTGCGCCGATGAAGTATCCGTTGGTGTACGTGAACTTCGAATCATTGTCGCAGTCGAAGGCCTGCTCTCTTGAGGTGGACATCGTGATGACAGTACCTCCGTTGATTTCAATGGTCCCGTTGGAATCGATAGAATCATTTTCCGTTGCGGTTGAATAAATCAGGCCACCGTTTATGATTACGGAGTTGCCGGCATTGAGGGAATCGTCCGTGGTATAGAGGTAGATTGTTCCGCCGTTGATCTGAAGGATGTTCTTTGCCTCGATGCCCTCCGGACTGAGGGATTCGTCGTCCGAGATTTCGTAGGGTGTGCCGGTGGTGGTGATGTAGATGAAGCCGTCGTTGATGTAGACGTTGGGGATCGGGTCGTCATCGGTCGTCTCGGTGGTCGCGTCTTCGGACTGCTTCCAGCCTGCGGTGATGGCCTTGCCTACGGATGTGATGTAGGTTTCTCCGCCGTTGATTTCTACGTAGCCCAGACCTGCCCCGGTGCCCTCGACTCCGTTGACCTTGATGCCCTTGGATTCGGTGGCGTGGACGTTGCCTTCGGCCAGGATGTCGATTGTTCCGCCGTTCATCACAAAGAAGAGGTCGGCGCTTATCATGTTGCCTTCGGCGTTCTCGTCTCCGTGGATGTAAAGGTAGCCTCCGTTGACGGTTACTCCGCCGTCGGCCTTGATGCCGTGCTTCTTGCAGACGTCTATTTCTATCAGCGAATCCTCGTCTCCGTCGAAGATGATGTTGCCGGAGGAGGTGATTGCTCCTTTCTTGGTGTTGTCCGAGGAGTCCGAAATCAGGTTGTAGGATTTCTTGGGAGCATAAAGGGTGGCTGTGGTTGTGCTCTTGAGCTGGATTGCCGGGAGTGTTCCTGCTTGGATCGTGACGTTGTCCAGAACCAGGGTGTAGTCAGCGTTGTCGCTCTTGACTATAAGTGTGCCGTCGAGGGTTCCGGTGAGCATTATCTCAATGGAAGAGGTTCCTTCGTAGGTTACCTCGAGGCTTCCGTCCTTGTTGAATGAGGCCGAGACCAGATCTGAGGAGCTTGTTCCTTTGCTCAGGTCTATGATCGGGCCGGAGAAGGCCTTTGCAGTGCTGTTTTTCGAACCGACTGATGCGACTTCCGAAATCGACTGGGCGAATGCCGCTGCGCAGAGCAGCAGCGCCAATGCTGTAATTGAAATGATCCGTCTGAATGTCTTCATGGTTTTAGGATAACGACGTGCGGTTTTTGCGCAATGCGTGTCGGGCCAAACTACATAATTCTTCAAAATGATGCTATACTCGTCATGAACCGCATTTCGTGATAAGGAGATTCCTGAAATGAGTACACATATTGCAGCTGAAGCAGGGCAGATCGCCCCGCGCGTCCTTCTTCCCGGAGACCCGCTCAGGGCCAAGTTCATAGCCGAGAACTTTCTCGAGAACGTACAATGCTACAGCAGCGTGAGAAACATGCTGGGCTTTACCGGAACCTACAAGGGCAAGGAAGTCAGCGTCCAGGGCACCGGCATGGGAACGCCGTCGCAGGGAATCTATGTCAACGAGCTGATTCAGTTCTACGGGGCAAAACGCCTGATCAGGGTCGGCACATGCGGTTCCATCGATCCGACCTTGAGGCTGAGGGATATGGTGATCGTACAGGCTGCGGCCACTGACAGCGGAATGAATCACAACCGCTTCGGAATCCACGGGCTTCTGTATCCGCCGGTAGCAGATTACAGGCTCCTTCGTGATGCTGCCGATGCCGCAGAGCGTCTGGGGTATCCTGCACGTGTTTGCACGACATTCTCCTCGGATCAGTTCTATGATGAGAACGGAGAAGAGAAGGACAAGCTGCTTCTGAAATACGGCGTTCCATGTGTCGAGATGGAATGTTCGGAGCTCTTCACCCTCGCTGCACGGTTCGGAGTGCAGGCTTTGGGAATACTGACGGTCAGCGACATGATTTTCGAGAAGGAATACTGCACGGCAAAGGAGCGCGAGCAGTCCTTCACCAGGATGATGGAAGTGGCTCTGGAGGCTATATGACGGAAGAAAAGACCTCCGTATGGGTCGTCGGTGCCTCGAATGTCGACATAATTGCCCGCAGCAGCAATCCTGTCATCGCTGCGGATTCCAACATAGGAACAGTTGAGAAGGCCTCCGGCGGGGTGGGGCGCAACATAGCAGCCGCTCTGAACGCCCTTGGTTTCGATGTGTCCCTGGTTACCGCCATTGCCGATGATGAGGACGGCAGGTTCCTGGCTGCATCTCTTCAGGAAAAAGGAATCAGGCTCTGCAACAAGCCTTATCCTGTCCCCGGGAACCGCACCGGAGTCTATTGCTGCATCATGGACGGGGACGGAAGTCTCGTCTGTGCCGTCAACGACATGAGAATCAACGAGAATCTGGACCCGCAGCTGATAGAGGAATACAGAGACAGCCTGTGCAGTGCCGACTATGTCGTTTTCGATACCAATCTGCCACAGAAGACCATTGAAGCTCTCTGTGCTCTGGATGTACGCCTTGTTGCCGACTGCGTTTCCACCACCAAGGCCCCCAAGTTGGCGGAGGTTCTGGAGCATCTCTACCTGCTCAAGGCCAATTTCAACGAGGCATGTGCAGTGGCGCAGGTCGAAGGCGCCGAGCCCGATTCGGAAGGGCTTGAGACCGTGATGGGAGCGCTTGTTTCCAAGGGGCTCAGAAGAGCGATAATCTCCCTCGGCAAGGAAGGGGCCTTCTGCTACGAGGTCTCCGGAACCGGCACCAGGGGAGTGGATGCAAAGGTATTTCCGAATCTGAACGTGGTTTCCACAAACGGGTGCGGGGATGTGCTTCTGGCATCGTTTCTCAGGGCAATGTCCGAAGGCTATCCGATGGAGGATGCCCTCTGGTACGGCCAGGCTGCATCGGGAATCAATTCCGAGAGCATGGAGGCCGTAAGCCCCGAGCTGAATTTCGAAAATGTTAGGAAAAAAGTAGAGGAGTACTATGAACAGATATCTTGACCTTTCACCTGAAGTCAAAGAGGCACTGGAGAACAATAAGCCCGTCGTTGCTCTTGAAAGCACCATCATAAGTCACGGAATGCCCTATCCCAAGAACGTGCAGACCGCTGTGGCAGTGGAGAACAAGATCCGCGAGAACGGAGCCGTTCCCGCCACAATCGCAATCATCAAGGGCCGCCTGAAGGTGGGTCTTACTCCCGAGGAGCTCGAGTACTTCGGAAAGAAGGGCCTTGCCATCACCAAGACCAGCCGCAGGGACATCCCCATGATCGTCGCAAAGGGCGAGGACGGAGCCACCACCGTGGCAGCCACCATGATCATTGCAGCCATGGCCGGAATCCAGGTCTTTGCCACCGGAGGAATCGGCGGGGTGCACAGGGGCGCCGAGACCACGATGGATATCTCGGCAGATCTCGATGAGTTCACAAAGACTCCGGTT
Organism: Spirochaetota bacterium; assembly: GCA_918298275.1. GTDB lineage: Bacteria > Spirochaetota > Spirochaetia > Sphaerochaetales > Sphaerochaetaceae > UBA9732. Next base: position 17,979 of record CAKJZO010000051.1, on the reverse strand, counting down.
CTGGTTGTCTGTGCAGGTGCCAAGGCTATCCTGGATCTGAACCTCACCATGGAGTATCTGGAGACCAAGGGTGTACCCGTCTTCTGCTATCAGACTGACGAGCTTCCTGCTTTCTATACCAGAAAGAGCGGGATCAAGGCTCCGTTCAGGGCCGACAGCCCGGAGGAGCTTGCACGGATCTGGAGCACCAAGAGGGAACTGGGCATCCAGGGCGGTTTCATCGTAGCCAACCCGATTCCGGAAGAGTACAGCATGGATCCCAAGCGCATCAACGCAGCCATCGACGAGGCAATCTCGGAGATGAACAAACTTGGAATCCACGGAAAGGAAACCACTCCCTATCTGCTGGACAAGGTCCAGAAACTCACCGGAGGCGACAGCCTTGAGTCGAACATCAAGCTGGTGCTGAACAACGCCGCTCTTGCCGCAAAGATCGCAAAGGGTATCAGGTAAGCATGGCAAAGCAGTGTCCCAAGGCCGGTGCGTGTGGCGGATGTGCCCTCAACGGAGTCAAATACTCCAAGCAGCTTGAGAGAAAGCAGGACTATGTGGAAAGCCTGCTCTTGCCGTTCGGCCCCGTTGCACCGATTCTGGGCATGGAGAATCCGTTCTTCTACCGCAACAAGGTCCAGTCGGTCTTCGGACTCAACTCCCGGGGTGAGGTCGTCAGCGGAATCTACCGTGAAGGGACACACAAGCTCATCCCCGTACGCGATTGCATGATCGAGGATAGGGAGGCGGATGCGGTTCTGATGACCATACGCGAGCTGGTGCGCAGCTTCTCCATCCCGCCGTATGACGAGGATTCGGGGTTCGGCGCAATCCGCCATGTCCTGATCCGCCGTGCGGTTGCAACCGACCAGACACTGGTGGTCCTTGTCTCGGGCAGTCCGACCTTCAAGCCCAAGGACGCATTCATACGCACACTGGTTCAGAAGCATCCTTCCGTGAAAACGGTTTTGCTTCATGTGAACAACCAGAAGACCTCCATGGTCCTCTCCGACGGACCGTTCAAAACCCTGTACGGAGAAGGGTGGATTGAGGACGAGCTCTGCAATCTGCGTTTCCGGATCTCTGCCAGAAGCTTCTATCAGGTCAATGCCTATCAGGCGGCCCGTCTCTATACCATTGCCATGAGGATGGCCCGCTTCAAGGGAAACGAATCCGTAATCGATGCATACTGCGGAACCGGAACCATAGGCCTGATCGCCGCATCGTGGGGTGCAGGCAGGGTTAAGGGGATAGAGCTGAATCCGGATGCCGTGGATGATGCAAAGGCAAATGCAGAGATCAACAATCTGCACGATGTGGAATTCATCTGCGGAGATGCCAGCGCAGAGCTCAAGCGGATGGCAAAGGAGGGGCAGAGCGCCGACGTGGTGTTCCTGGATCCGCCCAGAAGCGGAAGCGATGAGCGTTTTCTGGCCTCTGTCATCAAACTGGCTCCTTCAACGGTTATTTACATTTCCTGTAATCCCGAGACCCTTGCAAGGGACCTGCGCTACCTTACCAAGATGGGGCCTTACCGTATGGTGGGAGCACAGCCCGTGGACCTCTTCCCGCAGACGAGCCACATCGAAACTGTCGTGCTTCTGTCACGCGGATAAAAGAAAGAAGCAAGTAACTTTAACGTTAAACTTGAAATAAAAGCATAACGAATGTATCATCTTCATAGGGATTGAAAGATGAGGCTTCTGTTTATAAGACACGGCGAACCCAATTACGAGCTTGACTGTCTGACCGAAAGGGGCAAGACCCAGGCACAGCTTCTGGCTCAAAGACTCAAGAACGCGAAGATCGATGAACTGTGGGTTTCTCCCATGGGCAGGGCCCGCGAGACTGCCGCACCTGTCGCAGAAATCCTGAACAAGCCCCTGAACACCCTGGAGTTCATGCACGAAGTGGACTGGAACAGTACTGACGGACAGCCGCTTTTTGCCGAAGGAAATCCGTGGGATATCATGGACGAGATGGCCAGACTCGGGCTGGATCCAAGTAGGCCGGACTGGAGAGAACTCTCTTATTTTAAAACAAACAGTATCCTGAATTCCGTTGATTACGTTGAAAAAAACTTTGACCAGTGGCTTGCAGGTTATGGTTATATCAGAGAAGGCTATTATTATCGCCATACTGTTGAAGAGCAGGAGCATCGGACTGTGGCAATCTTCAGCCATGGCGGTTCATCCTCGGTTGCCATGAGCCATATGCTCAATCTCTCCTTTGCCCATGTGTGTGCATTCTTCCATATGGAGTTCACAAGCATCTCGATCCTGAGGCTGGAGAAGGGCAAGGGAAACTGCACCCTGCCTGCCCTGGAGCGGTTCAATGATGCCGGGCACTTGGTCGTATGACCCGGGACAGCAAGACGCATCGGCACTGTTTTCTCTTAAAAAAAGTTGATTGAAATCAAGCCTTCATAATAATATTAAATCCGATATCATTATTGTCTTATCAGGAAGGTCATCATGAAAAAAAGGCTGCTTGTCGTTTTGGTTCTGGTTCTTGCATTGGGATTTGCCTTTGCAAATGGTTTTGCCGAGGATTACAAGGTTTATGCCGCAAAGGTTGCCAAGGCCGATGAGTCCACGCTGAAGTCCTGGTACGATGATTCGTATGCACGAAACCAGCTGGTGGATTTCATGAAGGCAATTACCCAGGAGGGCGGACCGGATTATATCCCTGTGGAGAACCGCATTGCGGTATTCGATTTCGACGGAACCCTGTTCTGTGAAACCGATCTTGATTACTTTGATCATCTGCTTCTTGCCTACCGCGTCCTGGAGGATCCCCAGTACAAGGACCGTGCAAGCGATTTCGAGAAGGAAGTAGCCAACAAGATCGTGACTCTCAGTCAGGAATCATCTCCCGTAGGAGGCCTGGATATCGACCATGGCGTTGCCGTATCAACTGCATTCAAGGGTTTTACGCCGGAGCAGTTCGATGCCTACATCCAGGAATTCAAGAAGCTTCCGATGCCTCATTACACAGGCATGAACCGCGGTGACGGATTCTATCAGCCGATGCTCGAGATCATCGAGTACCTCAAGGCCAATGACTTCTTGGTCTACGTAGTCAGCGGAACGGACAGATTCATCGTCAGGGCTGCCATCAACAATTCCCCGCTGGAGCTGCCTCCGCGCCAGATCATCGGTTCAGATGAGAGAACGATGGCAACACACCAGGGCGACGAGGACGGACTCAAGTATACGTTCCAGAGTGACGATGAGGTCATCACGGCCGGCGAATTCATCATCAAGACACTGAAGATGAACAAGGTTTCAGTGATTGTCCAGGAAATCGGCCAGCAGCCGGTTCTGTCCTTCGGCAACAGCACCGGAGATTCTGCAATGGCCAATTACGTGATTACCAACAATCCGTACCGCAGCCTGGCATTCATGCTCTGCTGCGATGATACCGAGCGCGAGCACGGCAATATCCAGAAAGCCAATGACATGTATGACCTTTGTGCATCCAGCGGCTGGGTGCCGATCTCGATGAAGAATGACTGGACCACCATCTACGGTGAGGGTGTGACATATAACAAGTAAGGGGAGATTATGCTCAGCATAAACAAAAACATCGATAACGGGAAAGCCGTTTTCTGCCTTGAAGGAAGACTTGATACCATAACGGCTCCAGAGCTGGAGAAATCTCTGCAGGAGTCCATTGAAGGCGTTAAGAGCCTGACTTTCGATTTCGGAAACCTCGAATACATTTCCTCTGCAGGATTGCGCGTGATTCTCGCAGCACAGAAACTCATGACGGGAAAGGGCGAGATGAAGGTCTGCAACCTGAATGAAACCGTAAAGGAAATCTTCGAAGTCACCGGTTTCAGTGACATACTGACCATAGAGTAAACAATGAGCATCGGCAGGAAACTCCGCTCCAATATGGCCTTCAACATCATCGGAGGCATCGTATTGGTCATCACTCTATTTGCCTTCGTTGTGGGAGCCATCGGCTTTGTCAGCTTCACGAATTCCTTCAAGAAGGAGTACTCGACTACCACATACCATATGGCGGATACCGCAACCTCGCTTGTAAACGGCGACCATCTCTTCGATTATCTGACGGGGTTGGAGATGGAGGAGTATCAGAGGACAAAACGATACCTCGAGAATTACTGCAAGAGGATGGCTGTTTCCATCGTATACGTAATCATGGTGGAGCAGAATGGTTTCGACTATTTCTTCTCCATCTTCAATTGCGTTAACAACGAGGTTGACAACACTTCCTATGTACCATGGGAGCTCGGTCACCGCAGACAGACGACCAATGAGGATTACAGGCAGGAGTACATCAAACTCTACAACAAGCAGGCACCCTACGGGACAATCTACAGGATCAATACCAAGGACGGAAACAACTGGCACATAACCACACTGGTTCCGATCATGGATTCCAATGATGATGTTGCAGGTCTGCTCTGCATTCAGAGGCCAATTAATGAAATCTACAAGGCCAGGATTCCTTATCTCATCACAATTGTCATAAGCACGATTGTACTGGTGTTTCTTGCATCCGCCTTTGCTGTCTTCTTCATGAAGAAGCAGCTCATCGGTCCCATCAGAAAGGTCTCCTTTGAGGCCACCCGTTTTGCACGGGAGAACAAGAAGGGTGAGGAACTGGGCGATATCAGCAGTTTCGAGGAGCTGGCGAATCTGGCAAAATCGATAGACACCATGGAAACGGACATGGTGAGCTACATGGAGAATCTGACTGTCATCACCGCCGAGAAAGAGAGGATAGGTACGGAGCTGGCCCTTGCCAGTGACATCCAGACAGGTTCCATCCCGAATACATTCCCGGCGTTCCCTGACAGAACCGATTTCGATATCTTTGCCAGCATGGATCCTGCCAAGGAAGTCGGAGGGGATTTCTACAACTTCTTCCTGGTCGATAATGATCATCTGGCAATGGTTATAGGGGACGTCTCCGGCAAGGGAGTCCCGGCTGCATTGTTCATGATGGTTTCCAACATACTTGCAAGCGTAAGAACCCAGACCGGAGGAAATCCTGCTCAGATTCTGGAATTCGTGAACGACAAGATTTGCGAAAGCAACAAGCTCGATATGTTCGTTACCATATGGCTGGGCATCCTGCAGCTCTCCACCGGAAAGCTTGTTGCTTCCAATGCCGGCCATGAATACCCGGCGATAATGCATGCAGGCGGCGGTTTCGAGCTCTACAAGGACAAGCACGGATTCGTCGTCGGAGGCATGGAAGGTGTCAGATACACGGATTATGAAATACAGCTTTCACCGGGCGACAAGATATTCGTCTATACCGATGGCGTTCCCGAGGCAACGGACGCGGACAACAATATGTTCGGAGTGGATAGGATGCTTTCTGCATTGAATTTCGAACCTGATGCTAATCCGGAGAAGATGCTCGGGAATGTCCGTAGCGCTGTCGATGCCTTCGTGAAAGATGCACAGCAGTTCGACGACCTTACCATGCTCTGCATGGAATACAAAGGTTGAAAGGGGGAAATGAAAATGAGTGAAAAAGAGAAGATTAAGCTTTCCGGAAGAATTGATTCCAACAATGCTCCTCAGCTTGAGAAAGATCTTCTCGAGACCCTTGCAGGGAAGGATTCGGTTGCCATCGAATTCGATGCCAAGGATCTTGAGTATATTTCCTCGGCAGGACTGAGAGTCCTTCTCAGAATCCGCAAGACATATCCTGACATCAGCATCGTCAATGTCAGCCAGGAGGTCTATGACATCTTCGATATGACAGGTTTCACGGAGATGATGGATGTCCAGAGAGCCTACAGGGAAGTTTCGATCGAAGGCTGCGAGGAAATCGGTCGCGGAGCCAACGGAAGAATCTACCGCATAGACCAGGACAACGTAGTCAAGGTCTATAAGAATCCGGATGCTCTTGAAGACATCAAGCATGAGCGAGAAGTTGCAAAACTTGCCCTGATTCTGGGCCTTCCGACTGCAATTTCATATGATGTCGTCAAAGTAGGCGATAGTTTCGGTTCGGTTTTCGAGCTGCTCAATGCCAGATCGTTCTCCCAGATACTGGCATCCGAGCCTGAGAAGATGGACTGGTGTGTCGATGAGTTCGTCAAACTTCTTCGGAAGGTACATGATACGGAGGTCCCGGAAGGGAAGCTTCCGGACATGAAGGAGACTGCGATTTCCTGGGTTCAGTTCCTGCAGGATTATCTGCCTAACAAGGAATGGATGAAACTGATGGATCTCGTACAAGCCGTACCCAAAGACAATCACATGATTCATGGCGACTACCACACGAAGAATGTCGTTCTCCAGGGCGATGAAGTCCTTATCATTGACATGGACACGCTGGCCGTAGGAAATCCGGTTTTCGAGCTCGCCTCGATGTTCAATGCATTCATAGGATTCTCCGAATATGACCACGTGCATGTTCTGCACTTCATGGGATTTGACTACGAAACCAGCACTGAGTTCTGGCACAGGGTTCTGAAGGCCTATCTGAATACGACATGCGAGGCCAAGGTCCGGGAAGTCGAGGACAAGGCCCGCATCATAGGTTATACGCGCCTGATTCGCCGCCATATCCGCCGAGGCGGTCTGGAAACTCCGGAAGGGAAGGCCGAAATCTCGTTCTGGAAACAGAAACTCATCAGCCTCATCGATAATACCGATAACCTTACCTTCAGCCTTGATGAGCTTGAGACAGATGCCTCTACGGAGAGGCTCGCCGATGTCCAGCAGTTCATTTCAGAGAAACTGGAGCGCGCGGACTGCCCGATGAAGGTCTGCATGCAGATTGAAGTGGCTGTCGAGGAAATCTTCGTGAACATCGCCAGCTATGCATATGCCCCGTTGTCAGGCAAGGCAAAGGTTCGTGTGGAGCTGTCTGACAATCCGTCTTCCGTTTCCATAACCTTCATCGACCACGGCGTCCCGTATAATCCGCTGGCAAAAGTCGATCCCGATGTGCACGCAGAGGCTTCCGACAGGCCCATCGGCGGACTGGGAATCTACATGACGAAGAAGATGATGGACGATGTCACATACGAATACAAGGACGGACAGAACATTCTCACTCTGAAGAAGAACCTATGAAAATAGATCTGCACATGCACAGCCTTGTCTCGGACGGTACGGACAGTCCTGCCGAGCTTCTCGCGAAAGTCAGGGAATCCGGAATAGAGATATTCTCCCTGACCGACCACGATGCGATAAAGGGGTGCATGGCGATCATCGGTCTCCTTCAGGACGGGGACCCTGTGTTCATTCCGGGAGCGGAGTTTTCCTGCAGGGATGAGTTGGGCAAGTATCACATCCTCGGATACGGATACAATGTCAGGACCGGTGCAATGCCCGAGTTCATCGAGTCTTCACACAATCTGCGTATGCAGAAGCTTGAGGCAAGATTGGACTATATGGAGTCTGAACTTGGGATCAGCTTTCCCGATCAGGCTCGTGAGGAGCTGTTTTCCCTTGATAATCCCGGAAAGCCGCACATCGCCAATCTGATGGTCCGCTACGGGTTTGCCCAAAGCAAGGAGCAGGCCTTTCATGAAATCCTGAATCATTTGCCTGTTCTTACCTCCTATATACGCCCGGAACAGGCAATCGAGGCCATTATTGCCGGAGGCGGAGTCCCCGTTCTGGCCCATCCTTCCTATGGTGACGGGGATCAGCTCTTCATGGGTAAGGAGATGGAGCAGAGAATCCGTAGGCTGATGGACTTCGGGCTCAGGGGTCTGGAAGCGTTCTATTCGGGCTTCACTCCCCAGCTCAGAGATGAGATTCTTGGCTATGCCGATCGCTATGATCTCTATGTCACTGCCGGAAGCGATTATCATGGCAAGAACAAGATGATTGTCCTGGGCGATACCGGTCTGGAAGAAACCGAGACGCGGACAGCCAGACTGGAGAGCTTTCTGAAAGATGTTATGCATGAAGGCTGATGTGATGGTGTTCACGGAGCCGACGTCCGCTTGGTATCTGAACGACCTTACAATCTCAGCTGGCGTTCGGCTCGGGCTCGGGATCGGATTCAATGTGGATAAGGAATCTGATCTTGTAGATCGCGCGTTCCAGAGCCTCGAAAAGCGGATAGGTTTTGGGATCTTCGGGCTGAAGGTATTCCAACTCCATGCCGTAATCGCTCATGGTCACCAGGATTTCCCTGTTTAGCTCCATGTCTTCCTTTGAGATTTCAATTTTCCTCTCGTTCCATCGGCAGTTTCGGAAGGCGGGACGGCCTTCCTTGTCCTTGGAGACTGCCGACCCGAACAGTCTGCAGACAAGAGGTCTGAGGGCATAGCATGAGCAGTGGTATGGAGTGTCTTTCTTGTAGAGCGGGCAGGAGGAGGGTTCCTCTTCCGTACTGTGGATCATGTCCAGGGTCTGCTGGTCACGGCCTTCGAACATCAGCCCGAGGGCCATGTATTCGGCTTCCAGATTGGTGATGTTGGGATAGAAATGCTCGCAGCAGCTGCCGCAGCCTTCGGTGCATCCTATGCAAAATACTTCCTGAAACCTCTTCTGGGCGGTCTCCAGCTGTGAGAACAGTTTCTGGATTGAAGAAAGCCTTTCTCCAAGCCTTGTACCGATCAGCAGCCTAAGTATTTGGTCGTATTCCATATGATGAATCTCTTGGGGAGACAATATCGCAATCTCGGACCTTTGTATATTATTTCGAGCAGAAAAAACGAAGTTTTTCTTCATTTTTCCACGCTCCGCAATTGGAGTTAACCATGGTCTGAGGCTACGGATTTCGCAGGGTTTGCAGAAAAAGTTATTGTAATTCATGTCCCGATGAAAGAAAATGGCACTATGTACAGCAAAGCGGAAGACATGCGCCGGACGGTAGTCGTTGCCGAGGATGAGATTACCAATCTCCTGCTTCTGGGCGGAATCCTCAGTATCGAATACAACGTCCTGACTGCGGAAAACGGTGTTCAGGCCCTCAAGATCCTCAAGGAAAACGCAGGAAGGATTTCCCTTCTGCTTACGGACCTGATCATGCCGGAGATGAACGGCTTCGACCTCATCAGAACGGTAAAGGCGGATCCGGAGCTGGAGAAGATTCCCATCATAGTTCTCACGTCCTCAGGGGATGCGAAGACAGAGGTGGAGTGCCTTCGCTACGGAGCCGTTGAATTCCTGCCCAAGCCCTACGGCATGCCGGCAACCATTCTTGCCAGAGTCCAGAGGATAATTGAGCTTTCGGAGGACAAGTCCATCATCCAGGCCACAGAGAAGGATCTGCTTACCGGGCTGTATACGAACGGCTACTTCCTTGAATATGCACTGAGGCTTGAGGAGCACCATCACGAAAGGGACTACGATGCCCTTGTTCTGGACATAGACCGCATAAAGACCCTCGGAGATCTGTACGGCGAGGGAAAGGCCAACAGGGCCCTGCAGCTTGCAGCCAACGAAATCATCGGATATCTGGCTGATGTCCATGGAATAGGAAGCCGATTCAATCAGAATACCTTCTACCTGCTGTGCGAACATCAGGAGAGCTATGAGTGCCTGATTCAGACGATTGAGCGCAGTTTTTCCGCACTTGATACGGATGTGAGACTATCAATGAGGCTCGGCATTCTGCCGCATATAAGAAACGAGGAATTCTCTTCGGATGTGATGGGCCAGTTCATGAAGGCTGCTGCAGCCTGCAGTTCCCTCAAGGCAGGCGGTCCGTCATCCATAGGCTTCTTCGATGAGAAGCTGCAGGAACAGAAGCGCCTGAAGGAAAGCCTTCTGAAGGATTTCGACCAGGCCATCGAACAGAGACAGTTCGTTGTTTTCTATCAGCCGAAGTTCTCGATTGAAGAGAAGCCTTCTCTCAGGAGTGCGGAAGCCCTGGTGAGATGGATTCATCCCGAAAGGGGCATGATCAGCCCGGGAATCTTCATTCCGCTTCTGGAGCAGAACGGTCTGATCCAGAAACTCGACAGATATGTCTGGGAAGAGGCTGCATGGCAGGAAGCGGAGTGGAAAAAGCGCTACGGCATATCCGTTCCGATTTCCGTCAATGTCTCCAGAATAGATCTCTACGACCCGCATCTCGTGCAGACGCTGCGTTCCATCGTGGAGCGCTTCAAGCTGGATTTCGACGAGTACCTTCTCGAGATCACCGAGAGTGCCTATTCAAGCGATATGGCACAGATGCTGGATGTCATCGGCCGGCTGAAGGGCGAGGGCTTCAGAATCGAGATGGATGACTTCGGTTCGGGCTATTCCTCACTTACCAGACTCACGGATATGCCGATAGATGTGATAAAGCTCGATATGTCATTCATCCGCGGTCTGGAGAAGGATGTCAAAAAACAGGACCTCGTGGAGATCATCATTGCAATGGCAAAGAAATTCGGAAACCTTGTTGTTGCCGAGGGCGTTGAACTGGAAGAGCAGTTCAATATACTCAGGGGATTCGGCTGCGATGTGGCTCAGGGCTATTATTTCTCAAAACCGGTTCCCGCGGATGAGTTCGGGAAATTCATTGAACAGAAATGCATGCAGGAGGGAAGAGTATGCTGACTATAGATGCATTGAAGGCTTTCGGTGCAAACACGGAAGAGGGAATGGGGCGCTGTCTGAACAATGAGGCGTTCTATCTCAGACTGGTGAAGATGATTCCTCAGGATAAGAACTTCTCCAGATTGTATGATTGCATCTGCTCTAATGATCTTGAAGGCGCATTCGAGGCCGCCCATGCGCTCAAGGGCGCTCTGGGCAACCTTTCTCTTACGCCTATCTACAACAAGGCCGTGGAAATAACCGAGCTTCTGAGAAACCATACACAGATGGACTATGCTCCGCTGGTTTCGGAGATCAAGGCCCTTCATTCAAAACTGATCGAGCTCTGTTCCGATTGATCGCGTCTGTTATTTTCTGGACAAAAGGGATTTCAGATAACGGCCCCATCTGATTAGGAAAGGTGTTTTTATTTCCTTTTTAGCAGCTTTTGCGGCATCGTTTTCGGTTGCCTTTTCGTTCAGGCGTTTCATCTCGTCCCATTTTCTTACCAGCCACATGTACATGTCGGCCTCGGTCTGGCCCGGGAATTCCATCAGAAGATGCTCGTCCTCGATGGCTTCGGCGATCTTCAGGTATACGTTCTGATACCAGTCGGTTGCTCCCTGCTCGAAGGTCAGCTCCTCCTTGATGCCCTGATTCATGTAGTACTTGTGCACCAGGATGTGGTTGACCATCTCCGGGTAGGAACCGGGCGCGGTGAAGACGATCCTGTCCATCGGAAGGTATGTGGGATTGAACTGTTCGATGAAGCGCTGGCGCTCATAGGCTACAACACGGTGTCTTATCTCATTCAGGGTGATCCCTTCCTCGAGCTGGATCTTGGATGTAAGCTCTACGACTTCTGCATCGATGAACTCGACGCCCCTGGATCTGGCAACCGAGACGCGGTGATTTCCATCGCGCACGAAGTACCACTGGCCGAGCTTGTAGACCGAAATAGGCGGAAGTATCACGTCATCGATGTTCGCTGCATCCACGCTTTCCCATCTCCTCTGGAGGCTGATGTTCTTCGGATAGAATGCCGAAGAGAAATCATGGTAGCGGTTTTCCGAGCCGATGATGCTGCGGACCGGGATGGTCTGCATGCCCTTGTAGGCCTCGGCTTCCGGCTTGATGAGTTTCGTGACCTCATAGAAGGACAACAGGTCGGGATTGCTCCATCGGAAGGTTGAGAAGATATTCTGAAACACCGCATGCCTGTGTGCTTTTACAAAGTCATGAGCTGTAGTCATTCTATCTGCCATTGTCTTCTCCCGTGTCAATGCATCCCAGATTCTCGTCATCGATCTGGTAGCACCCGAATATGTTAACCACCTTTGTTCCCTTGTACTGAGTTACCCTTTTTGCATTGCGGTCATCCAGATGGATATGTCCGTGGACCAGATATCTCGGCCTGTAGCGCTCCATGAAGCTCAGAAAACATGCAAAGCCCTTGTGGCAGAGATCCTCTCCGTCTCCGATTCCCAACGGAGGCGCATGGGTTACCAGAATGTCCAGATATCGGCCGTAGCGGCGCTTGTTCCATAGCAGATAGGGGATGAGACGGCGTATTCGGCGCCTCATCTGGGCCTCGGTGTACTGGCTTTCGCCCTCGTTGTAGCGCATGGAGCCGCCGAGCCCCGCAATCAGAAGTCCTGTCCGCTTGTCCCTGATGCACTTGCCGTCCAGCAGAAAGCCGTAGAAAGCCTTGTTGTAGTCGTTCTCCAGCTTCCGGTAGTTTTTGACTTCCTTGTCCATATCCTGTCTGAACGTGGTGAGGTTGTGGTTGCCGTAGACGTAATAGACATCGCGCTTGAGCATGGTGGAAAGATAGTCATGGCTCTGGACCGGCATGTCCCCGCAGGACAGGATCAGGTCCGTTCCCTTGAAGATTTCCTTCACCTGTGATGAGAAGGCGAGGCTTTCGGTCGTGTCGGATACGCAGAGTATTTTCATGCTTCGATGTCCTTTGCAGTGACAATTTAACTGTCTCCGCCTCTTTTTTCAATATGCGTTTTATTTTATTATCTGAAGCAGATAAAGGCAGGTAAGACATGGCAGAGGAAATCAGGATCACCATCGACGAGTTCAGGGATGTGCTTTTTCAGAAGCTCATCAAGCACGGGGCATTTGAAGAAGAAGCAAAGAAGACTTCGGAAATCTTTGCCATCAACGCAGCCGACGGGGTAATCTCCCATAGTATTCTTCGCGTCTGGCGCCTGTTGTCACATTATGACTGCGGTCTTGTTGTTCCCGGCAGAATGCCCGTGTTTGTTTCAGGCACCGGTGCAGTGGCCCGTTATGACGGCAACGGGACAAGCGGGGTCCTTTCGGCATCGTTCTGCATGGAGAAGGCCTGCGAGCTGGCGGACAGATTCGGCATAGGAATGGTCGCGCTCAGAAATGCCAACCACTGGATGCGCGGAGGCTATTACGGCCACCTTGCAGCCGACAAAGGCAAGGTCGCCATCTGCTGGACGAATACCAGGGCAAATCTTCCCAGCTGGGGAAGCATGGTCAGCAACATAGGAAACAACCCGTTCGTGATGGCCGTGCCCGGCAAGGACGGCAGGCATCTGGTGCTGGACAGTGCCATGTCTCAGTTCTCAAACGGAAAGCTTGAGGTCATGCGCAGGGCCGGGAAGCTTCTTCCCGTAGACGGCGGATATGACGAAGAGGGCAAACTCACAAGGGTTCCCGGGGATATCGAGAAGACCCGCAGACCCATTCCGATGGGTTTCTGGAAGGGCTCAAGCATGTCGATCCTGCTGGATGCCTGTGCCGCGATACTGTCGGATGGCCTGAATACCGCTTCAATCGAACGCAAGATGCAGAAGGACGGAACCGATGAAGCCTTCCTGTGTCAGATCTTCATCGCCATCGCTCCCGAAGCCCTGGGAGAGAGCAGGCTGGAGGAAATCGAGGCATCGATTCTCGACAGCGTCCACAATGCTCAGCCCGTGAAGGAAGGGTATCCGAGCAGATGTCCCGGAGAGCGTGTCTTCAGGGACCGCGAGGCAGCTCTGAAAGATGGGATAATGGTTCCCGCAGAGTCCTGGAAGCAGATTCTGGAGCTCTAGTTTAATCTTCCGTGAACAAAAGGATATGTCTCTCTGAAGTTTTTTGAAGAAATAACTAATATAATGGTGAAGTTTTTCTCCTTTTCCATTATATTACAATCGGAAGACAATCGGGTTTCCGAGAAAGGCTTCCTCTACGTGGAATCTGTAATAAGGAGATAAAAATGGCAATCGATCTTAAAGCTTACGGTATCACCGGAACTAAGGAAATCGTTTACAACCCGTCGTACGAGCTTCTCTTCAAGGAAGAGATGAACCCGAACCTCGAGGGATTCGACAAGGGTCAGCTCACAGAGCTTGATGCAGTCAACGTCATGACCGGAATCTACACCGGCCGCTCACCGAAGGACAAGTTCATCGTCATGGACGAGAATTCCAAGAACACAGTCTGGTGGACAACCGAGGGTTACAAGAACGACAACCACCCGGCATCAGAAGAGACCTGGAAGGCAGTCAAGAAGATTGCCATCGACGAGCTCTCAAACAAGAGACTTTTCGTTGTCGATGCATTCTGCGGTGCAAACCCGGACACCAGAATGGCTATCCGCTTCATCATGGAAGTAGCATGGCAGGCACATTTCGTCCGCAACATGTTCATCAAGCCCAGCGCAGAGGAAGAGAAGAACTTCAAGCCGGACTTCATCGTCTACACAGCTTCAAAGGCCAAGGTAGAGAACTATAAGGAGCTGGGTCTCAACTCCGAGACAGCAGTTGTCTTCAACATCACAAGCCGCGAGCAGGTCATCCTGAACACATGGTACGGCGGCGAGATGAAGAAGGGTATGTTCTCAATGATGAACTACTACCTGCCGCTCCAGGGCATTGCTGCAATGCACTGCTCAGCCAACACCGACATGGATGGCAAGAACACAGCTATCTTCTTCGGCCTTTCCGGAACAGGTAAGACCACTCTCTCAACAGATCCGAAGAGACTTCTGATCGGTGATGACGAGCACGGTTGGGATGACAACGGAGTCTTCAACTTCGAGGGCGGCTGCTACGCCAAGGTCATCAACCTCGACAAGGAATCCGAGCCGGATATCTACAACGCAATCAAGCGCAACGCTCTTCTCGAGAACGTCACTGTCGACAAGAACGGCAAGATCGATTTCGCAGACAAGTCAGTCACGGAGAACACACGTGTTTCCTATCCGATCGACCACATCAAGAACATCGTACGTCCTGTCTCTACTGCTCCGGCAGCCAAGAACGTAATCTTCCTTTCTGCCGATGCTTTCGGAGTACTTCCTCCTGTTTCCATCCTCACACCGGAGCAGACAAAGTACTACTTCCTCTCAGGCTTCACGGCAAAGCTTGCCGGTACCGAGCGTGGAATCACCGAGCCCACACCGACATTCTCAGCTTGTTTCGGACAGGCCTTCCTTGAGCTGCACCCGACCAAATACGGCGAGGAGCTGGTCAAGAGAATGGAGCAGAGCGGAGCAAAGGCTTACCTGGTCAACACAGGTTGGAACGGAAGCGGCAAGAGAATCTCCATCAAGGATACCCGTGGTATCATCGATGCAATCCTCGACGGTTCAATCCTCAAGTCCGAGACCAAGATGATCCCGTACTTCAACTTCGAAGTCCCGACATCACTGCCCGGAGTCGATCCGAAGATCCTCGATCCGAGAGACACCTATGCCGATCCTTCACAGTGGGAAGAGAAGGCAAAGGACCTCGCCGGCAGGTTCATCAAGAACTTCGTCAAGTACACAACCAACGAAGCCGGAAAGGCTCTGGTTGCCGCAGGTCCCCAGCTGTAATAGCTATTACGACTGAATCGGCCTCCGTGGAAACACGGAGGTCTTTTTTTTTCAAAAGTTAGTACATAGGACTCTGTACATGCTTTCTGTACTAACTTTTTCCATAGGACAAAAAAAGAGGTCTCCGTTTGGAGACCCCTTTCAATAAAGGCGGGTTCTTATTACAGAACTCTGAAAGCCTTGCGGCCGGCATACTGTGCAATGTCGCCGAGCTCTTCCTCGATTCTGAGGAGCTGGTTGTACTTTGCAAGTCTGTCGGAGCGGCTCATTGAACCTGTCTTGATCTCACCGGTCTCGAGAGCGACGACCAGGTCTGCGATCGTGCAGTCCTCGGTCTCACCGGATCTGTGGGATACGACTGATACGTAGCCGTTTCTCTTGGCAAGGTCGATGGCCTCGAAGGTCTCTGTGAGAGTACCAATCTGGTTGACCTTGATGAGGATTGCATTTGCAACGCCCTTGTCGAGACCCATCTGGAGTCTTGCCGGGTTGGTGACGAAGAGGTCGTCGCCGACAAGCTGGACTCTGTCGCCGATTCTGTCGGTGAGGAGCTTCCAGCCCTCCCAGTCGTCCTCAGCCATTCCATCCTCGATCGAGATGATGGGGTACTTGTTGACCCAGGACTCCCAGAGGTCGACCATCTGAGCGGAAGTAAGCTTCTCGTGGGTTGTCCACTTGAGCTCGTAAAGGCCTGTCTTCTCATCATAGAGCTCTGAAGAAGCGGGATCGAGAGCGATCATGAAGTCGCCGTCTCTGCCAGCTGTGTAGCCGGCCTTCTCGATAGCCTGCATGATGACCTCGAGAGCCTCTTCGTTGGACTGAAGGTCAGGAGCGAAACCACCCTCGTCGCCGACGCCGGTGTTGTATCCCTTGGCCTTGAGGACAGCCTTGAGATTGTGGAAGACCTCAGCGATCATTCTGACAGCCTCGCGCTCTGAAGAAGCGCCGATAGGCATGACCATGAACTCCTGGAAGTCGACCTTGTTGTCTGAGTGTGCGCCGCCGTTGAGGATGTTTGCCATCGGAACGGGGAGGACGCATGCATGATAGGCACCGAGGTACTTGTAAAGCGGCAGTCCGAGGTACTCTGCTGCAGCATGTGCAACTGCCATTGAAACAGCGAGGATTGCGTTTGCACCGAGCTTGCCCTTGTTGGGTGTGCCGTCAAGAGCGATCATTGCGCGGTCGATTCCGACCTGATCAAGTGCATCCATGCCCTCGATTGCCGGAGCGATTATGTTGTTCACGTTGTCAACAGCCTTGAGAACGCCCTTTCCGAGATAGCGCTTCTTGTCGCCGTCGCGAAGCTCGACAGCCTCATGGACACCTGTGGATGCTCCGGAAGGAACAGCTGCACGGCCGAAGGAACCGTCTTCGAGGATGACATCGACTTCAACAGTCGGGTTGCCACGTGAGTCAAGAATTTCTCTTGCGATAATCTGATCAATATTGCTCATTTAAAAATCTCCTTAGCCTTAAATGAAATTGAAATATCAGTACCTATATAATCTATATTACGCCTTAAAAAGTCAATCTGCGTCGGCTTTGAAAGATGCGGAGAAGATTGCATCCAACTCGGGCAGTTCATGCTTCAGATTGATGACCGTTCCGTCCTTCATGTAGCAGTGCTTGGAAGTGGCTGTCGCGGCAAGCAATCCTGTGGTCCGGTTGGTCATTTCGTAGGTAATTTCCTGAACTACGCTGCTGTAGCGTGATATTTTTACGTTGATATCAACGATGTCTCCAAAACGCACAGGGTGCTTGTAATTTATGGTAATACTTGCAACCGGAGACACTATTCCGAGCTCCTCAACTTTGACAAAACCGAAGCCCAGCTGTTCCATGAACTCGATGCGTGCCTCTTCCATCCAGCGGATGTAGTTCGAGTGATGGATGATTCCCATCTTGTCCGTTTCGTAGTAGTTTGCCTTTCTTGTATATGTGAACATTTTCCGATCCTCCGTCGGTCAAAGCACTTTGAGAACCGATCCCACCGTGGCCAGCAGGGAACCGATGACGACTATTATCTGGAAAGGAAGCTTTCCGAACAAACCGCAGATGGGGGATTCGAGGTTCTTCTCCTTGCGGGATCTGTTGTAGGCCAGGATTATGCCTATCCCGGTAAGAACCTGGATTATTCCCGCCAGCCTGGTGAACCCGACGAAGCTCTGGATTCCTATGAGAGCCAGAATCAGGGAAGGTACCGAGGCAATCACCCAGCTTGGTCTGAGACCGATCTTGGTCTGCTCATGGACGATGTCTCTGAGATTCAGCGTGTTTGCCCAAAGAGAGGTGGAAAGTGCAAGCAGGGAAAAGAGATAGCCTACAATTGAGACCCAGCCTCCGAGGTGGGCCGAAAGGTCTACGAGCGCACCGTTCTGCGTAATGGAACTGCCTGCTCCGAGCAACGTCATGAAGGTTACCAGAAGCAGAAGGAAGACGTTGAAACCTGTTCCTGCGATGATGGATGCGCGTATCTTCTTGACATCGCCCTGAAGTCCCTTGACCGTCTGGGGGACGCTCATGACTGCAGAGAGGGAGAACGAAACGCCTCCGTAGAGAGCAAGAAGGTTCTGGGATGCGACCAAGGTGGAGGGCAGGGCGCTCATCGGAGAGCTCAGCGTCGCCACGAAAAGGATGCCGATTACGACTGCC